>JBAQHS010000029.1:0-4365 GCA_049288455.1 Gaiellaceae bacterium | reverse complement strand
CGGCTCGCCGGCGCGCTGACCGTTCTCCTGATCGTGCTCGCCGGCGCCGCCGGGGCGGCGGTCATCGGCGCTGCCATAGCGCCGACGGTGATCAAGACGCAGTGTGATCTCTCGTCGTTGAAGCCGATCAGCCTCGGCTCGAACTCGTTCGTCGCTGCGCGTGACAACTCGCTGCTCGGCACGATTCCGGCGAAGCGGAACCGCCAGCAATTGACGCTCGCGCAGATGTCGCCCTGGCTCCCGCGCGCGACGGTCGCGATCGAGGATCGCCGGTTCTGGCACCACGGTGCGCTCGACTACGCCGGGATCGCGCGCGCAGCGCTCGCCGACCTCGAGAGCGGTCGCAGCGAGCAGGGCGCGTCGACACTCACGCAGCAGCTCGCGCGCAACCTCTACATCGGCAAGCCCTCACGCACCCTCGGCCGCAAGCTGACCGAGGCGTGCCTCGCCTTGCGGCTTGCCGACAAGCTGCCGAAGCGGTCGATCCTCGCTCGCTATCTCAACGTCGTCTACTACGGGAACCAGGCGTACGGCGTGGGCGCGGCTGCACAGACGTACTTCTCGGTGCGCGCGTCGCAGTTGAACGTGCTGCAGGCCGCGCTGATCGCCGGCCTGCCACAGGCGCCGACCGCGTACGACCCGTTCCGTGATCCCGACGCTGCACTCGCCCGCCGCAACGAGGTGCTCGATGCGATGCTCAGAAATCACGTGCTCAAGGCGCCGGCCTGGCATTGGGCGCGACGGCAGCCGCTGCACCTGCACCCGGGCTCGCTCTACAAGACGATCCACGAGCCGTACTTCTTCGGCTACGTCGACCAGCAGCTTGTCTCGCACTTCGGCCAGCAGCTCGTCGAGAGCGGCGGGCTGCGCGTGCGCACGACGATCGATCCGCACCTACAGCGGCTCGCCCAGCAGACGATCGCCGCCCACCTGCCACGGAAGATCGATCCGGCGAGCGCGCTCGTCGCGATCGACCCGCGCAACGGGAAGGTGCGCGCGATGGCCGTGTACGTCCCGAGCGGCGAGCGACTGCAGTTCAACCTCGCGACCCAGGGGCACCGCCAAGCCGGGAGCGCGTTCAAGCCGTTCACGCTTGCGTCGGTGCTCGAGCACGGCACCTCGCTGTACTCGTATTTCAACGGCCCATCCCAGCTGACGATCCCCGACGTGCGCTGCGAGGACGGCTACCACCAGCCGTGGGACGTCCACAACAACGCCGACGAATCAGAGGGGACGATGAATCTGATCGACGCGACCGCGAACTCCGTCAACACGATCTTCGCGCAGCTCGTCACCCAGGTCGGCCCCGACGCCGTCGTCCGGATGGCGCACCGCCTCGGCATCACGTCGAACCTGAAGCCCTTCTGCTCGATCACGCTCGGCACCCAGGCCGTCAGCCCGCTCGAGATGACGGCTGCGTACGCGACGTTTGCCGATCGGGGCCTGCGCCACGAGCCGCAGGCCGTTGAGTCGGTCCGGACCGCAAACGGTGATGTCGTTCCCTACGACCAGGGCAAGCCACATGTGGCGCTTTCGCGGGATATCGCGGACCAGGTCACCTACGCGCTCGAGGCGGTGACACAGAAGGGGACCGGGACCGCCGCTGGGATCGGCCGGCCGATCGCCGGCAAGACCGGCACGGCCGAGAACTACGTCGACGCGTGGTTCTGCGGTTATGTGCCGCAGCTGACGACCTGCGTGTGGGTCGGCTACCCGCACCGAGAGCAGTCGATGAGCTACGTCGAGGGCTATGCCCCGGTGTACGGCGGCACGATCCCCGCTCTGATCTGGCACGACTTCATGAGCGGTGCCCTCGCATCGACGCCCGTCGAGAACTTCGCCACGCCGACGATCGTCCAGCCGCGGACGTACTACACCTCGCCGACCTACTCGACGACCACACAGCCGACCTACACCTTGACGCAGCCGACGACGACGACATCGACCACGACGACGACGAGTCACTAAGAAGTTCTCCCGGCCCCCCGCTGCGAGCAGGCTACGAGAAGAGCGGCACGAGCTGCCGCCGCGCGACAAGCTCGTCCATCGCGTCGTCGGATGGGCGCGAATCGAAGCGGCCTGCGGCATCGAGCACCTTCGGCAGCAGGCTGATGTCGGCGGCGGTGTTGAGAAACGCGCCGGGCCGGCCGAGCACCCAGTGCACGGCCAGGTCGATGTCGTCCTGCTCGCGCAACGGCTCGTACCAGGTGGGCGAGGTCTGCTCGCGGCCGTCCCAGGGGGCGAGTGTGATCGCCTTGATCGTCTGCAGCGCGACGTCGCGCTCGGCGCAGAGCGTCGCGAGCTCCTCGAAGTCGGCGGCGTAGTGCTCGTCGCGCATCTGGATGTAGCTGCACGGGGCGAGCACCGAGTCGAACGGGAAGCGCGCGAGGCTTCGCAGGTGCATCCGGGCCACCGTGAGGCCGTGGCCGGTGACGCCGATGAAGCGCACCAGACCCTCGTCGCGCGCCTCGACTGCCGCCTCGAGCGCGCCGCCCTCGCGGAGCGCTGTCTCCCATTCGATCGGGTCGACGAGGTTGTGCAACTGCAGCAGGTCGACGCGGTCGACACCGAGGCGCTCGAGTGAACGGTGGATCTCCTCGCGTGCGGCCGCGCGCTTTCGCTCTCCTGTCTTGGTAGCGAGGAAGACCTCGTCGCGGTGACGGGTGAGCCACGGGGCAAGCCGCAGTTCGGAGTCGCCATAGGACGCGGCGGTGTCGATGTGATTGACACCTTGCTCGAGCACGAGCTCGAGCGTGCTGTCGGCCTCTGCCTGGGTCACTGAGGCGAGCGCGGCGGCGCCGAAGATCGTGCGCGTGCTCTCATGCCCGGTGTTTCCGAACGGTGCCTTGGCGATCACGCTCCGAGAATAACGGAGGTTCTACGTGCCGTCGCGCAGGTCGCCGAGGCGCCGCGGCTCGAAGCGGATCGAGTCGAACGACGCGCGGCAACCGTCCCCGAGCGGCGACTGGGCGAGGAACCCGACAGCCAACGTCTCTGGGGCGGGGAGCGCGAACTGGCGGACGAGCGACCAGCTGACGCCGTCGGCCGACGCATGAAACGCGAAGGCCGGTCCAAGCCTCGCGATGCGGAGCCACGCGACGTTACCGTCGACCACCGCCGAGTTGCAGTCGTCCGAGGTGCCGCGGGTGACGACCGACACGACCATTGCGTCGCCGTCAGGCGAGCGCTCGAGGCAGAGCTTGGCCCAAGACGCGTCATCGGCATGGACGACGAGCACACCGGCATCGAAGGTTGCCGTGAACTCGACCCTGGCGCGTGCGCTGAACATGAAGTCGCCGGTCACCTCGCCGAGGAGCGCGGGTGCGTTCACGATCGGCGCCGAGAGGCCTGCCGGATCGACGAACCAGTCCGTTGCACCGTCGGCGTCGATCGTCAGGACACCGTCTGCATGACTCCAGTCGCGCGGACTGGACCGCCAGCGAAGGGTGAACGGCAGCGGGTCGAGGGTGATCGCTTCCATGAGACGATCCTTCCAGAGTCGCGTGGAGATGCGGCGGCCTATCCTCACGCGATGTGTCCCGATCTCGTCTGCGTCGGTGAGGTGTTGCTCGACGTGACGATGCCGCCGCTCATCCAGGGAGCGGTGATCCACGCACCGATCGAGGTCCGGGCCGGCGGGGTGGCGGTCAACGCAGCGCTCGCGGCTGCGCAAGGCGGCGCGCGTGCTTGCGTCGTGGGTCGCGTCGGTCGGGATTCGGCCGCGGCGGCCATTCGCGACGCTCTTCGTCGGTCGGGAGTCGAGGCGCACCTCGCCGAGGATCCTCTGCTCGCGACGGGGACGTTCGTCGAGAGCGGGTCCGCGGTCGCGGCGGATCGCGGTGCGAGCGCCGCCCTCGCCCCCGGCGACATCCCCGCGCCGCTCATCGCCGGTGCGATTCTCGTGTCGGGCCATGCCCTCCTTCACGACGACACGGCTGCCGCGGCGCGCGCCGCGATTGAACGAGCACGCGCCGACCATGTCGGAGTGGTCGTTGCCTCGGCGACGCTTGCCGCCCGGCTCGGTCGCGCCGAGTTCGATGCTCGCGCACGAGGTGCGAGCGTGCTCGTCGCGAATGCGGCAGAGGCGCACGCACTGACCGGCCTTGATCCCGCCGCGGCCGCGTCCGAGCTTGCGCTCACCTACTCGTTCGCCTGCGTCACCGACGGCGCCGACGGCGTGTTCGGCGCCTGGACATCCTCCGCAGCGCCGGGGCTCATACACGTCGGAGTCGAGCACGTGGAGGGAAGGACGACCGGCGCCGGTGACGCGCTCGCAGGGGTGCTGCTGATCTCGCTGCATGCTGGGATGCCGCCGGCGCAGGCGCTCGACACGGCATGCAATGCCGCGCGTGACCTGGTCAGGTC
>JBAQHS010000028.1:0-41941 GCA_049288455.1 Gaiellaceae bacterium | reverse complement strand
CCGCAGGCGCCGCTCACGCAGTCGGCGCTCGCCGCCGCGATCACCGCAACCGACGCGCTGCAGCACCGGGTCGCCCCGCCCGTTCCGCCGACCGTGCCGCAGCCCGTGACGATCGTCTCGACCGTCGGTCCGGCCGCCACGATCGCCGGCCGCACTGTCGTGGTGGTCGATTCACCGGGGAGGACTGTCGACCAGGTCGACTTCGCGGTCGACGGCGTCGGCGTTCACACCGAGCAGCAGGCGCCCTTCGAGCTCGAGCTCGACACGCGAACACTCGCAGACGGCCCGCATCAGCTCGCCGTCAATGTCTCGTTCGACGGCGGCGGCGCGGCAATCGCCGTGTGGAGCGTGACGGTCGCGAACGCGCTGAAGTCGCCGCCCGCAACTCCCGGCGCGCCGGTCGCGGTACCGGTCATGAAGTCATCGCTGCCTGCGCCGCGCACCGTCGCCGCAGCAGTCGCCCAGCCGGCGACGGTTCCGTATCACGCGGTCGCGCCTGCACAAGCCGTGACAGTGAAGCAACTCGACGCAGCGCTCGTGGGCTACCTCGGCCTCGCCGATGCGGCGCGCGCGATCCAGGGGACACTCGCAAGCGCCGGCCTTCATCCTCGCCCCGACACGGGTACCGAGGCGGTCGCGCGGATGCTCGGCCTGCGGCTGAACCACCCCGCCGGCGACGACGACCTCGAACTGCTTCCCACCCAGCCCGTGACCCGCGCCGAGGCGGCCTGGTCGTTCGCGCAGGTGCTGCAACTCGGCGACTGGGAGGCCGGCAAGGTTCGCGAGGCTGCCACCGCGTTCACGCTGCCCGAGCTCACCGATTGGCAGCGCCGCCTTCTGACGACGGCCGTGTCCTACGTCGGCTACCCGTACATCTGGGGCGGAACGAGCCCCACGAGCGAGACGCTCTTCGGCGTGCCGTCGGCCGGCGGCTTCGACTGCTCGGGCTTCGTCTGGCGCGTCTACAAGCTGACCGCGTATGCGGGCGAGCAAGGGCTCGCCGGTGTCCTCCGCGGCCGGACGACCTACCAGATGAGCGGCGAGGTACCTCGGAGCGCGCGCGTGCCTGCGGCGAAGCTGCAACCCGCCGACGTGATGTTCTTCGGCGCGCACGGCCCCGCCTCGAAGCCGGGCGAGGTCGACCACACGGCGCTCTACCTCGGCAACGGCTGGTTCATCCAGTCGAGCGGCGAAGGCGTGACCCTGCTGCCGTTCGACGGCTGGTACACCTCGAGCTTCGCCTGGGCGCGGCGTCCGCTGCGCGAAGCCGGCCTCGGTTAAGAGCTCTCAGCGGGACGCCGCTGACCCCCCTTTGAGGGGCTGTCGGAAGGCCCGCGCACGGTCGATGCCTCGACCGGGACGTGGCACTTTCAACTCGCCTGCACCTGCGGTTTGCAGCCGCGACGGCCGTCGTCATCGCGACGGTCGGCGGCGCCCTGCTCTGGTATGTCCGCGACCACGAGACCCAGCGTGCCGAACGCACCGTTGCCGCTCAGGCGCGATTCGTCGAGCGGAGCGTGCTTCGCGGCGAGCTGACGTCCAGAGACCTCGCCGCGCCGGTCACCGGGTCGCGCCTCGCAGAGCTCGACCGGTTCTTCAAGACGCGCGTCCTCGTCGACGGCGCACTGCGCGTGAAGCTGTACGGCGCGCCGAACGGCCTCGTCACCTACTCGAACACGCACACCCTGATCGGGACCAAGGCTGACGACATCGGCGAGTTCCACGAGGTCCTCGCCGGCCGGACAGTGCGCGACCTCTCCCTGCTGAATCACGAAGGTGGCGGGAAACGGAGCATCAAGGCGCTCGAGGTCTACGTCCCGCTCTACGTCCGCGGCGATGCGCGGGCACGCGGCGTCCTCGAGATCTACGAGTCGTACGCTCCGGTCGAAGCGACGGTCCGGTCGTTCCTGATGCCGTTCGCAGGCCTTCTGCTGCTGGCGTTGATCGGCATGTGGGCCGCCCTGTTCCCGCTCGTCCGCAGCATGGCCCGCTCGCTCGAGCGCAGCCGTCTTGCCCGCAATGCCGCCGAACGCTCGCTCGAGGAAACCTCCGAGCAGCTACGCCAGTCACAGAAGATGGACGCGATCGGGCGGCTTGCAGGCGGCGTCGCGCACGACTTCAACAACCTCCTCCTCGCGATCAACGGGTATGCAGAGTTCCTGTCCGACTCGCTGACGGATGAGCGGCTGAAGGGCTTCGCGAACGAGATCCAGTCGGCCGGCGAGCGCGCCGCGGCTCTGACCCACCAGTTGCTCGCGTTCAGCCGCCGGCAGGTGCTGCAGCCTCGCATCCTCAACCTGAACGACGCCGTCAACGAGATCGAGCTGATGCTCCGGCGCCTGATCGGCGCAGACGTCATGATTGAGTTCGACCTCGATCCGCAGCTGCGAAACGTCGAAGCCGATCCGAGCCAGATCGGCCAGGTGCTGCTGAATCTGACGGTGAACGCGCGGGATGCAATGGGAGGCTCTGGCAGCCTGAGGGTTTCGACCCGAAACGACGGTGAGTACGTCCTGCTCGAGGTCGCCGACAGCGGTGAAGGCATGGACGAAGAGACTCGCGGACGGATCTTCGAGCCGTTCTTCACGACGAAGGAAGTCGGGGCAGGCACCGGCCTCGGGCTCTCGACCGTCTATGGGATCGTCGCGCAGAGCGGCGGTGAGATCAGCGTGCGCTCGGCCCCCGCCGAGGGTGCGACGTTCACGGTTCGGCTACCCGCGGCCGCCGGAGAGCCCGTGATCGCCGACGGTCAGCCGGCCGCGCCCGCGCGCGGCGCCGAACGGATCCTCGTCGTCGATGACGAGCGCGTGGTTCGGGACCTGCTTGCGCAGATGCTGCGCGAGCAGGGCTACGACGTCTCCGTCGCAGGCTCCGCGCGCGAGGCGCGCGCACTCGAGCGCAGCTGGGACCTGCTGATCACCGACGTCGTGATGCCCGAGACCGACGGGGTCAAGCTCGCACGGCAGATCGACGCACGGCACGTGCTCTTCATCTCCGGCTACGACCAGGAGGCGCTCGTCCGCGCAGACGCATTCTTCCTGCAGAAGCCGTTCAGCCGCGACGACCTCGCGCAGACAGTTCGTGCGTTGCTCGACCGCGAGCACGAAACACACACCGCGGCCGCGTAGAGACGCTCCGTTGCGTCCGTTCAGCCTTTCGTCAGATGGCCGCCGAGGAAATTGCCGGGCCGCGCTATAGGCTTGCTCGGATGCTCGCCCCCCGCATCCCGACCGACCTTGCGCGCTTTGCCATCGGCTTCGACCAGCGCGACCGCGCGCGCCTGCACGCGCTGTGGGAGAGTGTGTTCGATTCCGAGCGGTGGTCCGAGGGCGCGTTGACCGCCGAGTTCGAAGGCTCCTGGGCGCGCTGGAACGGCGTCGAGGAAGCGGTGGCGTTCAACGGCTGGACGGGCGCGGCGCTTGCAGCTCTCGAATGGGTCGGCGTCCGCGGCGAGACGGTCCTCTGTCCGTCGAACACGTTCATGGCAACCCCGCTTGCCGCAATCAGCGCCGGCGCGCGCGTCGAGTTCGTGGATTGCAACCGTGACGACCTCTGCATGTCCTTCGACGACCTCGAGCGGAAGGTGCACGAGCACCGACCGCGGGCGGTCTTCCTCGTCCATATCGGTGGCCACCTCGCTTTCGACTCCGACCGCATCGCCGAGCTGTGCCGGAGCGAGGGAATCCTCCTGATCGAGGACTGCGCGCACGCCCACGGCGCCGACTGGAACGGCCGCCGAGCGGGCACGTTCGGAGACCTGGGTGTCTGGTCGTTTGCGCCGACGAAGACGATCTCCACCGGCGAGGGCGGCATGCTTGTTTCCCGCCATCCGGAGGCGCTCGAGTTCGCGCGCACATTCCGCAACTACGGCAAGCCCGACTACGCACTCCACGGCCTCAACTTCCGCATGAACGAGTTCACCGCCGCGCTCGGCGTCGTCCAGGTCGACCGCCTCGACGAGATCGTCGCGTGGAAGAACGAGCAGGCCCGCCTCCACATCGACCCGCTGTACGAGTCGCGGCTCAGGCTCCCCGACGGGATGACCTCGGGGCTCTACAAGGTGATCGTCTTCGAGCCGGTCGAGCCCTCGACGGGGAAGGTCTACGACGAGCCGTGCCATCGCCTGCTCGGCCATGCCGTCGACTTGCCGGCGAGTGACTGGGTGGCCGAGAACCACTGGTGCGTCCCGCTCTACTACCGCGCCGACCCGGAGGACGCGTGAAGGTCCTCGTCACCGGCGCCGCGGGCTTCATCGGCTCACACGTCGTCGACCGGCTGCACGCCGCGGGACACGAGCCGCGCATCTTCGACCTCGTGGAGTCACCGCACCATCCACCGTCCGAGGTCGACACCGTGCTCGGCGATCTCTGCGACGCCGACGCTGTCCGGCGCGCCGTGACCGGCTGCGATGCCGTCCTGCATCTTGCCGCGGTCGCCGATGTCGACCAGGTGACCCGTGACCCGGCTCATGCCGACCGCGTGAACGTCCGCGGGACGCAGTCGCTGCTCGACGGTGTGCGCGCCGCGGAGGTTCCCCGTTTCGTCTACGCGAGCACGATCTGGGTGTACGGCGATGCGACCGGCCCCGAAGCGCTCGACGAGGACACGCCGCTTGCGCTGCCGAAGCACTTCTACACCGCGACGAAGATCGCCGGCGAGATGTACACCGCGAGCTACGGCGAGCTCTTTGGCCTGGAGCATTCGATCCTTCGCTTCGGCATTCCCTACGGCCCGCGCTCGCGGCCGACTGCGGTCGTCGCCGCGTTCACGGCCAAGGCGCTTGCGGGCCAACCGCTGACGATTGCCGGCGACGGCACCCAGTCGCGGCGGTTCGTCTACGTCGAGGACCTCGCGGATGGGGTCGTCGCGTCACTGGCGCCCGCCGGGGCAAACCGCATCTTCAATCTCGTCGGCCACGAGAACGTCAGCGTGCGGGGGATCGCCCGCGCCGTGCGTGATGTCGTGGGCGATGTGCCGATCGTCCACATCGAGGGCCGCGCAGGTGACTTGCGAGGCGGCAACATCTCGGGCGCGCGCGCCGCGGCGGAATTGAACTGGGAGGCGACGACGGCGTTCGCCGACGGCGTTCGCCGCTACGTCGAGTGGGTGACCGACGACGCGGGCACACCGAGGGTGGCGACTGCATCGATGACGGACGGAAGCGCTGCAGCCGTCCTTCGCCAAGAGCCCACCGAGCTGTAAGCGTCCGAGTCGTGCAGGAGCACGACGTCACCCGGCCGCAGACGGCGGGCCGCGCGTCGCGCGATCGAGGCAGGCGTTGCCCGACGCTCCCAGTCGCGGCCCCAGGTCGACCACAGAAGCGGCTGCCAGCCACGCGCCCGCACATGAGCGAGGGCGCCCGAGCTGAAGACACCGTACGGCGGACGGTAGAGCGTCGGCGCGACGCCGGTCGCCGCGGCAATCGTCTCGACGGCGCGGTCGAGATCGTCGGCGAGCGCGCGCACGGTGCGCCGCAGAAGCAGGGTGTGCTGATAGCCGTGCACGGCTACCTCGTGGCCTGCCGCCACGATCTCGGCCGCAAGTGACGGGCGGAGCTCCACCTGCTCACCGACGAGGAAGAACGTCGCGGTCGCGCCGCGGCGCGCGAGCTCCTCAAGCACGGCGGGCGTCCCGTCGGCATGCGGGCCGTCGTCGAACGTCAGTGCAACCGCATCGTCGCAGCGGAGCCGGCAGTCGATGCCGTACGCGCGCGCGATGGGCCGCGCGATCGGGGCCGCGGCCGGCAGGAACCAATCAGCTCTCACGCCACAAGCGCCAGAACGAGCGATGCCGCCGACGGCAACGAGCCGAGTGCGAAACCCGGCGCGGGCCGGACTGCAAGCGCACGGCCGAGCGCCGAGCCGAGCTCCGACTGGCTCGCCGCGACGTCGGCGAAGCCGAACCGGCGAAACGCCTCGTTGTGGGCACGAATGTGACCGCGGCCCCAGCCGTACGAGATCGTCGGGCAACCGCGAACATACGCCTCGAGCACGGTCAAGCCGCCCGTGGAGTGAATCAGTGCGTCGGCCGCCGCCAACCACTCGCTCATCTGGTCGGTGAACCCCACCACGCGGATCCGCGAATCGGCCGCGTACCGGCGAGCCAGCCGCTCGCGCAGCTCATCGTTGCGGCCACAGAGGCAGACGACGACGGAGACGTCGAGACGAAGCGCCGCGTCGGCCGCGCTCTCGAGGTCGCCGACGCCCCAGCCGCCGCCGGAGACGAGAACGATCTTCCCGTCGGCGGGCAGTCCGAGCGCCTCGCGCGCTGCACCCGGGTCGCACGGCTGCGCAAACTCGGGACGTGTCAGACCGTGCACGACCTCGATCTCCGTTGCCTGCCCGGCGATCGCACGAACCTCGGAGATGACGTCGGGATGAATCACGAGGTGCAAGTCGATTCCCGGCGCAGCCCACCAGTGCATCATCGCGAGGTCGGTGATCGCGCCGACCGCAGGAACGGTCAGGCGGCCACGGCGGCGGAGGCCGCCGAGCACTTCGGTCGTGAGCGGATAGACGGAGACCACGACGTCGGGCTCGACCCGGCGGATCAGCCGTCGTACACCGCGTGACCCGAGTGCACGCACCGTGGCTTGCATCGTCCGTCGCGTCGGCGCGAAGCTCGACGAGAGCCAGAACACCGCATCCCAGATCCACTGGAAGCGGTAGAAGACGACGCTCGCGCCGCCCTCGTTCAGAAGCCTGAGCCCGCGCCCCATCGCGACGAGCCCGTCTGCGATCACGACTTCCGTGTCGGGCGCCTCGGCCTGCAACTGTTCGGCGAGCGTGCGGGCCGGAAGGTCGTGCCCCTCACCGACGCTCGCGGTGAGGATCAGGACACGCGTCACGAGGGACTTGGCGGCGGCGCGAGCGCGGACAGCAACTCGCCCACGTGGTGGGCAGAGACGGCGGGATGGCGCATCGGCTTCGCTTCGTTGACGCAGTACGCGTTCCGACGACCGACGCGCCTGCGCGTGACGTAGCCGGCGGAGACGAGATCGCTGAGGACGCGGTGCGCTTGACGCTCGGTCACGCCGACGCGCTCCGAGATCTCGCGGACGGTTGCGTTCGGGTCGCGGTAGACCTCGATCAATGCGACTCCGTGCGACGTCACGAAATTCCAGGTGCGTCCGCCTTCGGCCACAGGCCCGAGCGTAGCGAGCGAAGGAGCCGGCCGCCGGGTGGAGGCGGCCGAACTCAAGCGGCGAGGACGGAGAGAACCTTCTCGACGAGCTGCGCCGGGGTAAAGGGCTTCTGGATGAACGGCCCTTCGGCGCCCGCGTCGGTGTAACCGGAGGTGTAGAGGATGCGCACGCCCGGGATCTGAGAGGTGATGCGTCCCGCCAGCTCGAATGCATCCATCTCCGGCATCACGACGTCGGTGACGAGCAGGTCGATCGGGTGCGCGTCTCGCGCGATCGCAATCGCCTCGAGCGGCGTCGCGGCCTCCAGCACCGTATAGCCCGCGCCCTCGAGCGTCAGCTTGATCACGTCGCGGACGACCTCCTGGTCGTCGACGACAAGCACGGTCTCGTTCATGTTGCCAGCATCGTCGCTGTGCGGTGCGTGAGGGATCCCCGGAACGGGTTGCTGCACTCCACCACGTCGACGTTCATACCGTATTCCTACTGGTGCCGCGTCGTGGCCGGTGGCCAGTGGGGGCTGATGTCCGGATCGCCGAGCTCACCGTATGGAACGCAGGCGCCCCGCCCATCAAGGAGCTGCCGGTCGGAAGAGATGAGCTCGTCGACTCGGTGATTCGAGGGAACCGCGTGCTTCCAGGCGACTCGAAGCGAAAGACCGAGGCGGATCAGGGGGCGCGGCGGGAACGGCGCGGTCGTGACGGCGACGAAGTAGTGCCGGCCTACGCGCTCGACACGTGTCCCCGCGACTCTCGCAAGCGTGTGCGCTGCGGTTCCCGCTTCGGCAGGCGAAGCCGCGTAGAAGAGCCAGACGCCGAAGTGCCGCTCGCCCGGCCGGTCGAGGAACGGCACTGCGCGCTCGCACGAATCATCGTCGACGAGGTCGACGGAGCGCACGCGCAGTGCAACCAAGTGGTCGAGGATGTTCGCGGGATGGCCGTAGTCGAACGACGAGAACAACGCGCCACTCGTCCCGGTCGAGCCGAACAGCACCGAGTGCTTTGGCACATGCTCGACGGCCCGGACGACCGAGTCGACGTTGATGCGCTTGACGGCGTTGCGGTGGTTGAGGTCGTAGCGAAGCTCGACGCCGACAAGTCCGGTGACGAGCAGCGCCAGCACGACAAGGCGTAGCGCACCAGCCCAACCCGCGATCGTCACGCAGCCCGCGAGCACGAGCGCGAGAAACGCCGGCGTGACGGGGATCATGTACCGGTCGAAGAACAGCGCGGAGTCGCCGTTTGCCGGGACGACCGAGAAGAAGACAACCGGCGCGGCGATCGTCAACACGCAGACCGCGAGCGTGCGGTACGCGCCGCGCGCGACGAGTGACGCGACGCCGACAGCGGCAAGCACGGTGAAGTAGTTGACGTCATGCCGTCCGGGCGCGACGAAGTGGAGCGCGTCTTCCCAGACCGGACGACCGGAGAAGGTCCGCCCGCGCGTCGCGCCGGAACCGACGCCATAGCGATCGCCGAGCACGTGCAGCGTGCGCACGTAGTACGGGACGAACGTGACGAGCAACGCGACTGCGCCCGGCCAGGCGTGGCGCAGCACCGCACGCGGCCGATGTGGTGCGTACACGAGCGCGACCCCGAATGCCGTGAGCGCGTACAGCGGCGCCGTCGGATGAATGAAGACGGTCAAGCCGAGTAGGGCGCCCGCAGCGACCCAGAGCCGGCGATCCCCGTCGACGGCCGCCTTCAGGGCGAGCACCGTCGACCACATGAGCCAGGCGAAGAGCAAGGTGTGCGGGCGGCCGAAGGTCGCGTAGAGGACGGGAATCGGCGAGACCGCCGTCAGCAGCACGACGCCGGCGCCTGCCTCGCTGCCAAGGAGGCGGCGGACGAGGAGCGCGACGGCCGGCAGGGCGAGGCAGAGGAAGACGAGCGACGGAACCCGCAACGCAGCGAGGCTGGGCCACCAGCCGACCAGGAAGTGCTCGAGCCAGAAATGCAGCGGGCCGCCACCGCGCTTCGTCGAGACGATGTGGAAGACGTGGGCGAACGAGAAGTCGCTGATCCGGAGCGTCAGCTCCTCATCGACGTTCAGCGGTGACCACCACACGGTCGGCAGGGCAAGCCAGGTGACCAGTGCTGCCGCGGCGACCGTCGCGACGGGAAGAAGCGCCCGCCTCCTCAGGAGCGTCTTAGTCAGGGCGCGAGGCTGCGAGCGCCTGCATTTCCGGCGTCTCGGGAGCGGTGCGATACGGATGCTCGTCCGCGACGTCGGTCTCGTGGTAGACGCTCTCGGCGTTCACTTCCCAAATGTCGTGGTGCGCGCCGGTGAGCAGGTTGTCGACCGCGCGCATCGCCGTCAGCATCGAGTGGTCGGAGTTGTTGTAGCGATGCAGCCCGTTGCGGCCGACCTGCTGCAGGTTCTCGATCCCGTCGAGCCAGCCGCGAATCGTCGCAACGCGTTCCGCGTAGTCGGCGTCGTAGATCGGATAGGCCTTGGGGACGCGGATCGCGAACCCGCGCTCCACCTTCGACCGCGGCGAGAGCCGCAACTGCTCGAGCTCGCGAGAGGCAAGCTCGACGAGAGCGTCGTCACTCATCGTCCAGAGGTCGTCGCCCTCGAAACAGAAGTACTCGAGCCCGACGCACGCCTTGTCGGGATCGGGGACCATCCACGGCGACCACGAGCGGAAGTTCTGGATCCGGCCGACGCGCACCGCGGGCTCGTGGATGTAGATCCAGTTGTCCGGGAACAGATCCTCGCCGTCGACGACGAGTGCGACGCTCAGGAAATCCCGGTAGCGCAGGCCGCGTGCCGCCTCGAGAACGTCCTCTGGCGGCCGCGGGCTCATCATCTCGACGACCGCGCGGAGCGGCAGCGATGAGATCACGGTGTCGGGCAACGAGTAGGAGTCGCCGCCGGCTTCGACCTCGACCACCCTGCCGCCTGCGAGCTCGATGCGCGTCACGAGGGCATCGAGCCTCACCTCGCCGCCTTCGGTCTCGATCGCGGTTGTCATCGCGTCCCACATCTGCCCGGGGCCGAAGCGCGGGTAGTTGAACTCCGAGATCAGGCTCTTCACCTTGTTGTCCTTGTTGCCGAAGAACGCTGCCTTCGCGGCGGAGAAGAAGGACAAGCCCTTGATGCGCTGCGCCGCCCACTCCGCGCGGATCTCGGAGGTCGGCACGCCCCAGACTTTCTCGGTGTACGACTTGAAGAAGAGCTCGAAGAGCCGGCGGCCAAACCGGTTCGAGACCCAGTCCTCGAGCGACTCGTCGACCTTGTTCCGCCGCACTGCGGCCCGCAGGTATGAGGCCATGCAGCGCGTCAGCTCGATCGGGCCGAGCTTGCGAACGACATCCGGGCCGCGAAGCGGGTAGTCGAGGAAGCGGTTGTTCCAGTAGATCCGCGACATCCGCGGGCGCAGCAGGAACTCCTCGCCGAGGATCTCGTGCCAGAGCGTGTCCACCTCGATCGCCTTCGTGAAAAAGCGGTGGCCGCCGAGGTCGAAGCGATACCCGTCGCGCTCGACCGTCTTCGCCAGGCCGCCGACCTGGTCCTCGGCTTCGAGCACTACGACGTCCCGGCCCGCGCGCTCCAGCAGGTAGCCCGCGGTCAGGCCCGCCGGGCCGCCGCCGAGGACGAGCGTCGTCTGGGAGGTCTCGATCGTCATGAGGTCGGCCGGGGGCCGCAAAAAAGGCCCAGAGCGTCCGACGATGCTAGCGGAGTCGCCGATAGACGAACGCCTGCATCGGCTTGAAATAGTTGCGATGGAGGGCGACCTCGTTGGTCACGACATGCCGCTCGAGCCGCAGGCGGGGGTCGGCGGCGAGCAGATCGGTCCACTGCACCGAGCGCTGCCAGACGAGCTTCGTCCAGCGGGCGTTCCAGGCGCGGTAGTCGCGGAAGACCGGCGAGATCACCACGAATTCCCCGCCGGGGGGCACCGTGGCGAGCAGCGCGTCGAGCGTCGGCCGGGGCCGCGCCGCGTGCAGTCGATCGATCACATCGCGCCAGTCGAAGATCTGAGCGTCCGGCACCGCGCCGAGCGTCGATGCGAAGCGCGGAGCGCTGCCCAGGTAGTAGCGGAAGAGCGGCACCTGTTCCGGCTGAGTGGAGATGACGAGCTCTCCGGGTCGAATCGACTGCGCGATCGCACCGCTCACCTGGCGTGCGTTCTCCTTGTTGTCCTTCAGCGAGTAGCCACCCCAGAGGAAGATGACCGCGACGAGGGCGAACGCTCCGAGCCGGCCGCCACGCACGAGTGCATACGCCGCGAGGACGATCAGCGGGCCCAGCGTGATCGCGAAGTATCGGGAGGTCCACGCCGGTGAGATTTGCGACACGATCCACGCGAGCGTGATCGTCACGGCTGTGGCGACGGCGAGCGAGAGGACGATCGTCCGCTCGGGATCGGCTCGCCGGCGCACGACCGTCCCGAGCCCGGCCACGGCGGCGAGCACGAACGCGACGAACGGCGCGTCGCCGCTGAAGACCGCGCCGGGCGCGAGCACGAGGTCGTGGAAGCTCGGCGCGGTCGACCACGGGGCACCGGTGTGGCGCACCTGATCGAGCAGCGTGGGCAACCAGGGCACATAGAGCAGAGCGACGCCGAGCGCAGCTACGCCGAACCGGGCGAGGCGCTCGCGGGCGACAAGCACGGTCGCGACCGCGAGGCCGACGCACAGAAAGAGCGCCCAGTTGTGGACGTAGACCATGAGGGCGGTCGTGACGACAAACGCAACCGTCCATCCCGTTCGCGCACGCAGGATCCCGTTGACGTAGGCCAGCACGACGACGAGCGAGAGCAGAGCCTCGACCGCGTACATCCGCGTCTCCTGGCCGTAATACGTGAGGTACGGATCGAGCGCCGCGAGCAAGGCGCACACGAGCGCGGTCGGCCGGCCGAAGAGGCTGCGGGCGGCAGCATAGGCGAGCGGGATGCAGCCGATCGCAAAGACGAGTGAGAGTGCGTGCGTCGCGCGCTCGCTGTCACCGAAGACACGGATCCAAGCACCGAGTAGGAGGTAGTACCCCGGCGGCGACCCGTCTTGCGTGAGCAGGCCGGGGATCGAAGACAGGTGATGGTGCGCGATCCCCACTGACAGGCCCTCGTCGATCCAGAAGCCGGCATTCAACTGTCGCGTCCGGATCGCGACCGAGAGAACGGTGAGGAGGGCGAGAATGGCGGGCGTCGACCACCGCGACGCGAGCACATCGCCGGTGCGCAGCGCCCGCGCTCGATCGACGACGCTGACCACGAAGCGTGAAGCTAGCAGGCGTAGACTCGCCGCCCATGGCAGGCCAACGCGACAGCCGCGACGTCTGGGCGAGTTGCGAGCGCGTGCTCTCGGGCTTTGATCCACACGCGCGTGACCCGCGCACCGCGTTGCTCGCCCTCGCCGAACGCGCCCCGGAGGAGATCGCATCCGACCGGTACGGAGGTGGAGTTCTCGCGGAACGGCTGGAGGCGCGGGTTGCCGGCCTGCTGGGCAAGGAAGCCGCCGTCTGGATGCCGAGTGGGACGATGGCGCAGCAGATCGCGTTGCGCATCCACGCCGGACGCTCCGGTATCGATGCCGTCGCGTTCCACCCGCACTGTCACCTGGAGGCGCACGAGGAGCACGCCTACCGGCGGCTGCATGGCCTGCACGCCGTGCTGCTCGGCGAGCGCGACCGACTGCTCACCGCCGCCGACGTCGCGGAGATGCGCGAGCGGGTCGCCGCACTCCTGATCGAACTGCCGCAGCGCGATCTCGGCGGCCAATTGCCCGTGTGGGACGACCTCGTCGCGACGTGTGCCGCAGCGCGCGAGCGCGGATCGGCGCTGCACCTCGACGGGGCGCGATTGTGGCAGTGCACGTCGTTCTATGCCCGGCCGCTGAACGAGCTCGCCGGGCTCTTCGACACGGTGTACGTCTCCTTCTACAAGGATCTCGGCGCGCCCGCAGGCTGTGCCCTGGCGGGACCGCGGGACCTGATCGACGAAGCGCGCGTGTGGCAGATCAGGCACGGCGGCCGGCTCTTCAGCGCCTATCCGTTCCTGCTCGCCGCGGAGCGAGGGCTCGACGAGATACTGCCGCGCCTGGATGCCTACGCTGATCGTGCGCGCGAACTGGCGGGCGCACTTGCGACGCTCGACGATCTGGCAACTCTTCCCGATCCGCCGCAGACGGCGATGTTCCATGTGCTCGTCCGGCGGCCGCTCGAGCCGCTGCGTGAAGCCGCCCTGGATCTCGCGACCGAGACCAGGGTTTGGCTCGGATCGTTCAAGGAGACCGCCGACCCGGCGGTGCAGCGCAGCGAATTGACGGTCACCGAGGCGACCTTTGCCGTCTCGTCTGCCGAGGCCCGCGAGTTGTGGGCCATGCTCCTCGAGCGCGCTTCTACAGCGCTTGCAGGCTGACGACCGAGCGGCGCCCGTCCTGGGTGAAGACGACGTCGACGGTGTCGTTTCGCCGATAGGTGCCTGCGACCCCCAGGAAGATCGACAGCCACCGCCAGAATCCGAGCCGGCCCTCCTCGGCGAGCTCCCGCCGAAAGACGAGCATCCGGCCCATCCGGTCGTAGTCGACGCCCTCGCTCTGGGGCACGCCGTTCACGAAGACCTCGAACGGTCCGACGACGTGCTCTGGCAGCTCGACCTGACTCCGCGGTTCCACGCTCTATACGATGCCATCCGGCGTGCGCCGGACCGCCCTTGTCACACTCGGAACGTTGATCGTCGCGCTCGCGACGAGCGCGATTGCGTACGCCGGTAACGCCGGATTCCTGCCCGGCGAGGCCCATTCGCCGAATGCGCACCGCATCGACGACGCGTTCATCTTCGTCTCGATCTTCACCGGCGTCATTTTCGTCCTCGTCGAGGGGGCGCTCATCGCGTTCATCATCAAGTACCGGCGGGGCAAGCGGGCGCGGAGCGCCGAAGGCCCGCAGATCCACGGGTCGACCCGGCTCGAGATCATCTGGACCGTCGTGCCGGTCGTGATCCTGGCGATCATCGGCTCCTTCGTCTTCTACAAGCTGCCCGGCATCTCGGACGCACCGAAGGCCGCGGCCGCCGACCAGACGACGATCACAATCGAAGGCCACCAGTTCTACTGGCTCTTCCGGTACCCGAACGGTGCGGTGTCGATCGACAACATGGTCGCGCCGGCTGACCAGGTCGTGAACGAGCGAATCGTCGGCTACGACTACGACGTCAACCACTCGTGGTGGGTGACCGACCTCGGCGGCAAGTACGACGCGATCCCGGGCACGACGAACCACACCTGGTTCAAGGCGCCGGCCGGCACCTACATCGCGCGGTGCGCCGAGCTTTGTGGGCTCCAGCACGCGCTGATGGATGCGAAGGTGCACGTCGTGCCGCGGGCGCAGTACGACCAGTTCGTCCAGCAGCGCCAGGCGAACGGGAGCGGTGCGGCACTCGGCCACGAGGAATGGACGGGCGTCTGCCAGAAGTGCCATCAGCTCGATCACGCCTACGTCGGCCCTGCGCTCGGCGGCAACTCGCTGCTCGGCGACCGCAAGGGGATCGAGACGCTGCTTCGCAACGGCCGTGGTCAGATGCCCGCCGTCGGGAAGAACTGGAGTGGTGCTCAAATCGACGCGCTCATCGCCTGGACGAAGCAGTACGCAAAGATCGGGGCGAAGTAGTGGCGGTCAACGTCGAGTCGATCCGCCCCTACCGCGCCGACTGGCGCCGAGGCAAGGTGACCTCGTGGTTGACGACGGTCGACCACAAGCGGATCGGGATCCTCTACATCGTCACCTCGCTCATCTTCTTCGCAATCGGTGGGGTGCTCGCGCTGCTGATCCGCGCGCAACTGATCACACCGGACCGGTCGTTCCTGACGAAGAACTCGTACAACCAGGTCGTGACGATCCACGGCACGACGATGATCTTCCTCGTCGTCGTGCCCATCCTGGCGGGCTTCGGCAATTACTTGGTGCCACTCATGATCGGCGCACGCGACATGGCGTTCCCTCGCCTGAACGCGCTCTCGTACTGGCTCTTCCTGCTCGGCGGCATCGTGCTCTACGTCAGCTTCTTCGCGAAGGGCGGCGCCGCGGCGAGCGGCTGGACGGCGTACACACCGCTCTCGACACTGCACTCACCCGGCCACGGGCAGGACCTCTGGATCCTCAGCCTGCACATCCTTTCGATCGCCTCGCTCGCAGGGGCGATCAACTTCATCGTGACCGTGCACAACATGCGCGCCCCCGGCATGTCGTGGATGCGCATCCCGCTCTTCGTGTGGACGATCGTGACGTACGGCTGGATGCTCGTGATCGTCTTGCCGGTGCTCTCGGCGGGGCTGACGCTGATGCTGCTCGACCGCCAGGCTGGCACGCACTTCTTCGACCCGGCGCATGGCGGGAGCCCGATCCTGTACCAGCACGTCTTCTGGTTCTTCGGGCACCCCGAGGTCTACATCATGATCCTGCCCGCGATGGGGATCGTCTCGGAGGTCCTGCCCGTCTTCTCGCGGAAGCCGATCTTCGGCTACAAGGCCGTAGCGATCTCGACCGTCGGCATTGCGTTCTACTCACTGCTCGTCTGGGCGCACCACATGTTCGCCGTGGGGATGCCGATCGGGCTCGACATCTTCTTCATGCTCAGCTCGATGATCATTGCGATCCCGACCGGCGTGAAGATCTTCAACTGGCTCGCGACGATCTGGCGCGGCAACATCTCGTTCGACACGCCGATGCTCTGGTGCCTCGGCTTCATCGGCGTGTTCACGATCGGCGGCCTCTCCGGGATCTTCCTCGCGGCGTTCCCGATCGACTGGCAGGTGACCGACACCTACTTCGTCGTCGCGCACCTGCACTACGTGCTCTTCGGCGGCTCGATCTTCGGCATCTTCGGTGGGCTCTACTACTGGTGGCCGAAGATGTTCGGCCGGGCTCTCGACGAGGGCCTCGGGAAGCTGCATTTCTGGCTCGTCTTCATCGGCTTCAACCTGACGTTCATGCCCCAGCATTTCCTCGGCCTACTCGGCATGCCACGCCGCGTCTACACCTACCACGAGCACGGACTGTGGGAGGCGTACAACATGGCCTCCTCGATCGGCTCCTTCGTGATGGCGATCGGCATGCTCGTCTTCGTGGCGAACGTCGTGAAGACATCGCGCACCGGTGCCCGCGCCGGGAACGATCCGTGGGGCGCCGATACGCTCGAGTGGTACACCACCTCGCCGCCACCGGCGTGGAACTTCGACGAGGTTCCGTATGTGACGAGCGCGCGGCCCTTGCGCGACTTGCGCCGCAGGCTGGCGGAGACCCGCGGCTTCTGATGAGATCCCTCTGATGGGAAGCTGGGCCCGCATCACGGCACTTGCGGCTGTCGCCGGCACCGGCCTCGCGGTCGTGTCCGGCGCCGCAGGCTGGGGCACCGCTCATCGCCTGCTGGCTGCGCTGGCCCTGCCGCCGCTGGCCGCCCTTGCGGCGATCGCCTGGGTGTCGGCCCGCCGTCTCCTCGCGCCGGCGCTCGTAGCCCTCGGGCTCTTCGGCCTCGCCGCTCTGCTCGTCGGACGGGATGTGCATCTCGCCGTGGCGGCGCTCGCGTTCGGAGCGACAGTGCTCGTCGCGGCACGCACCTTCCAAGGCCATAGCGACCGTGCGCCGTGGCGCGACTACGTGACGTTGACGAAGCCGCGGATCATGTCGTTGCTGCTCCTCACCGGCGGCGCCGGCGCATTCGTCGGGGCAAGCGGCGTCCCCAACTGGGGCGCGTTCGCAGCGACGATGACCGGCCTTGCGCTCGCGTGCGGCGGCGCCTCGGCCCTCAACCACTATCTCGACCGCGACATCGACAAGCTGATGGGCGCGCGCACCGAGCAGCGCCCGGTCGCCTCCGGCCGCGTGCTTCCCGAGCGGGCACTCGAGTTCGGGCTCGCGCTCTCGGCCTTCTCGTTCGTCCTCCTCGATTCGCTCGTCAACCTGCCGACCGCACTGCTCGCGCTCGCCGGGAACCTCTTCTACGTGCTCGTCTACACCCGCTGGCTGAAGCGGTCGACCCCGCAGAACATCGTCATCGGCGGCGCAGCTGGGGCAGTGCCGCCGCTCGTCGGCTACGCGAGCGCCTCAGGTCACCTCGGCTGGGCCGCACTCGTGATGTTCGTGGTCGTGTTCGTGTGGACACCGCCACATTTCTGGGCGCTCGCGCTGATGATCAAGGAGCACTACGCGCGCGCCGGAGTCCCGATGCTGCCGGTCGCAAAGGGTGACCGCGAGACTGCGCGGCAGATCCTCTGGTACACGGGTGTGCTGATCGCCGTGACGCTCGCCCCGGTGGCGTTCGGTGTCTTCGGCCTTGCCTACGGCGTTGCTGCTGCCGTGCTCGGCGCCGTCTTCGCCTGGTACGCACTCGAGCTGCGGCGCACGATGGAACGCGTCGCAGCTGTACGCCTCTTCCACTACTCGCTCCTCTACCTCGCGCTGCTCTTCGTCGCGATGGCCGTGGACGTGTCGCTGTGACCGTCGATCCGCAGCTCGACGCGGCGATCGCGCGCAAGAACATTCAGTGGGGCTGGGCGCTGTTCGGTCTCTTCTGTCTGTTGTTCGGCGGCACGGTCGGCGTGGCGCTCGTCTACCTCTGGCTCGACTAAAGGGTTGTGACCACCACCGCGCTCGCCTTCGCGCACGAGCTCGCGGACGTCGCCGACGCGATCACACTGGGTCGCTTCCGCGCCCTCGACCTGAAGGTCGAGACGAAGCCCGATCTCTCGCCCGTCTCCGAGGCCGACCGTGCCGCCGAGGAGGCGATCCGCGAGAGCGTGCGTGCCTCGGGCCGCGGCGAGACCGTGTTCGGTGAGGAGTTCGGTGACGACGGAGGGGACTCGAAATGGATCGTCGACCCCATCGACGGCACGAAGTCCTACGTCCGAGGCATTCCGGTCTGGGCGACGCTCCTTGCGCTGCAACGGGAAGGCGTCGTGGAGCTCGGCCTCGTGTCGGCGCCTGCCCTCGGTCGGCGCTGGTGGGCGATTCGCGGTGAAGGCGCGTTCGCCGGCGGCGAGCGGAGCCGGGTGTCTGCGATCTCGCGCGTCGAGGACTGCACGATCACGACGACCTCCGCGCGCAACATGCCTGAGGGCTGGCGGACACTCGTCGAGCGCGCGTGGTCGAACCGCGGTCTGGGGGACTTCTGGCAGTACTGCCTCGTCGCCGAAGGCTCGGTCGACATCGCCTGCGACTCGGTCGTCGAGGTGTGGGACTTCGCTCCGGTCCAGATCCTCGTCGAGGAAGCGGGCGGCCGGTGCAGCACCTTCACCGGCAACGAGCCCACAGGCGGCGGCACCTTCCTCGCGACGAACGGCCACCTGCACGACGAGGCCGTGTCGCTGCTCGGGCGGGAACCAGGTTCCGCCCCTCGACAGGCGCGGGAGTGAGGAGACTCAGAACCTGGGGCGGGAACCAGGTTCCGCCCCTCGACCAACGCGGGAGTGAGGAGACTCAGAACCTGGTTTCATGAGTTTCGGACAGCCGCGGCTTGGCGGGTCCGAAACTCGGCAACCTGGTTTAAACCCGAACCAGGTTGCGTGACACGTCACGGGTCGAAACTCGGCAACCTGGTCTAAACCCGAACCAGGTTGCGAACGAACCGCAACCAGGTTGCGTTTACGCGTCAGGTGAACTCGGCGGCGGTGCGGACTGCTTCTTCGTAGATCGGGTCGCGGCCGAAGCGGTCGAGCTCGGCGCTCAGGAGATCGCTCGGGTCGAGGTCGGGCTCGCGCGGCGGCGGCAGCTTCTCGCCCCCGAGGCGGACGAGCAGTTGCTTCCCCTCCTCGACCGGCCGGATCGCCCGGTCGAGACGCGCGTTCAGCCATGCACGGAGCAGCGCGCCCTCAGCGCGCGGCCCGCGAATATGGATCTCCTGCTCGCGGATCCCCGGCCAGTAGCGCCCGAGCTCGGTGCGCCACGGCAGCGTGCGCGCCCACGCGATGTCGGAGACCGCCGCACGGCCGAACACCCCCTGCAGCTCGTCATATCGCGGCTCCGCCCACTCGCTCGAGTCGACGATCAGCCGGTCGACGATCTCGATCATCTGGTCGAACTCGGCCGAGTCGAACACCGGTTCGCCGCGCCAGCGGCAGAAGACCGGCAGGTCGGAGATCAGGAGCGGGAGCACGATCGACGCCGGCGCGAGCGCGCGTGCGCCGCGCAGGATGAGCTCGATCACCTCGCCGCAGACCGCGCGATCACCGACCGGGTAGCAGCGGATCGAGAGCTGCGCGTCGATTCCATCGGGCTCGTCCCGGTGCGGCACGAGCAGAAGCGTCCGCGACGGATGCCGCTCCGCCATCCCGGCGAGTGTCTCCTCGGCGACATTGCGCCAGTCCGGCGGCACCCACGCGATGTGCGTCATCACCGACGTACGGAGGTTCGGCTGCCCGCCTGCCGTCGTCGTGGCGTCGCGGAGCCGTGCGAGCTCGCGCTCGATCTGCGAGACGGTGACGTCTTCCCCGGTCCAGTCCTCCTCGATCAGCGGGGCAGAGCTCGTCAATGGCGCCTCCACGAGCGGCCGTCGCGGTGCAGCAGCTCGTCGGCGGATGCCGGGCCCCAGGTGCCTGCCGCGTAGTTCGGGAACATCGGCCGGTCGCGCTGCCAGAAGGCGATGACCGCGTCGACGAGCGCCCACTGCTCCTCGATCTCGTCCGCACGCGTGAAGAGCGTCGCGTCGCCGAGCATCGCGTCGAGAATCAGCCGCTCATATGCATCCGGAAGGCCCTCGCGGAACGCACCGCCGTAGAGGAAGTCCATATGCACCGTGCGGATCGTCATTCCCTGCCCCGGCACCTTGGCGCCGATCGCGAGCGACACGCCTTCGTTCGGCTGCACATGGATCAGCAACACGTTCGGGCGCAGCCCTTCGGCGGCACCGTCCTCGAACGGCGGATGCGGCGCGCGCTTGAACTGGATCGCGATCGTCGTCTCGCGGCGTGCCAGGCGCTTGCCCATGCGCACGTAGAACGGCGTGTCGGCCCAGCGCCAGTTGTCGACGAAGAGCTTTGCCGCGACGAACGTGTCGGTGAGCGAGCCGGGCGCAACCCCCTCCTCCTCGCGGTAGCCGACGACCTCTTCGCCCTCGACGAAACCCGCGCCGTACTGCCCACGCACGACGTGCTTCGGGCCGGGCGTATGCAACGACTTCAGCACCTTCACCTTCTCGTTGCGCACCGAGTCGGCCGTGAAATCGATCGGCGGCTCCATTGCGGTGATCGCGACCAGTTGCAACAGGTGGTTCTGGAAGATGTCGCGGATCGCGCCCGCCGATTCGTAGTAGCCCGCGCGTGCCTCGATGCCGATCGACTCCGCGACGGTGATCTGCACGTGGTCGATGAACTGGCGGTTCCAGATCGGCTCGAAGATGCCGTTCGCAAAGCGCAGCGCCAGCATGTTCTGGACGGTCTCCTTGCCGAGGTAATGGTCGATGCGAAAGACCTCCGCCTCGCTGAAGTGCTGCTTGATCTCGGCGTTCAATGCGTTCGCCGACGAGAGGTCGTGCCCGAACGGCTTCTCGATGATCAGGCGCACCCAGCCCTCAGCGCCGCGGCGAGAGCCGATCTCCTGAACGAGCGTCCCGATCGCGCTCGGCGGGACGGCGAAGTAGTACATCCGGTTCGCGAGCGTCCCGCGCTCCTTGTCGAGCTCGGTAAGGAGCTCGGCCAGCCGGTCCTCGGCCGCATTGTCGGAGAAGTCGAGCGTGACGTAGCGCATCCCCGCTGCGAGCTCATCCCAGACCGCCTGGTCGAACGCGTCGCGCGCGTGATCGGAGACCGCCTGCTTCATCCGGTCGCGGAAGTCGTCGTCGCTCTCTTGACTGCGCGCGGCTCCGACGATCGCGAACTTCTCCGGCAGCAGCTTGCGCGTCGCGAGGGCGTAGAGCGCGGGCATCAGCTTCTTCGTCGTCAGGTCGCCCGAGGCGCCGAAGATGACGAGGATGCAGGGGTCGGGGCGGCGGCGGAGACGCAGCCCTTCGAGCAGAGGATTTGCGTCGGCCGCAGGTGCGGTCACGCGCGTGGACCCGGACGCTTCGCTTTCGCCGTCCCCGCCGCCTTGACCGCGTGGCCGCCGAACTGGTTGCGGAGCGCGGCGTTGACCTTGGCGGCGAACGACTCATCCTGCCGCGAGGCGAAGCGGGCGAACAGAGCCGCGGTGATCACAGGAACCGGAACGTCTTCGGCGATCGCCTCGGCGATCGTCCAGCGGCCCTCGCCCGAGTCCTCGACGTAGCCACGGATCTTCTGCAGCTCGCCGCCTTCCTTCTCGAACGCCGCGTGCAGGAGCTCGAGCAGCCACGAGCGGACGACCGAGCCATAGCGCCAGATGCCTGCGATCTCGTGCAGGTCGAGCTCGAACTCCGAGCCCTTCATCACCTCGAATCCCTCGGCGTAGGCCTGCATCAACCCGTACTCGATGCCGTTGTGCACCATCTTCACGAAGTGCCCCGCACCGGACGGCCCGACGTGCGAATAGCCGTCGGCGGGCGCGAGCGCGTGGAAGATCGGCTCGAGACGCTTCGCGGTCGCCTTGTCACCGCCGGCCATCAGGCAGAAGCCGACCTCGAGCCCCCAGATGCCGCCCGAGACGCCGACGTCGACAAACGAGATCTTCTGCTTGCGCGCTTCCTTGTAGCGGCGCTGTGAATCGCGAAAGTTCGAGTTGCCGCCGTCGATGATCGTGTCGCCCGGCTCGAGCAGCTTCAGCAGTTGCTGGAACGTCTTCTCGGTGATCTCACCGGCCGGGATCATCATCCAGACGTGACGGGGCGTGGCGAGCTGCTTCTTCAGGTCGCCGAGCGTCTTCGCCGTCGAGGGGACTTTCGGGTCGTACGTCTTGATCTCGTGCCCGTGCTCTTCGAGCCGCTTCGTCATGCCGTTCCCCATGCGGCCGAGGCCGATCATGCCGAGTTCCATAGCTACTGGTCCTCCATTCGGATGCGCGCGACGCGGCGGCCGCGCTCCTTGAGCGACTCGAAATCGCCTGCCGCCTGCGCGCGGATCAGCTGCCCGAAGCCGAAGGGCTGGTCGGGAATCGCGAGCTCCTCGCCGGTGTCGTCGACAACCTGCAGGTAGAGCCCGGTCGCAGGACCGCCCTTGTGCAGCTGCCCCGTCGAGTGCAGGTAGCGGGGCCCGAACCCGTGCGTGACGACGCAGCCGGTCGCCGCACGCGCCTGGTCGGCGAGCGCGAGCACCCTCGTCTCGTTCGCGGGCGTCGGGTTGACGAACGCCTGAATGCATACGTAGTCACCCTCCTGCGCCTGCGCGTAGAGCTCCTCCGCCGAGCCCTGCGGCGCGACGTCGGGCGGCACGCCGCTCGCGAGCACCTCACGGGTCTTGTCCTTCGCGGACTGCACGTCGGGCTGGTCGAACGGGTTGATGCCGAGAATCGATCCGGCGACGGCCGTCGCGAACTCCCACCGGAAGAACTCCTGCCCGAGCTCGTACTCGCCGGCGAGGCGCACCTCCTGCGCCTGCCGGTCCGGGCCGTCTGCGGGCTCGCCGGGCGCCGGGACGAGCCCCTTGCCCTGCTTGCCCGTCGACTCGGCGAGCAGCTGCTCGGCCCAGAGGCCAAACCCGCCCTCGGTCGGCGCGATGCAGATCTTGTCGCGGCCTTCGCGCCACCCCTCGCCGAGCGCAAGCCCGAGCTCGAGACCCGGGTTTCCCTCGGCTCCGCGGCACGCGTCCGCCATCTCCTGGGCGCGCTCGAGCAGAACGGTCACGTCGACGCCCATCAGCGCCGCGGGCACCATCCCGAACGCGGAGAGCGCCGAGTAGCGGCCACCGATCGTCGGCTCGCCGAAGAACACCGCCGCGAATCCGCGCTTACGTGCCAGTTTCTCGAGATCGGAATCCGGATCGGTGATCGCGATCCAGTTCGAGCCGCTCGGATTCCGTTGCCAGAAATAGTCGGTATGCGACCGGGTCTCGAGCGTGGAGCCGGACTTCGACGCGGAGACGAAGAGCGTGCGGGAGAGATCGAGGTGCGCCTCGAGATCGCGGATCGCCTGTGGGTGGGTCGTGTCGAGGACCTGGAATGTCTCCTGCCGGAACGTCCGCTTGATCACCTCGGGCGCGAGGGAGGAGCCGCCCATCCCGAGCAAGACGACCGCATCGATCTGGTCGACGACGGAGTCAGCGAACTGGAGCAGCAGGTCGACGTCCTCGCGCATCCGCCACGGCTCGTCGAGCCAGCCGAGCCACTTCGCCTCGTCCTTGCCAGTCCAGACCGTCTGGTCGCGCGACCAGATGCGCTCGACGATCTCGCTCATGCGGCCGCGAGCGCTCCGCGCTTTGCGCGAATGCTGTCGGTGATCTCGGTGAACGCGTCCGAGAACTTCTGCACCCCTTCGATCTCGAGCGTCTCGACGACGCTGTCGTAGTCGACACCCACGTCGCGAAGGTCGGCGATCAGCTTCTCCGCATCGTCGACGCCTTCGAGCACAGTGTCACCACGCACCTCGCCGTGATCCTGGAACGCCGCGATCGTCTCGAGCGGCATTGTGTTCACCGTGTCGCGCCCGATCAGCTCTTCGACGTAGATCACGTCGCGGTAGTCGGGGTTCTTCGTCGACGTCGAAGCCCAGAGGCACCGCTGGGCGCGCGCACCCTTGCCGGCAAGGAACTCCCAGCGCGGCCCCGAGAACGACGCGAGATAGTGCTGATACGCGAGCTTCGCGTTCGCAATCGCGAGCTTGCCCTGGAGCTTCTCGTTGCCGAGTGCGGCGAGCCGCTTGTCGGCCTCGGTGTCGACGCGAGAGACGAAAAACGACGCAACGGATGCGATCTTCGCCGGGTCGCCGCCGCTCGCGACGAGCCGCTCGAGGCCACGCAGGTAGGCCTCGACAACCGCCTTGTAGCGGTCGAGCGAAAAGATCAGCGTGATGTTGATCGACGTGCCTTTCGCCGTGCACTCCTCGATCGCAGGCAGTCCGGCCATGGTCGCCGGGATCTTCACCATCAGGTTCGGGCGGTCGATCTCCTTGGCGATCCAGCGCGCCTGGTCGAACGTCCGCTCGGTGTCGTAGGCGATCCCGGGCTCGACCTCCATCGACACGAACCCATCGCCGCCGTCTGCATGGTCGAACGCAGGACGGAGCACGTCGCACGCGTTGCGGATGTCCTCGAGCGCCAGCCCGAAGAAGATCTCCGAGGGGTCATCCGAGGTCTTCAGGAGCCCCTTCATCTGCTCGTCGTATGCATCGCCCTCCGCAAGCGCCTTCTGGAAGATCGACGGGTTCGAGGTGACGCCGGTCACGGCGTCGTCCGCCATCATCTTCTTCAGCTCACCCGATTCGATCAGGCGCCGCGAGAGGGTGTCGAACCAGATCGACTGGCCCCGCGCGACGAGCTCATGCAGGCGTGACTTCGCCATGTTTCATCGTCCTTTCCATCTCAGCAACCTTCTGCAGGCGCGCCACGTAGCGCTCCCCACCGTCGAAGGTCGCACTCAAGAATGCTGTGACAAGTTCGCGCGCGAGCGATGGCCCGACGACTTCCGAGCCGAGACAGAGCACGTTCATGTCGTCGTGCTCGACGCCCTGATGGGCGCTGTAGGTGTCGTGGCAGATCGCCGCGCGAATCCCTGTGAGCTTGCAGGCGGCAACCGCGGCGCCGACGCCCGAGCCGCAGACGAGAACGGCGCGCTCCGCCTCGCCGCGCTGGATCGCCTCACCGACCTCGCGCGCCTTGTCGGGGTAGTCGATCCGAACAGCGTCCGTGTCGGTGCCGAAGTCGATGACGTCGTGGCCGGCGAGGACATCGAGGACCGCGTCGCGCAGGTGCACGCCGCGGTGGTCGAAGGCGGCCGCGACCTTCACAGCACTTCCACGCGGGCGATCCTGCCCTCGTCGAATGTGAAGCGCAGCGGCAGTGTCCGGCCGTCGGCGAGCACGCGCACGACGGCGTGGCCGTCGGGCCGCACCTCGATGCCCTCGAGCTGCCCCGCCGGCAATTCGCCCTCGACGCAGAAGCCGGGAGCGACGAGCGCGAGGAACTGCTTGACCGCGTCTGACTGCATGGTCATGCGACTCGCTCCAGGAGTGCCGCCGCACGCGCGACGACGTTGTCGAGGTTGTAGCCGAACTCCGAGAGGACGGTCTCCCCGGGAGCGGACGCCCCGTAGTGCTCGATCGAGATCGAATCACCACCGTCGCCGACCCACCTCGACCAGCCGAGCTCGACGCCCGGCTCGATCGAGAGCCGCGCACGCACGTCCGGGGGGAGCACGTCGTCGCGGTACTCCATCGGCTGCCCTTCGAAGAGCTCCCAGCATGGCATCGAGACGACGCGCGTCTCGGTGCCACCGGCCGCGAGCTTCCGCCCCGCCTCCAGCGTGAGGCCGACCTCGGCGCCGGTCCCGATCAGGATCACCTCGGGTGAGGCCGAGGACTCCCAGAGGGTGTAGGCACCCCGCTCGAGTCCCGAGGCCGGAGCCAAGTCCTCACGGTCGAGTGTTTCGACCTTCTGCCGCGAGAGCGACAGTGCGACCGGCCCGTCCGTGCGCTCGAGGGCGACACGCCACGCCACAGCCGTCTCGTTCGCATCGGCCGGACGCATGAACCAGAGATTTGGGATCGCACGCAAGGCGGCGTACGTCTCGACCGGCTGGTGCGTCGGTCCGTCCTCGCCGAGCCCGACCGAATCGTGCGTCCAGACCCAGAGCACCGGCAGATGCATGAGCGCGGACAACCGCACCGCCGGTCGCATGTAGTCGCTGAAGATCAGGAAGGTCGAGCCATACGGTTTCACGCAGCCGCCGTGCACGCCGATGCCGTTCACGATCGAGCCCATCGCGTGCTCGCGGATGCCGAACGCGATGTTCCGCCCGGTCCACTGCGCGGAGAAGAGCCCGGCACCTTCGAACTCGGTCTTCGTCGATTCCACGAGGTCGGCAGCGCCACCGATCATGGTCGGTACCGCGTCCTTGAACGCCTGCATCACCTGCTTGCCCGCGTCACGGGTCGCGATCTCCTCGCCTGCCTTGAACGTCGGCGGCGTCCACGTGCCGATGCGACCCTCGTACGCGGCGTCCCACTTCTCCCGCAGGTCGGGAAACGCACTTGACCAGAGATCGAACGCTGCGCGCCACTCGCTCTCGAGCTCGTTCCCGCGGTCGACGCGGTTCAAGTGGGCGTACACCTCTGCCGGAACGTAGAAATGCTTGTCGGGATCCCAACCGAGCGCCTCCTTCGTCGCCGCCACCTCGGCAGGCCCAAGTGCGGAGCCGTGCGACTTCGCGGTGTCGACGGCGTGCGGCGCGCCGAAGGCGATGTGAGAGTGGACGATCACGATCGACGGCCGCTCCGTCTCCTCCTGCGCCGCGGCGATCGCTGCACGCAGCGCATCGAGGTCGTTCACGTCTTCGACGGTCTGCACGTGCCAGCCGAGCGCCTCGAAACGGCCGGCTCGATCCTCGGTGAACGAGATGTGCGTCGTGCCGTCGATCGTGATCGAGTTGTCGTCGTAGAAGTAGATGAGCTTGCCGAGTCCGTTCGTGCCGGCGATCGAGCCGGACTCGTACGAGACCCCCTCCATGAGATCCCCGTCCGAGCAGACGGCGTAGGTGCGGTGATCGACGACATCCTCATGCCCGGGGCGGTTGAACGTGTCGGCGAGGAAGCGCTCTGCGATCGCCATGCCGACGCCGTTCGCGAACCCCTGGCCAAGCGGGCCTGTCGTGATCTCGATGCCCTCCGTGTGCCCGAGCTCGGGATGGCCGGGCGTCGCCGAGTTCCACTGCCGGAAGCGCTTCAGCTCCTCGAGCGAGAGGTTGTAGCCGGTGAGGTGCAGCGCGGAGTACTGCAGGACGCAGGCGTGGCCGGCGCTCAGGATGAACCGGTCGCGGTTCGCCCAGTGCGGGCTCGCCGGGTTGTGGCGAAGCACCTCGCCGTAGAGGACGTACGCGAGCGGCGCGAGCGCCATCGCGGTGCCGGGGTGGCCGACACCGGCCTTCTGCACCGCGTCCATCGACAGCGTACGGATGGTGTCGATCGAGAGCTGTTCGATCTCCGTGGTCGCCAACAGTCCTCCTCGCAGGTCGCTTCCTGCGAGCGTAACCGTTAGCCGATAGCGGCTGCGCCGCTCCGGATCTCGTCCTTCAGCGCGGTCTCCTCCTCGTCGTCGAGCCCCTTCAGAACGGCGGCGATGGGGGCGCCGCCCTTCAGAAAGCGGAGGATGGCGCGGTCGCCCGAGAAGTCCCCCTCGAGCGCGGTCCCCTCATGGCCGGCGGCGTCCCCGAAGGCCTTGAAGGACTGCCCGAACTCCTCCGAGAAGAATGCCGAGACGATGTCGTAGCGGGCATCCTCGCCGGCGAGGATCTGGCCCAGGGTGGTGCCGTGATAGGCGGCGTTCGACCAGTGCTCGATGCGGCGGTGCCGCCGGTAAAGCGGGTCGTAGAACTCGGCGACATCGCCGATCGCGTACACGCCGTCCTGCGCAGTGCGGAACTGCTCGTCGACGACGACGCCACTGCGAACCTCGAGCCCCGCGTCTTGGGCGAGCTCGACGTTCGGGACGACGCCGATGCCCGCAACGGTCAGATCAGCGCCGCCCGGGATCTCGGTTGTGTCGAGGCGCAAGTCCACCCCCTTCGAGCGGTAGAGCTCGTGGAGCGACTCGGAGAACTCGGGCGCTTCGAGGGGGGCGAAGACCATGCTGTCGCGCACGATCTGCGTCACCTGGACGCCGATCGTGGTCAGCGACGCCGTCACTTCGCAGCCGATGAAGCCACCGCCGATCACGACCGCCGTGCGGGCTCCCTCGGCCAGCCGCCGCAACTCGATCGCGCTGTCGAGCGATCGCAGCCCCACGGCTCCCGGCAGCTCGCGCGGCCGGGCACCGGTCGCGATCACGATCGTCTCGCCGGTGAGGGCATCGAGCGACGAGACCGTCTCGTCGAGCCGGAGCTCGACCCCGTGCTCGGCATACCAGTCGGCCGGATGCACGAGGCTCGACTCGGGCGCGGCCTCGCCTCGCAGCACACGCTTCGAAAGAGGCGGGCGATGATACGGGGCGTGACGGTCCTTGGACCAGATCGTGATCTCGTCGGTGCCCCCCGACTCGCGGTAGCCCTCGACCAGCTTTGCAGCGGCGAGCCCGCCGCCGACGATCTCGATCATGTCTCCTCCTCGATATGGATCTGCGCTTCGTGTACCGCGCGCGCGTGCTGATGGATTGCGAACCGGTCGGCGCGCGGCTCAACCGTGCGCGCGATCGGAGCCGGCGAGATCGGGAAGCCTAGGCGCTCGAGCGCCACGAGCGCCGCACCTCGTGCCGATCCCTCCGTCGCGGCCGACACCTCGAGCGGCCGGCCGAGCACGTCGGCAAGCATTTGCACCCAGCCCGGATTGGCGACGAGCGCGCCGCCGGTGGTGACAATCGACTCGACACCGCCGATCGCGTCGAGCACGGCGGCGAAGCGGTAGCAGACGCCCTCGAGCGCTGCCTGGACGAGATCGAGCGGGGTCGTCGCGAACGAGAGCCCCTGGACGGCGCCGCGCCGGTCCGGGTTCCAGCCGAGCGAGCGCTCGCCACCCAGGAACGGCAGAAAGACGAGGCCATGCGCCGCCGCCGGCCGCTCGGCGAGCTGCGTCGTATCGACCTCCTGCAGCGTTTGGACGAGCCATGCGTGGAGATTGCCGCCGTCGGACAGCGCGCCGCCCTCGCAGAATCGGTGCTCGTCGAGCCGGTAGAGGAACAGACCCGGCCGAGCCTCGGCGTTCTCGGCGGGGTAGACCACACGGACTGCGCCCGAGGTGCCGATCGTCAGCGCGGCGCGCCTTCGCCGAAGCGCGCCGACACCCGCGTTCGAGCAGGCGCCGTCGCCGAGCGCCGGAAAGACGCCGGCCGCCGGCTCGCCCCCGAGCGGCGGCAGCTGCTCACGTCGCACACCGACCGCCTCGAGCGTCTCGTCGTCCCAGTCGAGCCGGTTCGGATCAAAGAGCCCGGTGCCGGCGGCCATCGACACGGTTGTCCGGAGCTCCCCCGTCAGCTGAAGCAGCAGGTAGTCGGCGAACGACACGAAGCGCGCCGGCCGCAGGCCGTCGCGCTCGAGGCGAACGAGCTTGGCCGGCCAGAACGCCGGGTGGAGAAAGCAGCCCGTGCGCCGGTGGTAGTCGTCGGCATCGAGTCGCGGCGGTTCGCCAAGCGTGTCCCGCCAGGTCAAGACCGGGCCGAGCGGGCGGTTCGCACCGTCGAGTGCGACCAGCGAATGCCAGTAGGCCGAGATCGCGAGCGCGTCGCCCTCACCGACCTGCTGGAGGACGGCCCGACACGCTCCCACGAGCTCGTCTGCACCGAGCTCGGCGTACGGAAGGCGAGCATTTCCCGGCTCGGCGTGGCCGTTCTCGTCGTAGGCGACCGCGCGCACCGACGACGAGCCGACGTCCAACGCGACGATCCTCAGGCGGCTGCCTCCTCGGGCTGGAGCGGCAGCTCGACGCGGAAGCACGCTCCCGCTCCCTCCTCCGAGCGCACGTCGATCGTGCCCCCGTGCGCCTCGGCGATCGCACGGGAGATGACGAGGCCGAGCCCCGTGCCCGGAATCGCCTGCTCGGTGGCGGTGGTCGAACGGAAGAAGCGCTGAAAGAGCCGGTTCTGCTCGCCCTCGGGGATCCCGATGCCGTCATCCTCCACCTCGATCACCGCGTGCGATCCGTCGACGAACGTCCGGACGGTCACCCGACCACCGGCCGGCGTGAATTTCAGCGCGTTCGAGATGAGATTGCCGACGAGCTGCGACAGGCGCTCCTTGTCGCCCGTAACGAGCGGCAACCGCGCAAGCACGAGATCGAGGTGGAGCTCGCGGGAGCGTGCAAGTGCTCCGGCCGATTCAGCAGCCTCACGCACGAGCTCCTCCACGTCGACAGGCGCGAACTGCAACTGCAGACCGCTCGCATCGAGGCGCGCGACGAAGAGGAGATCGCCGACCAGCCGCTGCAGTCGTTCGGAGCTGCGATAGACGATCGCGAGAAAGCGCTTCTGCTCGTCGGTGAGCTCGCCGGCCTCACCCTCGCGAATCATCTCGAGGAAGCCCATCATCGAGGTGAGCGGCGTTCGCAGCTCATGCGACACAGTCGCGACGAAGTCGTCCTTGAGCCGATCGAGCTCGCGTTCGTGCGTCACTTCGCGCAGCGTCCAGATCCGGCCGAGGAACCCGCCTCGGTCGTCCCGCACCGGGGCGGTGAAGCCCTGGAACACGCGGCCGGTCAGTGAGTCCTCGAACTCGTCGAAGGTCGCCTCGTCCGGGTTGTCGCGCAGGCGCTCCATCGCGCGGCGGTACTTCGCGGGATCGACCATCCGGTCGCTCACCGAGAGCAGGCGGTCGACAACCGGTCCTTCGAAACTCATCCCGAAGCCCCGCGTGAGGGTGATCACCGGACGGTTCGCAAGCTGCACGTTCCCTTCGGCGTCCGACAACAGGATGCCGTCGATCGTCGAGTCGAGCACAGCCCGGAGAACATTCGCCAGGCGCTCGAGGTCGACGTTCTGGTCGGCGAGCTCGCGCTGTTGGGTGGCGAGCGAACGGGACATCTCGTTGAAGGCGGTCGCGAGGCTCCCGACCTCGCCGGCGGCACGCTCGGGGACTTCGACCCCGAGACCCCCGGCCGCAACCTCCTCCGTCGCGGCCGCGATCCGCCTGATCGGGGCGATCGCAGAACGAAGGAAATAGCCGATGCTGGCGATGAACAGGAGAATCGTGACGAGAATCCCCGAGACGCCGACTGCAACGCCGTACCGGCGCTCGCTCGCCACCTGGTGACGGTCGTGCGCGGCACGCGCTTCCGTCAGCTGCAGCTGACGATCGACCAAGTGGCGGATCGCGTCGATACGGCGCTTGCCTCCGCCTGCCGCGATGAGGGCGCCGGCAGCCCTCGGGTTCGAGGCAGTCAGCCGCACGAGCGGCTTCGACCACTTGGCGAGGTACGCGCGCCACTGACGATCGAGCTCGACTGTCCATGCTGTGGGCGCAAGGCGCTGCAGCGTGCGCGACTTGCCGGGCAGATCTCGCTGCGCGTCCCGCCATGGCTGGAGAAAGCTTGAGTCGCGCGAGATCACGTACCCGCGTGTGCCCGTCTCGAGGTCGAGCACCAGCTTCTCGATCTGAGTTCCGACCACAACCGTCTGCTCCGCACGCTGCTCGGACCGCGTGTGCCGCTGCACCGACCGGAAGGAGTGCACGACGAGAACGAACTCGAGGGAGAGGACGAGTACGAGGATCCCGCCCCCGAGCAGGATCCGTCCCATGAGGCCAAGGCGCATCACCAGATACTTTCAGGGATGTGGCAGTCGTGATTGCATCCTCTCTCCGCAAGGAGCTCTCCGGCGACGTCCTCTTCGACGGCGTCTCGTTCAAGGTCGAGCGATCCGACCGGCTGGCGCTCGCAGGGCCGAATGGCGCCGGCAAGACCACGCTGCTCCGCGCGCTCGCGGGCGAGGTCTCGCTCGAAGGCGGCGAACTGGCGCTGGAACGGGGCACGCGGATCTCGCTGCACGATCAGCGTCCACCGGCGCACAGCACCGGCCCGTTGCGCGAATACGTGCTTGCGGGCACCGCCGATCTCGCCGCCGTGGAACGGGAGCTGCGCGCGCTCGAGCAGGCCATGACGGAAGGCGCGCACGACCCGGCGACACTGCGCCGCTACTCGGAGGCGCAGGCGCGCCTCGAACACGCCGGCGGGTACGACTGGCGTGATCGCGCCGCCGCCGTCGTTCGCGGCCTCGGCTTTACCGACGCCGACCTCGACCGGCCCGTCTCGACGTTTTCCGGCGGCGAGCTGACGCGCGCCTCGCTCGCCCGGTCGCTCGCGTCGCAACCCGATCTGCTGCTGCTGGACGAGCCGACGAACCACCTCGACATCGAGTCGCTCGAGTGGCTCGAGGGCATGCTGAAGACGCTCGACGCGGCGGTGATTCTCGTGGCCCACGACCGCTGGTTCCTCGAAGCCGTCACGACCGCAGTGCTCGAGCTCGAGGGCGGCAAGTCGGTGTACTTCCCGGGCGCTTGGCACGTCTGGCGGCGCGAGCAGGCAGCGCGGTCGATCCACCTCGTGAAGACGGCCGCGCGCCAGGCCGAGCAGATCGCCCGACTCGAGCGCTTCGTCGAGCGCTTCCGCGCGAAGGCGTCGAAGGCCAAGCAGGCGCAGGCGAAGCTGAAGCAGATCGACCGCATCAAGAAGGTGCGCGTCGCCGCGCCCGACGAGCGCAGGCGCGCGCTCGGCTTCGAGTTCCTGAAGCCACCACGTTCAGGCCGTGACGTTGTCGTCGCCGAGCACCTGTCGATCCGTGCCGGTGACAAGCAGCTGCTCGTCGACACCTCATTCGCCATCGAACGTGGTGAGCACGTTGCACTCGTCGGCCCGAATGGCTCCGGAAAGACGACCCTGCTCGAAACCATCCTCGGCCAGCTCGAGCCTGCCGGCGGCAAGGTGCGCATGGGGCACGGCGTCGAGGTGGCGTACTTCTCGCAGCATGAAGCCGAGCTCGACGAACGCGGCTCGGTCCTCGATGCCGCGATGTCCGGCACCGGGCTCAAGCGACCCGATGCGCAGAACCTGCTCGGACGCTTTCTGTTTTCCGGTTGGGACGAGCACGAGAAGCCGGTCTCCGTGCTCTCCGGCGGAGAGCGTCGCCGCCTGGCGCTTGCGATTGTCGTCGCGTCCGGCGCGAACTTCCTCGTGCTCGACGAACCGACGAACCACCTCGACCTCGAATCGCGCGAATCGCTCGAGATCGCGCTCGAGGCATTCCCAGGCACGGTGCTACTCGTCTCGCACGACCGCGCGCTGCTCGACGCCGTCGCGAGCCGGCTGCTCGCCGTCGAGGACAAGACGATCGTGTCGTTCCCAGGCGGGTGGGCCGACTATGCACGCGCGCAGGCCGATGACGGAGCACCTGCGGGGGTCGTCGCCTCCGCGGCGCCGAAACGGGAGAAGCCGCGCAGAGTTTCGAAGCCAAAGCCGACGGCACTCGAGCTGGTCGAGTTGGAGGTCGCGCGCGCCGAGGAGCGCGTGGCCGAGCTCGAACTGAAGCTCGCAGCCGACTGGGGCGACGTCAGCCTGCTCGCGGCACACCGCGACGCGCGCGAAGATCTCGCGGCGCTGCTCGAGCGCTGGGAGAGCGTGTTCGAGGAGGCGCAAGCCTGAGCGCGCCGGTCCTCGACGACGGTGCCGTCCGCGTGCGGCGACTGCGCGAGGCGGACATCGAGCCGTACGTCGCGGCGTTCCGCGACGACCCCGGGCTCGCGAACCTGCTCGGCTTTGATCAAGACCCCGAGGCCGAGGAGGTGCGCCGCTGGCTGAGCGCCATCTGGACCGGCCCGCCCGAGCTCCGAACGTGGGAGTTCGCGATCGCCGACGCGCGAGACGACCGCTTCCTCGGCACCCTCATGCTGCACGGCTGTGACTGGAAGAACAAGCGCGCCGAGACGGGGTTCTGGCTCGTCCCCGCCGCGCGCGGCGGGGGCGTGATGACGAGGGCGCTCGACCTCGTGCTCGACTGGGCCTTCGGCGAGCTCGCGCTCGAGCGGATGGAGCTGACGGCGCTGCCGGAGAACACGGCGGTGCCCGGCCTCGCCGCGAAGTTCGGCTACGTCTTCGAGGGCACGATGCGCGGCCGCAATTTCGAACGCGGCCGCCGCGTCGACCTCTTGCTCTGGGGGCTCTTGCGGGAGGAGCGCCGCCCGGTCGTCTAGAGACTCTGTGCGACGAGACGAACCGAGTCGGCGGTGATCGGGTCGAGCACGAGAATCGCCTCGTCGGCGCCCGCCTCGCCAAGCGCGCGCAGATGCGGTGCTAGACGCCCGGCGGGAACTGGTTCGACATCGCGCGGGCGCTCGCCACCGACGCCGGCGTCGACGAGCACACACGCACTGCGTTCGACGCTGCTCGGATCGCGGCCTGCGCGCTCCGCAGCAACCGAGATCTCCGCGTTGTGCTTCGCGAATCCCTCGGCGGTGTTGCCGTAGGGAGTGAACCACGTGTTCCAGGCATCGACATGCGGCAGGGCGATCGAGAGCATGCGCGGCGCGTTCGCGCCGATCATCAGCTTGGGACGGCGCGCGGGTGCCGGTAGGACGACCGCGTCCTCGACCGTGTGGAAGCGACCGGCGAAGCTGACGTGTTCGCCGGCGAGCAGGCGCCGGATGATCGTGAACGCCTCTTCGAAGCGTGAGACGTGATGATCGAACGGCAACCCGAACGCGCGGAACTCGGTCTCGTTCCAGCCGGCGCCGAGCGCGACCACGACGCGGCCGCCGCTCAGCTCGTCGACGGCGGCGGCCTGTCGCGCGAGAATTCCCGGCGAATGGAACGCGGTGCAGGCGACGAGCGGCCCGAGATCGACGCGCTCGGTGATCACCGCGAGCCCGGCGAGAGTCGTCCAGCAATCCCACGGGCCACGCTCGGCCCTTCCGCCGCCGCGATAGAGCAGGTGATCTCCGACCCAGAGCGAGTCGAAGCCACAATCCTCCGCAGTGCGGGCGATCGTCGCGAGCTCGGGCCAGCGCACCTCGCGCTCGACCTCCGGCAACTGCACGCCGATCTTCATGCCCAGAAGCGCTCGAATGCCGGGGGGTCGGAGGGGATGGCGGTGATGTCGTGCCACACACCTGCGGTGTGCGCAATCAACAGCACCTGGTCGATGTCGAGCTCACGATCGAGCCGTCGGCCGCGCGCCCGGTACACGGCGACGGCGTGCTCGTCATCTGCGAGTGCCCACTTCAACTCACTGAGATAGGTGCCGCCGGTGAGCCGGCGGGTCTCGCGAAAGAGCTCGAAGATCCGTTCGCGGCCACGGTATTCCTGCGCGACAGGGACCGTGCCGTTCACGAGCCAGACCGCGTCCTCGGCGATCACCTCGAAGAGCGCGCGAGGGTCACCGCCGCGGAACGCGTCGAAGACGCGGCGGATCCCGGCGAGCGCGGCGTCGTTCGACGAGCCGCCGCTCACTGTTCGAGCGGCGCCAACGTCAGGCCGTAGCCGCCGAGCTGGGCGTGGTAGAGCTCGGCGAGCTCCTGATGGCCCGACCAGACGATCGCCTGCCCGGTGTTGTGGATCTTCGTCGCGAGCGCCATCCCCTTGTCGTAGTCGACGCCGGGGATGGTCTGCGCGAGCGCGAAGGCGACGCCCTCGAACGTGTTGTGCTGGTCGTTCAGGACGATCACGCGCCAGGCGTCGCCGGTGCCGGACCCGGCGCCGCGGCGAACGCGCTCTCTCGGCGGTGTCAGCGTGCCGGTCATGCGGGATCGAATGTAGCGATCACAGCCTCTGCGATCACTTCGAGTGTCCGGCCGGAGACCTGGCTCGCCTTGCGGAGCCGCGCGAACGCGTCGGCCTCGGAAAGCCCCTCCTTCGCCATCAAGAGGCCCTTCGCGCGCTCGATTGCCTTGCGCGCGGCCAGAGCGTCGGCGAGCGACTCGGCCTGCTCGCGAACGGCGGTGAGCTCCTCGTGCCGCGCGCGGGCGGTTGCGATCGCAGGCACCAGGTCCTGCTCGCGGAACGGCTTCACGAGGTAGCCGAAGACGCCTGCCTCGACTGCGCGGTTGACGAGCTCCTCCTGCCCGTACGCCGTCAACATCACGATCGGGATCGGGCGCTCCTCGAGGATCCGCCGCGCGGCCTCGATCCCGTCGAGCTTCGGCATCTTCACGTCCATGATCGCGAGCTCCGGCTCGTGCTCTCGCGCGAACGCGACCGCCTCGTCACCGTCACGCGCCTCGGCGACGACCTCGTGGCCGGACCGCTCGAGCAGGTCACGCAGGTCGAGCCGAATGATGGTCTCGTCTTCGGCGATCAGGATGCGCATCCGCATAGCCTTGCACGACGCGGCAGCTGCGCCGGTCTGCAGAGAAGAAAAAAGGGCCCGGTTGCCCGGGCCCTTTCGACTCCATGCTCTGACCAGGGAGAGCTCGGAGCAAGCTTCGGCGTGGGACTAAAGGAGCTTGTGCGCCTCGACGTCGTCGCTCGAGTCCTCGTCGGCGCCGCGGGTGCTGTACTGCCCCCGGCCGCCGAGCACGTGCGCCTCGACGTCGTCCGAGTCCTCGTCGTCGTTCATCGGAAGCTGGTCGCGATCTTCATCAGACATGGTGAGTGTCTCCTTATCGAAGTGGCCGTTTACGCGGGAATGCCGTCCACATGACGGACGACGCGGCAAGGATCTTCCATCGCGTCGTGCTGGACTTCTTTTACTACACTCGCGCGATGCTGCAAATCGCCGACGAGGCCGTCGACGCGCTGAAGCAGATGGGCGCGCTGCGGATCACCGCCGAGGACGTCGACGGCGAGGTGGAGATCGCGATCGAGGATGCAACGGAGCCCGCCGACGGCGACGAGACGATCGAGCGCGACGGGGCGGTCGTCTACCTCGACACGGCGGCCGCGACGGTGCTCGCCGACCAGGTGCTCGGCGTCCACGCGCACGACGACCACTTCCACTTCAGCTTCGACGACCAGCAGTCCTGACCGCCGCGCCCGTCGGGACGGGCCGGGTGCGCCGGCGCCACAGCCGGTGGCAGCCACCCGCACCCAAGCGTGCCGGAAGTGTCGAGACTTCGTGAATCTTCGGCTCGCGTCGGCTCAGCTGGGCTAGGTTCGGGACAGTGGCGCGGCGGGCCGCGACGAGATGCCGGCACGAAGATCGGCTGCGGGCGCGGAATCCTGCGGTTCGGTTTCGATCGTCCGAGAAGCTGCGTCGGGGCGAGACGGCAACCTGGTCGAACTGCAAGCGCTGGCGCTGCTCGACCCGTCCGCCGTCCTCGCTGTACCGGCCGACGGCCGCGGGGCGGCGCGTCCAGCGCGCGCTCAGTTCCTCCTAGAGCGGGAAGACGACTTCGGCGCGCGTCCCGGCACCGGAGCGCAGGTCGAGTGTGCCGCGCAGCTCGTCCCGCACGAGTGCCCGCACGATCGAGAGCCCCGTGCCGCTCGCGACTTCCTCGGGCACGCCGGGTCCGTCGTCGTCGATCGCGAGGAGGACGTCGCCGTCTCGCCGCGCAAGCTCGACACGTACTCGGTCGCCGCCGTGCTCGAGCGCGTTCTGCAGCAGCTCCGCGAAGACCAGGGCAAGCGCGGTCGCCCGCGCGCCGGGAAGCGACACGACCTCGAGGTGCGCGCTGACGTCCTTGCCGCCGCCGACCCCCTGCACGAGCATCGCCCGAAGCCGGTCGATCAGGTCGGCGAGATCGACGTCCTCGTCACGGCGCTCGGTCAGCAGCTCGTGCACCGCCGCGATGGCGAGAATCCGGTTCACCGAGTGCTCGAGTGCCTCGCGCGGGTCGATGCGATCGGTCGAGCGAGCCTGGAGCCGCAGCAACGACGCGACGGTCTGGAGATTGTTCTTCACGCGGTGGTGGATTTCTTGCGCGAGCACGCCGCGCATCACCGCGCGACCGTGCTCGAGCGCGACCGCGGCGTGCGTCGCGATCGAAGCAAGCAGCTCCCGGTCGTCATCGGAGAACGGCGTGGAGCGGTCCGCGACCAGCTCGCCGATCTCACGCCCGCGCCAGCGCAGTGGCTGGCGGATCGCGTACTCGTCGGCAGATCCCTCGGGCCACGCGATCCGGCCGTCATCGAGCACGAGGGCCGCGCCGGTCGCCGCGAGCGCGTCCATCGTCGCCTTCACGATCGCCTCGAGTGACTCCTCGAGATAGAGCGATTCGGAGACCGCCTCCGAGATCCGCGCGAGCGCCTCGAGCTCGTGCACACGGCGCTGGGCCTCCGCATAGAGCTTCGCGTGCTCGATCGACTGCGCCACCTGCGCCGCGATCGCGAGCAGGAGATCGACCTCGCCGTCGGAGTACGTCCGAGGCTGCCGCGTCCGCAGGTTGAGCGCACCCTCGAGCGTCCCGTCCCGCGTCAGGATCGGCACCGCGAGGATCGACTCGTACTCGTCCTCCGGGAGGTTCGGGAAGTTCTTGAAGCGCGGGTCGAGATGCGCCTGCGAGGCCAGCATGACCGGCGCCCGCGCCGCGGCCGCCGAGCCGGTGATCCCCTCGCCCGGGCGCATGCGCGGGCGCCGCGACATCTCGTCGATGCTCGTTCCACGCGTCGCTCGCAGCACGAGCTCGTCGGCGCGCTCGTCGTACAAGTAGACGAAGCACGCGTCCGCCTCGAGCGCGTCGGCGACCTTCGTAGCGACGAGCGCGAGCACCTCCTGGAGGTCGAGTGTCGAGTTGACCGCCTCGATCGTCTCGGTCAGAAGGTTGAGGTGCCGCTCACGAGGTTCCATCCGGCGCCAAGCGTACGCTCGCCTCGTTGAGCACGGTCGAATGGCTCCTGGCGCTGCACATCACCGCCGCGTTCTTCTTCGTCGGCGGATCCGTCGCAGCCGCGATCCTCAACACGCTTGCCGTTCGCGCCGAGAAGCCGAGTGAGAGCGCCTTCCTGCTGCGGCTCGTTCGCCGCACCCTGCCCGTGATCGGGCTCGGGGTCGCCGGCACCCTGATCTTCGGAATCTGGCTGTGGCACGAATTGCACTTCAGCCTCGGCGCCTCCTGGATCTGGGCGTCGCTCGTGCTCTGGGTCGTCGCGAACGCGCTCGGCGGGATCGGCGGCCGGCACCAGGAACACGCGCGCAAGCTCGCCGAGCAACTCGCGGCCGCAGGCGACGCGACCACTGAGGAACTGCGCATGCTGCTGCGCGACCGCAAGGGTAACGCCGTCTCGTGGCTCGCCGGGCTCGCGACCCTCGGAATCCTCGTCCTCATGATCTGGAAGCCCGGCTCGTGATCGCCTTCAGCCGCCCGTTCTGGCCGCTCTTCCTGCACGTGCTCGGAGCGATGACGCTCTTCGGCGCGATCCTGGCCGCGGTGATCACCTCGACCGTCGCCTGGCGGCGCCCGGATCTTGCGTTCCTCCGCGCAGCGACCTTCTGGGCGCTCGTCTCGGCCGTCCCGGACTATGTCGTCTTCCGGATCGCGGCCCAGGTCATCTACTCGGACGAGAAGGACATCTTCGGCGGCAAGGATCCGACCTGGATCGGCGTCGGCTTCATCGTCTCGGACGCCGGGCTCCTCCTGCTGCTGCTCTCGATCGGGCTCGCCTACTGGTGGAAGCGAAGCGGCAAGCCCGTCGCCGGCCGGATCGTGGCCGGGCTCGCGAGCATCTACCTCGTGCTGCTCGGCGTCGCGTGGTTCGCGATGTCGGCGAAATGGGGTTGAGACCTGCCTAACAAAAGATTTACTGCAAGGGAGGGAGATTCCTCGTAAACGGGGAATAGGTTCCCACCAATGAGTGCCCTCGCAATCGACCTCCGGCGCACCGCAGGCTTCCTCGTCGCAGACGCGCGGGGCCGCGTGGTCGGCACGGTCGAGTGCCCGATGTACGGCACGAGCCCTGAGACGCCCGATGCTCTTTCGGTTCGCTCCGGTTGGCTCGCCCGCCGCCGCCGGATCGTGCCCGCGGAGTCGATCGAGCAGATCGACGACGGCACGAGGGTGATCGGCCTGCGCGTCGAGCGCGAGTCGATCCGCACGTTCCTTTGATCAAGCGCTTCGCGCGTTGATCTAGAGGACACCCAAATATCGATCGAGTTCCCACTGGGTCAGCTGGACGCGGTACTCGTCCCACTCCTTGCGCTTCAGCTTCACGTAGGCGTCGAAGATGTGGTCGCCGAGCGCGCGGCGCATCAGCTCCGAGCCGGCGAGCTCGTCGATGGCCTCGCCGAGCGTCTCCGGCAGTGACACGATCCCCTGCTCGCGGCGCTCCTCGGGCGTGAGGTGGTAGAGGTTCGTCTCCATCGGCGCCTCGAGCTCGTACCCCTGCTCGATGCCCTCGAGCCCGGCGTGTAGGAGCGTTGCGAACGTGAGGTACGGATTACACGCAGGGTCCGGACAGCGAATCTCGGCGCGCGTCGCCTGCTCCGAGCCTGGCTTGTAGAGCGGGATGCGAATGAGTGCCGAACGGTTGCGCTGCGACCACGCGACGTACACCGGCGCCTCGAAGCCCGGCACGAGCCGCTTGTAGGAGTTCACCCACTGGGCGAAGATCGGCGCGAGCTCGCGCGCATGGCGAAGCAGGCCGGCGATGAACTGCTTGCCGACCGCCGAGAGGTTGTACTGGTCGCCGCCGTCGAAGAACTGGTTGCGGCCATCCTTGAACAGCGACATGTGCGTGTGCATGCCTGAGCCGTTCTCGCCAAAGAGGGGCTTCGGCATGAAGGTCGCGTAGACGCCGTTCTTCGCTGCGACTTCCTTGACGATCAGGCGATAGGTGATCGTCTGGTCTGCCATGTCGAGCGCCGAGGAATACCGCATGTCGATCTCGTGCTGCGACGGCGCAACCTCGTGGTGGTGGTACTCGATGCCGATGCCCATGTGCTCGAGCGCGTTGATCGTCTCGTTGCGAAGCTCGGTCGCGGCGTCGAGTGCGGTCATCGCGAAGTAGCCGCCCTCGTCGAGCGTCTCCGTCGACTTGTTGTCGCGAAAGAGGAAGTACTCGAGCTCAGGCCCGACGTTGAACGTGTCGAAACCCAGCGACTGCATGCGCTCGAGCGCGCGGCGGAGCACGAAGCGCGGATCACCCTCGTACGGCACGCCGTCCGGCTTCACGACGTCGCAGATCATCCTGCCGACCTTTGCCTCACCCTCACGCGTCGGCATCAGCCGGTAGGTCGACGGGTCGGGGATCGCGACCATGTCCGATTCCTCGATCGCGTTGAACCCGGTGATCGACGAGCCGTCGAAGCCCATCCCGTCGTTCAACGCGCCCTCGATCTCCGACGGCGTGATCGCAAAGCTCTTCAGATGGCCCTCGATGTCGGTGAACCAGAAGAGGACGTACTCGACGCCCTCCTTCTTCATCTGCTTGATGACGTCCTTGCGGGCCTCGGGATCGGAAGTTGCCCGGTCTTTGCTCTCGATCATTGCCATGTGGGTCGCTCGCTTCCTCTCGGGAAAGAAAAAAGGCCCCAGGCTGCGCGGGCGAGTCCCGGGCGCCTGAGACCTCATCGTCTCAAAAGCACGCCGACCGTATCAGGGTTCCGACAACGGGCCGACAAGATGGACCCACTCGAATTGCCGCTCGTAGCCCAGCTTTTCGTTCACGGCGCGCATCGCCTCATTGCCGAGGTCGTTCTGGGTGCGCAGGAACGCCCAGCCCGCGGCCTTTGCCGCGGCGATCTGCGCCTGCTTCAGTGCGGATGCGACACCGCGCCCCCGCGCGGCCCGCGCGACTCCCGTCATCCAGTGGTCGGCCGTGTCGGAGCTGTGGCGGCCGAGGATCGCGTAACCGACGACCCGGCCGCTCTCGAGTGCCACGAACGACAACTCGCGAAGGGCAAGGTCGCCGAAGTGGCGCTCGTGCCACTGTTCGAACGTCCCCGTGACGAGCGGGGTTGCCGCCGGAATGTCGGCGTCTGCCTCGAGCGCCACGGCGTACGCACCACGTTCGGTTGCCTCCGTCACCGGCACGATCTCGATGCCGCCAGCGGCGGCGACAGCGGCCTCGGCAGACGCAAGGTCGAGCACCACGTCCTGCATGCGGCCGCGCTCCTCGAACCCACGCGTGCCGTAGAACGCGAGCGAATCGTGATCGTCGGCGCGTACTACCACCATCGCCTCGGTCTTTTCGAGCCCGCGCGCGTGCTCCGAGGCGCGGCGATAGAGCTCTGAGCCGACACCGTGCCTGCGCCGTTCGCGCACGACACGGATCGTCAGATACGCAAGTGGGCCGTCGAGCGCACCGCCGAACTTCGCCACCGTCGCAACGCCGGCCGGCTCCCCGTCGAGCGCCGCGATCAGATCGAGGTTGCCCGGCTTCTTCCGCTGCTCGTGCACCCACTCGACCGGCATCGGCGTGTGCGGATGCACCCGGTTGCGGAGGTCGAGGTACGTGTCGATGTC
>JBAQHS010000027.1:0-3261 GCA_049288455.1 Gaiellaceae bacterium | reverse complement strand
CCAGGTTGCGGTTGGGTTTCAACCAGGTTGCTGAGTTTCGAGCTGCCAGGAGCCGTCGCGGAGGACGGGCACCCGTGTCCCGTCCGGCTTCACGCCCGTGACCGCAACGTCGTTCGAGCCGATCATGAAGTCGATGTGAATCGCGCTCGTGTTGATGCGCTCGCGATCGGCTTCGCCGACCGAGATCGCGTAGGCGTTGCCGAAGGCGAGATGGCTTGCGGCGTTCTCGTCGAGCAGCGTGTTGAAGTAGACCGTGTCGGTCTGACCGATGCGGCCCTCGCGATCGACGAGCGCGACCTCACCGAGGCGTTGTGCCCCCGCGTCCGTCGCGCAGCGACTCCGGAGGACGTCCGCGTTCTGACCCTCGATCTGGATTGCACGCCCACCCTCGAAGCGAATGCGCAGGTCCTCGATCACCGTCCCTGAGACGTCGAGCGGCTTCGTCGCGGTCACGACGCCATCGACCCGAAACGGGTCCGGCGCGGATGCGATCTCCTCGCTCGGCAGGTTGGGGAAGTGAATCGTCCCGTCGACGGTTTGCATGCCGGGCGTCTCGGACGAGAACCGCGACGTCGGCAGGAGCCCCACGGTCAGATCAGTGCCCGGACCCTCGAAATGCAATGCGTCGAAGCGCTGCGCGTCGAGCCGCCGGCCGGCATCGTGGAGCTGGTCGAAGCGCTCGGTCCAGGCTGCGGCCGGGTCCGCCTCGTCGAGCCGAAGCATGAAGACGAGCTGCTCCCAGAGCGCGGCGACCGCGGCGTCGTCGTCGAGGCCTGGGTGGACGAGCCGTGCCCATTCGGGGGTCACCCACGGCACGACGCACCAGTTCGTGGTTCGTGCGTTGATCACGTCGAACGTCTCTCGGGTCGACGGCAGCTGGTCCTTACCGGCGCGTCCAGAGTCGATCCCGTCGAGGAGCCCTGGCGGCACGACCGGTGTGATCGAGATCCGCGAGCCATGCTGCTCGCCCACATCGAGCAGGCGCTGCCCGTACCAGGACGGTACGAAGTCGAGTGACTCCTCGGGCGCCCCCTCGAGGCGGATCCGCTTCACCTCAGGGTCGAAGTACCACGGGTCGACGAAGCGAGCGCCGCGGTCGTAGGCGGCTGCCGCGATCGCCCGCGCGAACGGCGCCGCGCGGGGCTCGGCGATGATCCACACGACCTGGCCACGCTGGATGTTCGCGCCCGTCTCGACGACGAGGCGGGCATACCGGGCAAGCATTTCGTCGTTCATCCGGCGCGGAGCCTACTCCGTCCGGACGGTTCGCCTACACTGCCACCCGTACCGCCCCCTTTAACCCGGTCCAGCGAGGCCGAGAAGGAGTCGAATGTCTCAGTCTGCCGTCACCTCGACGCAGGTCGTCGTCCTCGATGAGGACGCGATGCGTCGGACGCTCTCGCGGATCGCGCACGAGATCATCGAGCGGAACGAGGACCTCGACGGCGTCGCGCTCGTGGGCATTCACACGCGTGGCGTTCCGATCGCGCAGCGCCTGAGGCACCTGATCGAGGAGCGCTCGGGTGAGGAGATTGCGCTCGGGCAGCTCGACATCACCTTCCACCGCGACGACGTCCACGTCCGGGCGGGCCATGCGCCCCGCCGGCCGCAGCCGCTTGTGCGCGACACGAAGCTCGACTTCGAGCTCGAGGGCCGCACAGTGATCCTCGTCGACGACGTGCTCTACACCGGCCGCACGATCCGCGCTGCGATCGACGCCCTCTTCGAATACGGCCGCCCCGACCGCGTGCAGCTCGCGGTGCTCGCCGACCGCGGCCATCGTGAGCTGCCGATCCGACCGGATTACGTGGGGAAGAATCTCCCCACGACGCGCGGCGAGCGCGTCCAGGTGGAGCTCGTGGAGGTCGACGAGGTCGACCGGGTGACGATCGTCTCGGTGCGTGAGGACAATGGCTGACCTGCGCGTCGTTGGCAGCGATCTGATGCCGCCGTCGCCCGAGCGGCGCCACCTTCTCTCGATCGCCGACCTCGAGCTCGTCGACATCGAGCGGCTGCTCGCGACCGCAAGGTCGTTCGCGCACTCGCAGGAGCGCGAGAACAAGAAGCTGCCGACATTGCGCGGCCGGTTGATCTTGAACGTCTTCTACGAGTCGTCGACACGCACATCTTCCTCGTTCGAGCTCGCCGCGAAGCGCCTCTCGGCCGACACGATGACACTGAAGTCGTCCGGGTCGTCGGTCGACAAGGGCGAGTCGCTGAAAGACACGGCGCTGACGCTTTGCGCGTACGACCCCGACGTGATCGTCATCCGCCATCCCGAGGTAGGGGCGGCGCAGTTCGTCGCGCAACTCACCGGCGCGCGCGTCGTGAACGCCGGCGATGGCAAGCATCAGCATCCCACGCAAGCTCTGCTCGACCTGCACACGATGCGTGAGGCGTTCGGCAAGCTCGACGGCCTGAAGGTCGCGATCGTCGGCGATGTGATCCATTCGCGCGTCGCGCGCTCCCTCGTGCAGGCCCTGCACCTCGTCGGCGCGGAGGCGATCCTCGTCGGTCCGCCCGCGCTCCTGCCGACCGGTTTGGCGGAGACCTCACACGACATCGCGGCGATCGGCGACGCCGATGTCGTGTACGTCCTGCGGATGCAGCGCGAGCGGATGCTCGCCGGCGCCAACTTCGTTCCTTCGCTGAGCGAATACACGAGCCGCTGGGGGATCACACCCGCGCGCGTTCGTGACGGCCAGCGCGTCATGCACCCGGGGCCGATGAATCGCGGCGTCGAGATCGACGCGCGCGTCGCCGACTCCGACGCGTCGCTCATCGTCGATCAGGTGCGGGCCGGCCTCGTCGTGCGCATGGCGGTCCTCTACGACCTGCTGACGACCGGCCCTGTGGCCGTCGAGTCGGCGGTTGGAGTCGCGTGATGCTCGCGGGGCGCACAGGCACCGACGATCTCGTGATCCGCGGTGCGCGGGTGCTCGATCCGGTCGAAGGTGTCGACTCGATCGTCGACGTTCGAATCGACGGCGGGGTGATCACGCAGATCGGCCTCGAGCTCGACACGAACGAGCACCGGGTGATCGAGGGTGCGGGCAAGCTGCTCACGCCGGCGTTCGTCGACCCGCACGTACATCTCCGGACACCCGGCCGTGAGGACGAAGAGACGATCGAGAGCGGCACCGCCGCCGCTGCGGCGGGTGGCTACTGCGCGATCCTCGCGATCCCGAACACCGACCCGGTGGTCGACGATGCGAACGTCCTGCGCGGCTTGATCGCGCGTGCCGCGACCGAGGCGCGCGT
>JBAQHS010000026.1:0-7872 GCA_049288455.1 Gaiellaceae bacterium | reverse complement strand
AACGGCCAGAACGCCGAGGTCGAGCAGGCGACCGATCCAAGGCTCGGGTACGTCTACGAGACGTGGATGGGTTGCAACGGGATCGCGTTCGCGCGCTCGACTGACGGCGGGCTCACCTTCAGCAAGCCGATCTCGGTGCCCGGCTCGATCGGCTCGAACCTCAACACCTGGGATCCCGCCGTGACCGTCGCGCCTGACGGAACGGTGTACGCGGTCTTCATGATCGCGAAGGGCGCACAGTGGTACCCGATCGTCGCGGCCTCGTTCGATCACGGCCTCACGTTCCCGCAGACCGCGTCCCTCATCCCGCCGGACGCGAAAAACTGGGGTGACCGCGACTTCATCGCCGTCGGGCCCGACAGCACCGTCTATGTGACGTGGGACTACGGGCCGGAGCGCTCGTCCGTCACCGACATCTGCGCCACGAACGGGAGCTGCGCATTTGCGACCGGCGACCTCAACGTCGTCATGCAGCGCTCCACCGATCGCGGCAAGACGTTCGGGCCGATGTCGTACATCAGCCCCGGCTTCCCCGCGAGCGGCGGCGACAGCGCACCGCTCGTCGTCGAACCGAATGGCCGCATCGACGTGCTCTACCAGGGCTACCACATCACCGACCCCGTCACGTTCACGATGGAGCCCGCCTATCAGTACTTCACGTCGTCGACCGACCGGGGCAACACCTGGTCGCCGCCCGTCCGCGTCGGCGAGCAAGGCGGGACGATGTCGCTCGCGGAATGGTGGATCGATGGTGCGATCGGCATCGATGCCGGCGGCAACCTGTATGCGACCTGGGACACGCAGGGCCAGAACGCCGACGGCTCCGCGAACGACACCGGCTGGCTCGCCTACTCGACCGACCACGGCGCTCGCTGGTCGGCGCCGATCCAGGCGCCCCCCGACCAGGCCGACGCGCCACACATCATGGAAGTCGTCGGCGGCGCGAGCGGCACCGCCTACGTCGGCTGGCTCTCTGGAGCCGACCCGCGCGGCTACGCCGCCTACCTGCGCACGTTCTCGATCGCGCACGGCTGGCTCACCGACCCGCTCCAGCTCTCGCCCGAGTTCGGCAACACGTCGGTCTGGCCGGGCGACACGATCGGGCTCTCGACGCTCTCGGCGAACGACGTCATCGTCAGCTGGGGGAGCGCCACACCGTCGACCGGCAACAAGCAGTCGCAGATCTTCGCCGTGCATGTGCGCGCCCAGTTCCACTGACGTTGATGGGCACCCAACCGGGGGATCGGCCGTAATGACCTCCCCGACCGGTGCCGATGTTCCTGCGGATTCGTCCCGCCCCGAGAGAGGAACGTCGATGCGCCGCCGCGTCTGCAGCCTGATCGTCACCACTGCCGCCCTTGCCGTCGCGGCGCTGACCCTCGCACTCGGCGGTCTCGCCGCACTTGCCGACAAGGAGCAGATCCACCTGACCGCGGCCGATCAGGCATTCGCGCGCGCGACGGTGGTGAAGAAGAGCGATCTCGGCACGGTCGGCACGTGGACCGGCGGGTCGGTGAAGCCCGACCTCGGCTCCGCGCCACCGTGTGCGTCGTTCCAGCCGAAGCAGTCCGACCTCGTCCTCACGGGCGCAGCCGAGACGAAGTTCAAGCAACCGGGGATCGAGTTCGACAGCGAAGCTCAGGTGCTGCGGACCGCGCAGATGGTGAAGCTCGACTGGCAGCGCACGGTGATCGCACCGGGCTTGCTTCCGTGCCTGCGCACCGTCCTCGCGAAGAGCTCGGGCCCCACGACGACCGTCGTCTCGGTTCGTCGGATCGCGTTCCCGCACGTCAGCCAGTACGCGGCTGCGATCCGCGTGCTCCTCGACGTCAAGGTCGGCTCGTCAACGGTCCCCGTTCGCGCGTTCGTCGACATCGTCTTCGTCGGTCACGGACGCACCGAGATCTCGCTCACGACCACCGCGCTTCTGCTCAACGACACGGTCACCCGCGCGGCCGAAGCGCGGCTTGCGCTGATCATGGCCGCCCGGGCGCCCGCCTAATTACTGGCCGGCCGCGGGTCGAGAACGGGCCTGAAGCCCTGAATGGTCGCGTGCACGACGCGCCAACCGCGCACACCGTGGCGGTCGAGATTCACCATCAGGATGCCGGTCCGCGACGTGTTTGCGGAGTGGGCTGGGAAGACGAAGTTGCCGAGCGTCCAGGCGACAACACTCCGTCGCGCGGCGGTCTCGACGCCGCCGAAGACGTGTGGGTGCGCGCCGAGGACGACCTGCGCGCCTGCACGGAGCGCGGTCGCTGCGAGCTCACGCTGACGTGAGGACGGCTCGGGGTGCAGTTCGGTGCCCCAGTGGAACCAACAGACGACGATGTCCGCGCGATGACGAGCGCTGCGGACCGCCGCCGCGACGACGGCCGGGTCGGCCGACGCGGTGCCCGGCGTGCGCAGGCCGGCGTTGAACCCGTACGGGTTTACGTCCGAGAAGCCGACGAACGCCACGCGTAGCCCGCCGACGGTCGTGATCGCGGGCCTAACGGCAGCGCCGGCGTTGGCGCCGCCGCCGACGACCAGCAAGCCAGCCGCCCGCGCGAAGCGCACCGTGTCGAGCAGCGCCTCTGAGCCGAAGTCTCCCGAGTGATTGTTCGCGACCGTCACGACGTCGAGCCCGCCTGCGGCATGAGCCGCGCCGAGGAGCGACGGTGGACCGCGGAAGTGGAACTCCTTGTTCGGCACCGGATAGCCGCGCGACGAGATCGAGCCCTCGAGGTTCGCGGTCGCAAGGTCGGCCTTGCGCAGCAGCGAGCCGACGGAGCCCCACGAGTACGCAGCGCCGAGCGTCGACACGCTTGCACCGACCTGCTCGCCGCTCGTCATGTCACCGACCGCCGCGAGCGTCACGGCGCGTGTCGTCAGTGTCCCGACGCGCTTGACCCGGCCATCGCTCTCGACAGAGATCGCATATCGCCCAGGGCGCGGTGCCGCGAAGTGCAGGTGGAAGCGGCCGAGCGTTCCCGAGGTCGTGCGCGCCGCGGTCGAGCCGCGTACCAGCACACGCACGGGCCGGTCGCCGCCGGCAAACCCGGAGAGCGCCACGCGAACGCCGGGTGCGACCCACGCCGGGAGCTGCGACGAGACGGTGAGACGCGCCGTCGACGGCGCGCTCGCAGCAGGCGAGGCGAGCTGGACCGCCACGATCGCAAGCGCGACCGCTCCGACGACCGCCGCAAGGGCAAGTGCGCGCGACACCCAATACAGTTCGGGCCGGGGCAGGCGCCTCCTTGCATCAATCCGGGTGCAGCACGTTCCGTAGGATCGAGGGGCGATGCAGATCAAGGCAGCCGTTCTCGAGCAGTTCGGGGCGCCACTCAGCGTGCAGCAGGTCGAGTTGGCCGAGCCGCGCGCGGGTGAGGTGCTCGTGCGCCTGGTCGCATGCGGGGTCTGCCATACCGACCTGTACACGGCCTCGGGCGCGGACCCCTCCGGCTACGCACCGACCGTGCTCGGCCACGAAGGCGCCGGCGTCGTCGAGAAGCTCGGCGAGGGCGTGACGTCGCTCGCGCCCGGCGACCACGTCGTCACGCTGTTCTCGCCGCAATGCCGCGAGTGCATTCACTGCCAGAGCGACCGCACGAATCTCTGCCTCGCAATCCGCGAGCAGCAGAACAAGGGCTTCCTGCCCGACGGGACGACGCGGCTTTCGAAGGACGGCGAACCGATTCGGCACTTCATGGGAACCTCGACCTTTGCCGAGTACACCGTCATGCCGGAGATCGCACTCGCGAAGGTCAACCCTGAAGCTCCACTCGAGGGTGCAGCGCTCTTCGCTTGCGGGCTCTCGACGGGGCTTGGCGCCGCGATGAACACCGCAAAGGTCGAGGCGGGCTCGACGTGTGTCGTCTTCGGAGCCGGCATGGTCGGGCTCGGCGCGGTGATCGGCTGTCGCCTGCAGGCTGCGGAGCGGATCGTGTGCGTCGACCTGTCGGAGCAGCGGCTCGGTCTCGCGACGGCGCACGGCGCGACGGAGACCATGGTCGGTGGGCCCGACACGGTCGAGCGGATTGTCGAGTCGACAGGCGGCTTCGGCGCCGACTACACCTTCGAGGCGACCGGCAGCGTCGCCGTCATGCGCCAGGCCGTCGAGTCGGCGCGGATGGGCTGGGGTCTCTGCACTGTCGCCGGCGTCGCCGGCAAAGGCGAGACGCTCGACGTGGTGCCGCGCTACTTGATCACCGGCCGCCGCGTTGCCGGCTCGTCGTTCGGCGGCGTCAAGGGCCGCGACGGCGTGCCTGCGCTCGTCGAACGGTGGCTCGCCGGGGACATCGACGTCGACTCGTTCATCTCCCATCGGCTGACGCTCGACGAGGTGAACCGCGGCTTCGAGTTGATGGAAGCGCAGGACGGCATCCGGAGCGTGATCCAGTTCGCATGATCATCGAACGCGCAGAACATCCGACGTGGACCTCGAACGCCTATCTCGTCGCCGATGCTGACGGAGGACACGGCGTGCTCGTCGACTCCAACGGCGTCGAGGAGCCGTTGCTCGCACGGGCCGCGTCGAGCAACCTGGTGATCACGCACGTTCTCGTCACCCATCAACACGCGGACCACGTCGTGAACGTTGCCGGTCTCGCGCGGCACTTTGGCGTCCCGGTTGTCGGCTCTCGGCTGACGAAGGAGGCCGGCGTGCCGATCGATACGACGGTTGGCGACGGCGACGTGATCCACTCGGGCGACCTCGAGATCACCGCCATCGCGACCCCCGGTCACTGCCCCGACCACCTCGCATTGCTCGTGAACGGCACCGACTGCCTGACCGCCGACTGCCTCTTCAAGGGCACGGTCGGCGGGACCGGCGGCGGAGGGCCGACCGGCTACGCCGACCAGGTGCATTCGATCATGAAGCGGCTGATGAGCCTGCCGCCCGAGACCCGCCTCCATCCGGGGCACACGTTGCCCTCGACAGTCGGTGACGAATGGGAGTCGAACCCGTTCATCCGCATCTGGCGGGGCCTCGACCCCGAGGGCACCGACCCCTGCCGCGTCCGCGGTGAGGAGGCGACGCTCATCCTCTTCGGCCCGGACTACGACGGAACCCACAAGGCCTGGGTGCGCTATCCGGACGGCCGCGACGCGATCGTCGGCGGTAGCCAGATCGAGCGCTGAGCGCCCAAACGGCTCCGCGAACCAGGAAATGACCCATCGGCGCAGAAATCGCGTCGCTCCTGACTCGATATGGAACACTGCTCGGCGGGAAGCAGGGGGCCCGTCGGTCGAACGATCGCGACGGAAAGGAATCCCATGGTTCAAGGCAAGCGCTTTGCGGTGGCGCTCATCGGCATCGCGTGCGGCTGGATCGCCCTCTCGGCGACCGGTGGCGCGGTCGGGTCGACGGGGCCGTCGCAGATTCGGATCACCGACGTCCAGATCGCCAGTCGCGTCGTCCCACCGGTGGAAGGGGGCCGTGCCGGGACGATCGAGACGATCAGGCAGCGGCTCTACAACCCGAGCCGCTCGCGGTTACAGATCGGGCGCAGCCTGATCGTCTGCATCTCATCCGACGGCCCGGACCGGATGTGCACCGGCACCTACATCCTCCCGAAGGGAACGCTCGTCGTCAGCGGCGCGCTGCAATCGCGCCTGCTCTATGAGATCCCGATCGTCGGTGGCACCGGGCTCTTCGACAACGCCCGGGGAACGCTGACGGTGACGGCCTCGCATCTGCGGCCGAGGCACGAGGTGCTCGTCTTCCGGTTGGTCGGGTGACGCAAGGCACAGTCGAATCGCGCCCGCGCGTGCTCGTCGTCGACGACGAGGCACCGCTGCGGGAGCTGATCGTCGTGACGCTCGGCGAGGCGTTCGAGTGCGAGGAAGCCGCCGACGGCGAGACGGCCCTCGCGATGCTCGAGAAGCACCCGCCGGATCTCGTGTTCCTCGACGTGATGCTGCCCGGCCTGAGCGGTATCGAGGTCTTGCGCACGATGCGAGCCAACCCGGCGCTCGGCGAGGTGGCGGTGGTCGTCGTCTCCGCTTGGCAAGGGCCGCAGGACATCGCTGCAGCGCTCGAGAGTGGGGCCGACGGCTTTCTCGAGAAGCCGTTCCGCGTCGATGAGCTGGCGTCGGTCGCACGCGGCCTCGTTGGTCGGCGTCGATGAGGTCGTTCTCGCTCGTCCGCCGCGTTGCTCTCGTCGCCGCAGGCATCGCGGTGCTCGTCGGCATCGCGTTCACCGCAGCGCTGATCGCGATTCTCGCGTTGCGCCAGGCCGACGCGCGAGAATCACGCTCGAAGGACGTCACCGTCGCAACGCTGCGCGTGCGAGCCCTGTCGTCCGATCTCGACTCGGCGCTCCGTGGCTACGTCCTCACAGGTTCGAAACGCTTCCTGACGCTGTTCGACACGTCGCGCGCCCGCGTCCCGCGCGAGACGGACGATCTCGTCTCGCTCGTCCACAGTGACATTCCGCAGAGCCGGAGGGCCCTCGCGGTGCGAAGCCAGCTGAACAGCTACCTCACCGATTACGCCGACAACGTGATCGTGATCGAGCAGGTCTCGCGCCAGGCCGCGCGCTCGACGGCCGCCGGGAAGGAGGACAAGCGACGCACGACCGAGATCACGGCGACGCTGAACTCGATCCTCACCGCCGAGGACAGCCGCGCGCAGCGGGCCTCAGCGCACGCTCGCCAGGTGACGAGGGTCGCCATCTACGTCGGGATCGCAGCGCTCGCAGTCTCGACAGCGCTCATCCTCCTCTTCGGCGCCTGGGTCGCCCGCGGGGTCGCACGTCCGATGCGACGCGTTGCGGGAGCCGCCGTCGACGTCGCCGGCGGCGACCTCACGATCCGGCTCGAGGAGGGCGGCTCGGCCGAGGTAGGCGCTCTCATCACGGCGTTCAACTCGATGACACGCTCGCTCGAGCTCGGGCGGAGAGAGCTCCTCACCCAGAACGAGCAGCTGCGCGTCGGCGAACAGCACAAGCGGGACCTGATCAGCATGGTGTCGCACGAGCTCCGCACGCCGCTTGCATCAGTGCTCGGCTTCACGTCGCTGCTTCTGCAGCGCGACTTTCCCGCGGACGAGCGGCGCCGTTATCTCGAGATCATCGACACACAGTCGCGGCGGCTGGCTGCGCTCGCCGGAGACTTCCTCGACGTGCAGCTGCTCGACGGCGGCGCGCTGATGCTTGTGCGAACGCCGTTCGACCTCGTCGAGCTCGTCCGTGAGCAGGTGCAGCTCTTCTTCCTGCAGCTGACGACACACCGGCTCGTCATCGACCTGCCGGACATGCCGCTCGTGGTCGACGGAGATCGAGACCGGATGTCGCAGGTCGTCGGGAACCTGCTCTCGAACGCGATCAAGTATTCGCCCGACGGTGGAGAGGTTCGCGTCGCGACCCGGCGGACCGGTGGGGACGCCCTGTTCTCGGTCTCGGACGACGGCGTCGGCATTCGCCCCGAAGACGCCGAGCGGATCTTCGAGAAGTTCTTCCGGTCGCCGGAGGCGACGAGGACGGTGGGCGGGACCGGCCTCGGCCTGGCGGTCGCCCGGGAAATCGTCGTGTCGCACGGCGGCGTGCTCGAGGTCGACTCGATCCCGGGTCAGGGCTCGACGTTCGTCGTGAAGGTTCCGCTCCAGGCGCCGCCGCTCGGGTCGTCGCGCATGTCCCGAAGGGACGTGCCTGTGGATGAATCGTCACACGAGACTGTCCCGAACAGCCGATGACAGCGGCGGCGCGAGCCGCTTTCATTGACGTCGATGAGTGAGCCAGAGATCGACCTCCTCGACGACTTCGTCTTCGAGCCCACCGCCTGGGACCTCGCGTTCTCGCTCGGGATCGGCCTCGACCCCGACACCGACCCGCCGATCCTCGACGAGCTCGCCGACGCCATGCTGATGTGGGCGCCTGAGCCCACGCT
>JBAQHS010000025.1:0-6529 GCA_049288455.1 Gaiellaceae bacterium | reverse complement strand
CGAATCGGTGGGTATGAGAGGCTCACCGAGGTCTGGTCAGCGTCGGTCGCCGCGCGGTCCGCGGCCGGCGTGGTGGAAGCTCGACGATGCGGTCTGGGAGCAGTTGGAGCCGTTGCTGGCGGATCCGCCTCGTCGTCTTCGTCATGCCGGCCGCAAGCGGTATCCCGCCCGGGTGTGTTTGGAGGGGGTGCTGTATCTGCTCTACACGGGGATGCGCTATGTCGATCTGCCGCGCGAGCTCGGCTTCCCGAGCGGCGAGACGTGCAGGCGCCGGTTGCACGAGTGGATCGCGAGTGGCGTCTGGCCGCAAGCGCTCTCGCTTTTGGTTGCCGAGCTCGACGAACGGGGTCGGCTCGACTGGTCACGGGTCGTCGTCGACGCGTCGATCGTCGATGCGAAAAAGGGGGCGACCTGGTCGGGCCAAGCCCGGTCAACCGCGGTTTTGCGTCCAGTAAGTATCACCTTGTCGTAGACGCCAACGGCTGGCCGCTGCAGGTCCGTGTCGGCCCCGGCAACGAAAACGAACGCGCGCACCTGCTGCCGCTGATCGATGCCCTCACCGCCGCCGGCTACCAACCCTGCGAGGTCTGGGCCGACCGCGGCTACTGCAGCGAACCGCTCCGCGAAGAGATCCGCACCCGCGGGATCACCCCACAGATCAGCAAACGACGCCGCGCCGGCGACCCGCCCGCACCCGAACAAACCCAACGACCCGGAACCCGCGGACGCAAACGCGTCACGCGCACAAGCGACCCACTCGCACGACACCGCTGGGTCGTCGAACGCACCAACGCCTGGCTCCGCCGCTTCCGACGACTCACGATCCGCACCGAACCAAACAGCAACGTCTACACCGCCTACCTCACCATCGCCCTCATCCTCATCCTCGGACGCGCATTATGAGTTCACTTCCAGGCACCGTTACCGAAGTGTGAATTCTTCGACGTCGGCTAGGCGCGGAGCGAGAAGCCGCCGTCGACGACGAGCGTCTGTCCTCGGATCATGTCGGCGTCGGCGGAGCAGAGGAATGCGACCGCGCCCGCGATGTCCTCCGCGCTGACGAGACGCCCGACGGGGTTCGCGGCGCCCGCCCTCAGCATCTCCTCGCGGTTCGGAAACGCATCGAGTGCGTCCGTCTCGACGACGCCGCCGGAGACGGCGTTGACTCGGATCCTCGGCGCAAGCTCGACGGCGAGGTAGCGGACGAGCGACTCGAGCGCCGCTTTGGAGGTGCCGACGAGGGTGTAGTTCTCGAGTACGCGTTGGGCGCCGAGCGACGAGATCGCCACGATCGACGACCCGTCCGGCATCTGCGGTCCGACGACCTGCGCCAGCTGAAGCAGGGCGCGGGCATTCGTGTTCACCGTCCAGTCCCAGTGCTTCGCGGATGCCTCGAGTGCCGGGACGCTGACACCGCTTGCCGCGTTGTGCACGAGCACGTCCAGCGGCCCGAGAGCAGCGACCTCCTCCAAGACGCGATCCGAGCCTACGTTGCCACGGACGAGCGTCGCCTCGGCGCCGAGCGCGCGCAGATCGTCCGCCGTCTGCTCGGCGGCGCGGTCGCTGCGGAAGTATCCGATCGCAACACGCTTCGCGCCGTCGCGTGCAAACCGGAGTGCGATCGCGCGGCCGATGCCCCTCGAGCCACCCGTGATGAAGACGTTCACGACCGGCGCGGCAGCGGGTCGTCCGCACGCGCGGACGACGGGAGCTCGTCCCAGCCGAGCCGTGCGGGCGATTCGTGCGCGCCTTCGTCGGCCTTCGACGACGCGTAGCCGAGTCGGTCGAGCCGCTCCATCTGGCCGTCCGCATAGCGGCGAACCTCGTGGCTCTCGGGCAGTTGCGCCACCAGCTCGCGGACGCGCGCGCGGATCTGGAACGCGAAGTGGGGCGTCGCCGGCCCGACGAGGGCGTCGACGTCGTCGCGGGTGGGCTCGCTCATCGCGCGGGAAGCGTACCGCGAGCGGCACCGACCGGTCATCTAGGCTCGACAGCCGTGCGCCGAGTGAGCCCTGTCGATCTGATGCTGCTCGGGACGGTCCTGCTCTGGGCGCTCAACTCGACGGTCACGCGCTACGTCGTCACCCACGGCTTCCAGCCGCTCGCGTACGCGACCATCCGGTACGGCGCGGCGACGGTCCTCTTCTGGATCTTCACCTACACCCGGGAACGGAGCTTCCGCATCGCGCTACGTGACATGCGGCTGGTCGTCCTCGCGGCGCTCTTCATCTTCTGCAACCAGATCTGCTTCGTCTACGCGGTCGACAAGACCTCGGCCTCGACGGTCACGCTGTTCCTCGGGGCGACGCCGATCTTCATCGGCGTCCTCGCGAACGTGATCGGGCTCGAGCGGATGGGCCGCGGCTTCTGGATCGCTGCGCTCGCGTCGGTGATCGGTGTCGGGTTCGTCGCGTCGGGCTCGGGTGGCTTCTCCGGGCGCCTCTTCGGCGACGGCCTCGCCATCCTGACCGCCGCGACGTGGGCCGGTTACTCAGTGCTGATCACGCCGCTGATGCGCAGGTACTCGCCGTTTCGCATCAGCTCACTCGTGCTCCTGTTCGGCTGGATCCCGCTCGCGATCGCTGGCATCCCGCAAACAGCATCGCAGTCGTTTCACTTCGGCAACTTGATGTGGGTCTGCTTCGGGTTCGCCGTCATCGGGCCGCTGTTCCTGACAAACATCCTCTGGTTCACGGCGATCAGCCGCGTGGGTCCATCGCGGGCATCCCTCTTCTCGAACATGCAGCCACTGTTCGGAGTCGTCTTCGCGCTCGTGCTCCTCGGCGAGCATCTGACGCGCTGGGAGGTGGTCGGCGGGGTGGCGATCCTCGGCGCCGTGCTGCTCGAGCGCTCGCGCCACACCTCGCCGGAGCCTCCAGGCGACTGACGGAGTGCTTCGCTTGGTTAACTAGTTGCGATGAACATTCGCGAGCGTCTCGAGCGCCAGCCGCCCGGTTACAACTTCACGATCGGGCGGATCCTCGCGATCTACTCCGGCTTGATGGTGACGCTGCTCCTCGCGGCGCTCGACCAGACGATCGTGGCCACGGCGCTGCCACGGATCGTCAGCGATCTCGGCGGGATCACGCAGTACTCGTGGGTGTTCACGGCGTACATGCTCACCTCGACGGTCACCGTTCCCCTGTACGGGAAGCTCGGCGACGTCTACGGCCGCAAGAACCTCTTCCTCTTCTCGATCGTCGTCTTCTTGCTCGGCTCGGCGCTCTGCGGCCTGGCGACGACGATGACTCAGCTCGTGCTCTTCCGCGCCGTGCAGGGCATCGGTGCTGGCGGGCTCTTCCCGCTCTCGCTCGCGGTGATCGGCAACATCGTGCCGCCGCGCGACCGCGGACGCTGGCAGGGGCTGATCGGCGCTGTTTTCGCGGCGTCGTCGATCGCCGGCCCGGCGATCGGCGGGTTCATCGTCGACAGCACGACCTGGCGTTGGATCTTCTTCGTCAACCTGCCCGTCGGTGGTCTCGCGCTCATCGTCATCTCGCTGACGATGCCGCGGCGCGCGCCACAGACGAGTCACCCGATCGACTGGCTCGGAGCGGCTGTGCTTGCGGCCGGTACCGCATCGCTCCTGATGGGCCTCGTGTGGGGCGGTAAGCAGTACGGCTGGACGAGTGGTCATGTCCTCGGCTCGCTCGTGCTCGCGGCGGTGCTGCTCGTGCTGTTCGCCTTCGTCGAGCGGCGGGCGGCGGAGCCCATCTTGCCGTTCGAGATCCTGCGCAACCCGATCGTCGCCGGGAGCGTCGCGTGCATGGCACTCGTCGGCATGGCGATGTTCGGGACGATCTCGTACGTGCCGCTCTTCGTCCAGGGCGTGATCGGGACGTCGGCGACCTCGTCGGGAGTGGTGTTGACACCCCTGATGCTCGGCGCCGTGACGACCTCGCTGCTCACCGGGCAGCTCGTGTCGCGCACCGGGCGATACCGCTGGAACGCGATCCTCGGCCCGGTCGTGCTGACGATCGGAATGGTGCTGCTCTGGCGGATGTCGGTGACGACGACGAATGCGCAGGCCGCCCGCAACATGGTGATCGCCGGCATCGGGATCGGCTCGATGATGCAGGTGTTCGTGCTCTCGGTCCAGAACGCCGTCCGGCGCGCGCACATCGGTTCCGCGACCGCGCTGACACAGTTCTCACGGCAGATGGGCGCGACCATCGGGGTCACGGTCATGGGCGCGATCGTGAACCACGGGCTGCCGAGCGGAGTGGGCGGGACGGAAGGCATCGGGATCCACAAATTGCCGCGGGCGGCGCGGGCCGGGCTCGCTGCGGCGATCCATCCGGCGTTTCTCGTCGCCGCCTGCGTCGCTGCGGGCGTCTGGGTAATCGCCGTTGTCTGGGTGAAGGAACAGCCGCTGCGCCGCTCGCTCGACGAGGTCTCCGCCGCGGACGCAGCGTCCGGAGCCCCGGCCACAGCCGGAGTAGACTCCGAGCCGTGACCGAAGACTTCATGCCGCTCGACGGCTGGGACCACGTCGAGTTGTGGGTGGGCAACGCGAAGCAGGCGGCGTTCTACTACGAGCATGCATTCGGGTTTCGCCGCACCGCATATGCCGGGCCTGAGACCGGTGTTCGCGACCGTGCGAGCTACGTGCTTGAGCAGAACGACATTCGCCTGGTCGTGACGAGCGCGCTTCATCCCGGCCACGAGATCGGTGACCACGCGTCGAAGCACGGCGACGGCGTCAAGGACATTGCGTTGCGAGTGCCGGACGCGCGCGAGGCGTATGAACAGGCTGTGAAGCGCGGCGCGCGTGGCGTGCGTGAGCCCGTGACCGTGGAGGATGAGTTCGGCACCGTCGAGCTCTCGACGATCGCCACCTACGGCGACGTCGTGCACACCTTCGTCGACCGCTCGGGGTACGAGGGCGCCTACCTGCCGGGCTATGTCGCGCAGGAATCGACGAACGGCGCGGGGGCCGACGCCGGGCTGCTCGCGATCGACCACATCGTCGGCAACGTCGACCTCGGGTACATGAACGAGTGGGTCGAGTACTACGAGCGCGTCTTCGGAATGACCGAGATGATCCACTTCAGCGACGACGACATCTCGACGGAGTATTCGGCGCTGATGAGCAAGGTGATGACGGACGGCCAGGGGAAGGTGAAGTTCCCGATCAACGAACCGGCCGAGGGCAAGCGCAAGAGCCAGATCGACGAATACCTCGAGTTCAACCACGGCCCGGGCGCGCAGCACATTGCAATGCAGTCGTCGAACATCGTGAAGGCGGTCGAGGCATTGCAGCGCCGGGGCGTGATCTTCCTGATGACACCTGACGCGTACTACGAAGAGACGCCCGATCGCGTCGGTGAGATCGACGAGAGTTGGGACGACCTGAAGCGGCTGCGGATCCTGGCCGATCGCGACGACGACGGTTATCTGCTGCAGATCTTCACGAAGACCGCACAAGACCGGCCGACGCTGTTCTTCGAGGTGATCGAGCGGCATGGTGCACGAGGCTTCGGCGACGGCAACTTCAAGGCGCTCTTCGAAGCAATCGAGCGCGAGCAAGCACTCCGCGGCAACCTCTGATCCACGTGCCCTCCGGGCCTTGGCAGGTGTCCGCGAGAGACAGACACGTGGTCTGACCAAGGGTCGTGCCCGTCGTGGACATGGCCCGGTCGCAGTAATGCGGGTTTGCGCGGCGGCTGATGGCCGGTTCGGCCCTGTCGCTCGGTCGGCGGCTGGACATGTCCCGCGGATGTCGCCAGACCGCTGCTCCCCGTAGCCTTCGCGGCGTGAGCCCGCAACGCCGCTCTGCGCTCGTCTCGGTCATCGCGGCCGGACTGCTCGTCCTCCTGAAGCTGGGGGTCGGCGTGACGACCCACAGCCTCGGCCTCATCTCCGAGGCAGCCCACTCGGGAACAGACCTGATCGCCGCGCTCCTGACGTTCTTCGCCATTCGCGTTGCGGCGCGACCAGCCGACGTCGGGCACCAGTTCGGCCACGGCAAGGCCGAGCACCTCTCGGCACTCGCGGAGGCCGGCTTCCTGTCGCTCGTCTCGGTATTCATCTCGTTCCGCGCGATCGAGCGGCTTGCCGGCGTGACGCACGGGCATGTGAGAACGCCCTGGTACGCGTTCGCCGTTCTCGCACTCGTCATCGGGCTCGACGCGAGCCGCGCGATCGTGTCGTGGCGAACGTCACGCAAGTACAAGAGCGCGGCACTCGCCTCGAACGCCCTTCACTTCGGCAGCGACCTCGCCGGCTCGTTCGCAGTTCTCATCGGGCTTTTGCTTGCCCGGCAGGGTCATCCGAACGGCGACCCCATCGCGGCACTCTTCGTCGGCGTGCTCGTCCTGTCTGCCGCGACGCGCCTGATGAAGGGCAACGTCGAGGTGCTGATGGACAAGGCGCCTGCCGAGGCCGAAGCCGCCGCGCGCGCTGCGATCGTCGCGATGCGGCCCGCGATCGAGTTGCGGCGGCTGCGAATGCGCCAGGCCGGCGGGCGCCAGTTCGCCGACGTCGTGATCGGCGTGTCGCCGGGCGCCGCCGTCGGCCAGGGCCATGC
>JBAQHS010000024.1:0-11620 GCA_049288455.1 Gaiellaceae bacterium | reverse complement strand
CCTCGCGCATTCTCGCGCCGATGGACTGGTGGCCGGTTCCCTCGCCCGACGGCTCGCACGTCGCGTTCACGCGGGTCTTCCCGAACCACATGGAGCTCTACGCGCTCGACGTTCGCTCGCACCGCTCCCTGCGCATCGCCGCGAGCCCGGGCCAGCTCACACCAAGCTGGTCGGGCGACGGCGGCCAACTCGCCTTCGCAGCCGGCGGGCTCCTGTGGATCGCAAACGCCGACGGCACCGGCAAGCACCGCTACGTCGCACCGAAGGCGGCGTTTGCACCCGCGTGGCGGCCGGGTGTGGCGCAGCTCGCCTACCTGACGACGCACGGCGCGCAGAACGCGGATCTGTGGGTCGCGGGCAAGCTCTGGGCCACGAACGTGATCGGCCGCCCGGCCTGGTCGCCGGACGGCTCGACGATCGCGTTCCAGCGTGACGACGGGATCTATGTCGCGCGCGCGCCGAATGCCGAGACCCGCCTCGCGTCGATTGCGAACCCGGGAGCGCCGGTCTGGTCGCGCGACGGGACGCGCATTGCCTACACCGTCGCAGGCGCAGTGTTCCTCGTCCCCGCCGATGGGTCCTCGCCGCCGCACGCGGTGGCGAAGGCACTCGCGTCGGCGGGAGCACCTGCCTGGTCCGCGGGAGACGTGCAGCTCGCGGTTCCCTATCGTGCCGGTGTCACCCTCGTTCGCGCAGACGGTGCGCTGCCCGCGGCCGGGACGCTGATTCGCGGAGCGGGCGGGCCAGGTGTTGCCTACGGCCCCGGTGCGGCGACGCTCTTCGCCTCCGGTGCACGGGCGACGTGCCCCGGGCATGTCGCGATTGCGAGCTACGCGGCCGGCAGGCAGCAGGTCCTCACCGGCAGTTGCCTCGTCACCGGCACTCCCGGCGCCGACGTCATCGAGGGTACGCCGTCATGGGGCGACGACATCCGTGCGGGCGGCGGCAACGATCGTGTGCACGCAAACGACGGCCACACCGACCGAATCGACTGCGGGCCTGGCCGCGACACGGTCTGGGCCGATCGCTCGGACCGGCTCAGTCACTGCGAGATCGTCCACTCCTAGGCCCGCGGCTACAGTGTCGGCGTGGCCGTCACGCCTGCAACCAAGCTGGATGCGCAGCAGCTGCGCGCCGATTTCGCCGTCTTCGACGAGCTCGTGAACGGCAAGCCCGTCGCGTATCTCGACTCGGCCTCGTCCACCCAGAAGCCCCGGCAGGTGCTCGACGCGATGCGCGAGTTCTACGAGCACTCGTACGCGAATGTGCACCGCGGCGTCTACACCCTCGCCGAGAACGCTACGGCCGGCTACGAGGGCGCGCGGGAGAAGGTGCGCGCTTACATCAACGCGCCGTCGCACCGCGAAGTGATCTTCACCCGCAGCGCGACGGAGGCGTTGAACCTGATCGCCTACTCCTGGGGGCTCGAGAATCTCAGCCAGGGCGACGTCGTCGTGATCACCGAGCTCGAGCATCACGCGAACTTCGTGCCCTGGCAGTTCATCGCGAAGAAGACGGGCGCGCAGTTCGCCCACATCCCGATCGACGACTACGGCGAGCTGCAGCTCGATGCGCTCGACGAGATCGCGTCGCGCGGCAACGTGAAGGTCGTCGCGAACAACCTCGTCTCGAACACGCTCGGCACGATCAACCCGGTCGAGAAGCTCGCTGCCTGGGCACACGAGCAGGGCGCGATCATGGTCGTCGACGCCGCGCAGGCCGCGCCGCACCGGCACATCGACGTGCAGGCGCTCGGCTGCGACTTCCTTGCCTTCTCGTCGCACAAGCTGTGCGGCCCGAGCGGCGTCGGTGCGTTGTGGGGCCGACGTGAGCTGCTCGAGGCGATGCAGCCGTTCAACTTCGGCGGCGAGATGATCCGCTCGGTCGCACTCGACCGCACAAGCTGGAACGAGCTCCCCTACAAGTTCGAGGCCGGCACGCCGGCGATCGCCGAGGCCTACGGGTTCGGGATCGCGCTCGACTACGTCTCCGAGGTCGGCCTCGAGGCGATCGAGAACCACGAGCACGAGCTGACCGTGCAGACGATGGAGCGAATGGCCGAGATCGACGGCGTGCGCGTCTTCGGCCCGCCGGCCGACCGGCGCACCGGCATCGTCAGCTTCGAGCTCGCGAACGTCCATCCGCACGACGTCGCGCAGATCCTGAACTGGGAGAACGTCGCTGTTCGCGCCGGCCATCACTGCACCCAGCCGCTGATGACGCGGCTCGGGGTCGCGGCAACGACGCGCGCGAGCTTCTACCTCTACTCCGTCCCCGAGGACGTCGATCGCCTGATCGCCGGGATCCTGAAGGTGAAGGAGACGTTCGCATGAGCGGCGGCGAACTCGACCAGATGTATCGGGAGGTCATCCTCGATCACTACAAGAGCCCGCGCGGCCATGGGCTGATCGACGACGCCGACGCGCAGGCTGAGGGCCTGAACCCGCTCTGCGGCGACGAGGTGACGATCTCGGTCAAGTTCGCCGCCGACGGCGAGACGATCGAGCAGGTCGGTTTCGAGGGCCGCGGTTGCGCGATCTCGCAGGCCGCGACCTCGATGCTCACCGAGCTCGTGGTCGGGCGGAAGGCCGCTGACGTTGCGGCGCTGCCGAAGGAAGAGCTGCTCGAAGAGATCGGGATCCCGCTGACGCCGATCCGTCTGAAGTGCGCGATCCTCGGGCTTGGGGTGCTGAAGGTGGCCTTGAACAAGGCGAAGGGCACGCCGCTCCCCGAGGAGTGGCAGAGCCTCGCGAACGAACTTCGGCTCGACTGAACGACCATGCTCCTCGACGTCGCACCGCTCGCCGAGTTCGGCCCCGGCTCCATGAAGCTCGTCACCGCGGGCTGGACGTCGGTCGGGGTCTACAACTGCAACGGCGAGCTCTACGCCCTCGAAGACCGTTGCTCCCACGACGACGGACCGCTCTGCGAAGGCGTCTGGGAGGAGGACGAGTGCCGCGTCATCTGTCCGCGGCACGGCTCCGCCTTCGACCTCCGAAGCGGCCGGCCGCTGACGCTGCCTGCGTTCGAGCCGGTCGATACCTACCCGGTTACGGTCGTCGACGGGATCGTCAAGGTCGACGTCCCTGAATCCCTCTAGCCGGTCTTCTGCCAGACGGAGACGTGCGAGCGGCTTTCGCTCGTAAAGGGCTCGCGCCGCCAGCCGCTGTAGCGCTCGCGCAGGGCCATGCCGGCGAGCCGCGCCATCAGGTCGAGCTCGGACGGCCACACGTAGCGGAAGGGCACGGCGTTCACCCTGAGCTCGCCGTCGGCGGTCGAGTAGTGATGTGAGACGAGGCCTTGCCGTGCGATGTCGTACTCGTCGAAGCCGAGTTGGGTTGCGGTGACCCGGAACGGATGCACGGTCTCGCCGGGAGGGAGTCGCTGGAGATCCGGCACGCTCACCTCGATCACGAAGCACCCGCCGGGCTCGAGGTGCGCCGCGACATTCCGGAAGCACGCAACCTGCTCGTCCTGCGACGTCAGGTTCATGATCGTGTTGAAGACGAGGTAGGCGAGCGAGAACGTGTCGTCGACCGTCGTCGACGCAAAGTCGCCGATCGACACGCCGATCGCGTCGGCGCCGGGCTTCGCTTGGAGCCTCGCAACCATTGCCTCCGAGAGGTCGATGCCATGCACCCGAATCCCGCGGGCCGCGAGGGGCAGCGCGATGCGGCCGGTGCCGATACCGAGCTCGAGTGCCGCGCCGCTCCCGGCCAGGCCCGCCAGGAAGTCGACGATCGGGTCGACGACCGCCGCCGCGAATATCTCCGTGTCCTCGTCATAGCGGGCGGCGACACGCTCACCAAAGAAATCGTCGGGCATCGGCGCACTTTGCCAGCTCCCTCGTTCACACTTGCGAGAACATGAGCACCCTGATCCGCTGCTGGGAGACCGCCGATCCCGCCTACATCGCCTATCACGACGAGGAATGGGGCCGGCCGGTCGTCGACGAGCGGGGCGTCTACGAGCGGCTCTGCCTGGAGGGTTTTCAGTCGGGCCTGTCGTGGCTGACGATTCTGCGCAAGCGCGAGGCCTTTCGCGCCGCCTTCGAAGGGTTCGACCCTGACGTTGTTGCGGGCTTCGACGAGCAGGACGTGGCTCGCCTGCTCACCGACGCCTCGATCGTCCGGCATCGCGGCAAGATCGAGGCGGCGATCGCGAACGCCCGTGCCACGATCGCCCTCCGTAGCGTCTCGCCGCTGCACGAGCTCTTCTGGCAGCACCGGCCCGCAGACCATCGGCCGCCCACCGGTCAGGGCGACTGGGCCGCTTCGACGCCCGAGTCGGCGGCGCTCGCGAAGGCGCTGCGGTCGGCCGGGTTCCGCTTCGTCGGGCCGACCACCCTCTACGCCGCGCAGCAGGCCTGCGGCGTCGTCAACGACCATCTCGCGGGCTGCTGGGTCCGTGAGGCCGTCGAGGCGGAGCGGCTCAGGATCTCCGCTTGATCTCGGGCCGGCGCCGCGGATCCGCCGGTTTCGGCCGACGTCCGTCCTGTCCGATCAGATAGATTTTGGTCAACCGCGGAAAGGAGGTGGTCCGGCGTTGGAGACTTCAAGTACGGGCAGTGGAGGTACCAGCTCGTAGAGGTGCGTCCCCGGGACCTAAACCGGGAATCGCCTAGCCAGCGTGGGGGACTCGCGTAACGCGCCGCAGAAACGCCTTCGGGCGAATCGGCCGGAAACGCCTCTACGAAATACCAGCTGGTCACTGATGAAGAGGCCCCTACTCGGGGCCTCTTCGTTCTTCATGGCCACAGTACGGGCCTCTTCATTGGTCTTTAATCGCACGATGGACGCGGGAGCAGAGCGCGTTGCGTGGACGCGGGCGAACATGCCGCTCCTCGCCGCGCTGCGCGACGAGTACGCGAAGGAACGCCCGCTTGCGGGCCGTCGGCTCGGCATGTGCCTGCACGTCGAGCCGAAGACCGCGGTGCTCGTCGAGGTCCTGCTCGCGGGCGGCTGCGAGCTGGCGCTCACGGGGAGCCCGGCGACGACCGATGACGGCACCGCCGCGTTCCTCGCCGGGCTCGACGGTGTCACCGTCTGGGCCGCGAACGCCGACGACGTGCGCGCCCACGCCGCGCACATCGAGCGCATCCTCGACTGGGGGCCTGACCTGCTGCTCGACAACGGCGCTGACCTGATTGCAGGCACGGTCGAACGCGGGCTCGCGATCGGTTTTGCGACCGAAGAGACCACATCGGGCGCGAACCGTCTGAAGGCCGAGCTCGCAGGGCGCGTGGACTTCCCCGTCGTCGTGATCGACGACTCACCGTTGAAGCGCCTGATCGAGAACACCTACGGGGTCGGCCCGACGGTCGTCGAGGGATTCATGCGCGCGACGAACCTGCTCGTTGCCGCGACCGCGTTCTGCGTCGTCGGTTACGGCGCGTGCGGCCGCGGCGTTGCGCGGGCGTTGCGCGCAGACGGCGCGCTCGTGACGGTTGTGGAGCGTGATCCCGTGCGGGCGCTCGAGGCGGCGTTCGACGGCATGCGCGTGCGTGAGCTGCACGATGCATTGCCGGACACCGACGTGGTGATCACCGTGACCGGAACGACGGGCGTGATCGGCCGCGAAGAGCTCGACCTCCTACGCGACGGCGCGCTGCTCGCGAACGCCGGTCACTTCTCGGAGATCGACGCCGACGCGCTCGGCCCCGGCCGCAAGCTGACGGAGCACGTCTCCGAGCATGGCCACATCCGGCTGCTCGGGCGCGGCGAGATGCTCAACCTGACTGCGGCGAACGGCAACCAGATCCAGGTGATGGATCTGGGCTTCGCGCTGCAGGCACAGTCGTTGCGTGCGCTCGCGCGCGATCCAGCGCGCTTCCTGAACGGCCCGCAGCCGGTGCCCGCCGAAGTCGACGACGCCGTCGCGCGCGCGATGCTCGCCGCTCTGGCCGCAACAAGGTAGACGTGCTCGCGCTCACGGTTTGAGCCGCCAGATGTCGGTGCCTTTCCAACTCGGCACCCACGCCTCGCCTGCGATCTGCGTGACCACGAACGGGCCCTGGCCGACCTTGACCGTCCGCGCGACGGCGTTCGTCGCCGGATCGACGACCGCGATCGCGTTCTCGCGAATGAGCGGCACCCACACCTGACCGCCGACGACGCCGGGGTCTCCGATCGTCATCGACGCGAGCTTGATCGTCGCTGCGATCGAGTTCGTCGAGGGGTCGATGCGCACGATCCCCGACGACGTGGTGATCCAGACCGCGTCGCCCGAGGCGGCTGTCCAGCCCGCACTCTCAACCGGAATCGTCGCGAGCACCGTGCTTGTTGCCGGGTCGATGCGGAGCACGCCCTGGTCGCCCGTCGCCCAGATCGAGCCGAACGCGCCGACGACGCCGATCGCCGAGCCGAGCTTGAACCGCTTCACCACCCTGTTCTTGGCCGGGTCGATGCGGTCGAGCTCGCCGTTCCCGTAAGAGGTCGCCCAGTCCGCGCCGTACGCGAACGTCGAGTCGTACGGCTGCAGCCCCACCTTCACAGCGGCGGTGCGCTTGCCCGTCGCAACTGAGACACGGCTGATCGTGTTCGACGTCGTGTCTTCGACCCACAGCGAGCCGGCGCCGAACCCGAGCCCACACGAGCCGTTGCCGATGCCGATCTTCTTCACGACCTTGTTCGTCATCGGGTTGATCTTCAGCAGGTAGGGCGACGAGTATTCGCTCACCCAGACGAATCCAGCGCCGCCGGCTGCCGCGCACGGCGACGTCGCGGGGGCGACTCGAATCTTCGCCAGCACGGTTGGCGCATCGGCGGCGCCGGCGGCGGCAAACGCCAGGGCGCCGGCTGCAACGAGAGCGATCGGGAGGGTGTGCATCCCGGAGACGATAATCCGACCTCGGAGTAACTGCTACGGATCCGTATTAATCGTCGGTTAACGCTGATGCGAATGCGGCGCCGAGGAGATCGAGGGCGTCACGCACGCCGTCCTCGCCCCCGCCGAGCTCGGCGTGCAGGATGGCGTTGATCCGTTGCAGCGCGCCCCAACCGCGTCGCCACTCGCGATCGCCGGCGGCGCTCAGGGCGAAGAGGTATGAGCGGCCGTCTTCCGGGTTCGGCATTCGGCGCACCAGCCGGTGCGCCTCCAGGCGGCGCACGACATCCGACGTCGTCGTGAGAGGCATTCCAAGCTCGGTGGCGAGCTCAGTGAGCCTGACAGGCCCGCGGACACCGATCAGACTGAGGACGCCGTAGCCATTCGCCTCGACGCCATCTGCCGCCAGTTCGCGGTCGACGAGCTGGGCCATTCGCTGGTGCGCCGCGACGAGCTGGAGGAGGAGCGAGAGCCGGCGCTCAGATGGAGCGGCGGATCTGCTCTTCGAGCCCGAGGAGCGGGAGCTTGAAGGTGTCGACGGCATCCGTGTTCGAGACGACGTTATCGGCGCCCTGGAGCATCGTCACCTGGTCGGTGGTGAGCGGCGCCTTCGGCAGCACCTGCGTCACCCTCGCTCCCAGCCGCGCGAGCCCGAACGGCACATGTGCGAGGCGCCGGCGCTTGCCCAGCACCCTGGCGATCGTCAGGTACAGCTCGTTCCAGGTCACAGTGTCCGGCCCGCCTAGCTCGAAGGTGCGGTTTGCAGCGCGGGGGTTGCCGACCGCCTGCGCGAAGATCGCCGCAACATCCTCGATCCAGATCGGCTGTGACCGCTGCAAGCCGTCGCCGATCACGGTGACAACCGGCGAGTAGCGCACCTGTTTCACAAAGAGCGGCAGTGCACCGCCGCGGCCGAAGACGAAGCTCGGGCGGAAGATCGTGTGCTGGAGGTCCGACGCGAGCACGGCCTGCTCCTCGTTCCACTTGGCCGCGAAATACGGCACCGAGTCCTTCGACGCTTCGCTCGTGCCGAGCGCGCTCATCAGAATGAACTGCTCGACGCCTTCCGCTTTCGCCGCTGCGAGGAGATCCTTCGTTCCCTGCGTCATGACGCGCTCGAAGTCGGCGCGGCTCCCGCTGAGGATCGCAACGAGATGAACGACGTGGGTGCAGCCGGCGAGCGCTGCCGTGAGAGTGGCAGGGTCGGTGATGTCGCCGGTTGCAAGCTCGGCGCCCCAACCTGCGAGCTGAGCCGCGCGCTCCGGCCGCCGCACGAGCACGCGCACGTCCCGGTCCTGCGCACGCAGCGCGTGCACGACGCGCGAGCCGACAAAACCGGTTCCGCCGGTGACGAGGACCTTCACTTCGCCTCTGACTTCGGCGCGAAGTTCTGCCAGTACCGCGACGGGGTCGGCCCGCGCTGGCCCTGGTACTTCGATCCGAGCGACGAGGTGCCGTACGGCGTCGAGGTCGGCTCCGAGAGCTGCATGAACGAGATCTGCCCGATCTTCATGCCGTGATAGATCGTGATCGGCAGGTTCGCGACGTTCGAGAGCTCGAGCGTCACGTGCCCGTCCCATCCCGGGTCGATGAACCCCGCCGTCGAATGGATCAGGAGCCCGAGTCGGCCGAGCGAGCTCTTGCCCTCGAGCCGTGCGACGAGGTCGTCGGGCAGCGTGACGCGCTCGAGCGTCGAACCGAGTACGAACTCGCCGGGATGGAGGATGAACGGCCGGTCGTCGTCGATCGCGACCTCTTCGGTCAACTCCTCCTGCGGCTGCTTGACATCGATGAACGGATAGCGCGCGTTGTGGAAGACGCGGAAGTAGCGGTCGACGCGCACATCGACGCTCGACGGTTGCAGCAGCGCATCGTCATACGGGTCGATCCCGATTCGGCCTTCGCCGATGAGTCGTGCGATGGTGACATCCGAGAGGACCACGGGATGATTCTTCCATCAGCGCGTCCGCGAGCGCGCGCATCCCCTTCAGGAAGCCCGCGCGCTCGTCGGCGGTCAACGTCGCAAGTGCTGCCTCGAGCGGCTGGTTGCGCCTGCCCAGCCAGCCGAGGACGCGCTTCGACGTCTCGGGGTCGAGGCGGACGACCGTGCGCCGGCGGTCACCCGGGTCCTCGTGCCGGCTGACGAGGCTGTGATCCTCGAGCTCGCCGACGAGCTTCGATGCTGCCGGCAGTGACAGGCCGAGCTCCCGCGCGATCTCGCCCACCGTCCGCTCCCCTTCTGCGGCGACGTGGGCGAGGACGCCGACGTGCCGCCGGCCGAGCGGCGGGTCGCCGCCGACGAGCTCGAGCAACTCGGGGGTCGGCCGCCGCCGCGACCAGGTCCCGCGCAAGACGCGGCGCAGCAGTCGGTGGAGCTCACCGAGGTCGTCACTGGCGGGAATACGTGTCATCCAATAATTGTTATCCTACGGTAACTATTGTCGAATGAGCAGCGGAAGGAGGTGATTGACACATGTGTGGATCACATCACAGCGAAGGCCGCGGTCGTGGCTTCCGCGGCTTCGGCCGCCGGGGCTTCCCGAACCGCGAGCAGCTCGTCGAGCGCCTGCAGGGCTACCAGCAGCATCTCGAGGGCGAGCTGAAGAACGTCCAGGAACTGCTGGAGCGCCTCGGCGACGCGCCCGAGCAGCCGGAGGCGATCTAGCCTCTAGGGCAGAGCGAGGCCGAGTCGTGCCGAGGCGGGTAGGTAATAACGTTCGGTGTACTCGAGCACCGCGCGCTGCATTGAGAAGCGCGGGGCGAGGTCGGCGATCGAGCTCTTCATGAGCTCCACCCACCGGCCGCGGTCGGCGAAGGCCGACAGCACCTGCTCGGCGAGGAGGCGGTAGAGCTCGTCGGCGTCGGCCTCGTCGTCCTCGCCGGCGAGCGCCCAGCCGACCGCCGGGCTGTAGGCCTCGGCCCACCAGCCGTCCAGCACCGAGAGGTTCGGCACGCCGTTCACGGCCGCTTTCATCCCGCTCGTTCCCGACGCCTCATAGGGCCGCCGCGGCGTGTTCAGCCAGATGTCGCAGCCCGGGATGATCGACTGCGCGAGCGCGAGGTTGTAGTTCTCGAGGAAGACGATTCGTCCCGCGGTCGCCGGGTCGCGCGAGAGCTCGACGATGCGCTGCATCACGTCCTTGCCAGGCCCATCCTGGGGGTGAGCCTTGCCCGCGACGACGATCTGCAGCGGCAGCGCCAGCAGGCGCTCGAGATCGGAGAAGACCAGCCCGGCACGCTTGTAGGTCGCAAACCGCCGCGCGAAACCGATCGTCAACGGCTCCGGATCGAACCCGGTGAGCATCGCCAGTCGAGCCTTGAGTGCTGCGTGGACATCCCACAGCGCGTCCGGGTCGAGATCGCGGACGGCGCCCCAGTTTCCGTCGTCGGGCGGCGCATCGGGACGCACACCGGCCTGCCGCAGGAGGGCGTCGAGCTCGGGTGCGAGCCACGTGCCGAGATGCACGCCGTTCGTCACGTGCCCGATCGGTGATTCCTCCCCGGGCCAGAGCGGCGCCCACATCTCACGCGCGACCTCGCCGTGGAGCTCGGACACGCCGTTTGCTCCGGCAGACAGGCGAAGTGCGAGCGGCGTCAGGCCGAACCCGTCGGTGCCCTCCGTATGCCCGAGCGCGAGCAGCTCGTCTCCTGAGAAGCCGGCACGCGCCGCGAGGGCGCCGACGTAGCGGAGGACGAGCGCATCGTCGAACACCTCGTTTCCGGCCGGAACCGGCGTGTGGGTGGTGAAGACCGTCGTGGAGCGCACCCGCTCGAACGCCCGCGCGGCGTCTTCGCCTGCCTCGACGAGTGCCCGGAGCCGCTCGATCGTGAGGAAGGCTGAGTGCCCCTCGTTGACGTGGAAGACCGTGGGCGCGAGACCCAGTGCGGCAAGCGCGCGCACGCCGCCGACACCGAGCAGCAGTTCCTGGCGGATCCGGTGCTCGCGGTCGCCGCTGTACAGCGCGTCCGTCAGCAGGTCGACGTCGAGGAGGTAGAGCGGCACGGTCGAGCCGGCGCCACGGACGTCGTATCGCCACACCGCGGCGCTCACGGTCTCGCCGTCCAGGTCGACCTCGACCGAGACAGGCTCTCGCACGAGTCCCGCCGCCTCCGGGTCGACCGGCACGTAGTCCTCCGTTTGCCGGCCCTCGGCGTCGAGGCCTTGCACGAAGTAACCGCCGCGATAGAAGAGCCCGATGCCGACGAGCGGCAGCCCGAGGTCGGCCGCGGCCTTCAGGTGGTCGCCGGCAAGCACGCCGAGCCCGCCCGAGTAGATCGGCAGGTCCGCGGCGACCGCGAACTCCATGCTGAAGTAGGCGACGAGCAGGTCGCGGCCGTCCCCGCGGGCGCGCGCCCACCAGGTCGCAGCTGTGGTGTCGGAAGAGGTCAGGGCTGTCAGAGTCGTGGGCGATGCGCCGCTTGTAACAGTCTGTTACTTGCGCCCCGAGAAGCTAGCGAATCGGCCGGTGCGCGCCCGGCGGTTGCTTGTAACAGTCTGTTACTTGCGGCGGGCAGGACAGGTCGGGCGGAGCCCCGGCCCCCAGGGTCTGCAAGGAGCGTATTCAGATATGCAGGCCAGCGAGCGCCTGCGCTAACCTCGGGCCATGGCCACCACCCGGACGATTCGCCTCGAGACCGCCGTGCCCGGACCGCGCGGCTCCGCCGTGCTCGAGCGCCTTGCCGCGAGCGTCGCCTCGCCGCTTGCGATCACCTTTCCGGTTGTCGCGGCAGAGGCGCGTGGCGCGACGATCACCGATGTCGACGGCAACGTCTTCATCGATTTCACCGGTGGGGT
>JBAQHS010000023.1:0-3675 GCA_049288455.1 Gaiellaceae bacterium | reverse complement strand
CCGGCCGAGGACGCCGCCTCGATGTCTGCGTCCTCGAGCACGACGAGGGGGCTGTTGCCCCCGAGCTCGAGCACGACGCGCTTCAGCGTGCGGCCGGCAGTCTCGCCGACGATCCGGCCGGTCGCGGTCGATCCCGTGAACGAGATCATCCGGATCGATGGATCCTCGACGAGCGCCTGCCCGACCTCGGGGCCACCGGAGAACGCATGCAGGACACCGGCGGGCAGACCGGCCTCCTCGAAGATCCGCGCGATCACGACACCCCCCGTCACCGGCGTGTTCAGGTCGCTCTTCAGCACGATGGCGTTCCCGAGCACGAGCGCCGGGCCGATCGACCGCATTGCGAGCACGATCGGGAAGTTCCAGGGCGCGATCACGCCGATCACGCCGATCGGTACGCGTCGCGCGGTCGAGGTCCGACCGGGGATCGGCGACGCGAGCGTGCGCTCGAGCAGGTCCTCGGTGAGCGTGGCGGCCTCCATGAGCTGCCCGATCGAGGCAGTGATCTCATGGTCGACCTTGGGCGGGATCGCCCCGGATTCGCGCACCATCCAGGTCGTGATCTCGGCCCGGTGGCGCTCGAGGAGCTCCCCGGCACGGCTGACGATCGCCACGCGCTCGGCCATCGGCACGGCCGCCCAGTCGCATTGGGCTCGTACGGCCGACTTCGCCGCCCTGGCGACCGTTGCCGCGTCCGCCAGACCGGCGACGCCGAGCACCTCTCCGGTCGCCGGCTCCACCGTCTCGACGGTCTCCGGGGCATCGACCCAGCCGTCGCTGTAGATCTTTCCCGTCCAGTCGTCCTTGTTGAGGAGCTCCCCAACGATCTGCTCGGTGACGCTCATGCGACGTTCTCCTCCACGTAGGTGATCTCGGGGCTGCGCTCGGCGATCAGGTCGGCAGCCTTCTCGGCAATCATGATCGTCGCGGCGTTCGTGTTCCCGCGTGTGATCGTCGGCATGACGGATGCATCGGCGACCCGCAGGCCCTCGATGCCGTAGATACGAAGGTCCGGGTCGACGACCGCGCCGATCGCGCACGTGGACGTCGGGTGATAGACGGTCTGGCCCGAGCGCCTCGCCCAGGCGAGGATCGCCTCGTCGGAGTCACCGTCCGGGACGCTGAACGCCGACCGCACCGCCGCCTGGAGCGGCGCCTGCTCCGCGATCCGAAGCGCAAGGCGCACACCCTCGACGAGCGAGCGCCGGTCTTCCTCGGTGTCGAGGAAGTTGCATCGCACGCACGGCTTCGAGTCGGGCAACGGCGTGCGCAACGTGACACGCCCGCGGCTCGACGGCTTGATCACGACCGGGCCGAAGCAGTAGCCGTGGTCGTGAGGAGCCGTCAGCCCCTCGTCGTAGAACATCGACGGTGCGTAGTGGAACTGGATGTCGGGCGCGTCGAGGTCGGGCCGCGTACGCAGGAACGCACCCGCCTCCGGGATGTTGGAGGACAGTGGCCCCGTCCCGTCCCGCTCGAACCGCTCGAGGTTCTCGGGCGTGAACGAGCCGAAGAGCGACGGCTCGTCGGTCTCGTAGTTGAGCTGCGCCATCAGGTGGTCCTGCAGGTTGTGACCGACGGGCAGATCCTCGCGCACGTCGATTCCGAAGAGTTTCAGGTCGTCGGCAGGACCGACGCCCGACAGGAGCAGCAGCGTGGGCGAGTGATAGGCGCCGGCAGACAGGATCACCTCGCGTGAGGCGTGGATCTTCTCGGCTCGGCCACCGCGCGCGAACTCGATGCCCGTCGCGCGAGCGCCGTCGAACAGGATCCTCAGCGCAAACGCGTCGGTGAAGACGTCGAGATTCGGACGGTCGATCGCCGGATGAAGGAAGGCGGCCGCGGTCGAGCAGCGCCGCCCACTGCGCTGCGTGAGCTGGAAGCGCCCCACCCCCTCCTGCTCGGCGCCGTTGAAGTCATCGGTCTGGTCGATGCCTGCGAGGACGCTCGCTTCGATCATCGTCTCGATCAGCGGGCTCATCGAGCGGCTGTCGGAGACGGCCATCGGGCCGCCGGCCCCGTGGAACTCGCTCGCGCCGCGCCCGTTGTCCTCCGAGCGCTTGAAGTAGGGCAGCACGTCGTCGTAGCCCCAGCCTCTCGCGCCGTCCGCGGCCCAGCCGTCGAAGTCGGCCCGGTTGCCGCGAACGTAGATCATCGCGTTGATCGAGCCGGAGCCGCCGATCACCTTGCCCCGCGGCAGGAAGAGACGGCGGTTGCCGAGCCCCGGCTCCTGCTCGCCGAGCAGGTCCCAGTCGACGCTCGACTTGAGGAGCATGGGGAACGCCATCGGCATGGCGATCTCGGGCCGAGTGTCCGGCCCACCGGCTTCGAGCAGCGCGACCTTCGCCTCCGGGTCTTCGCTCAGCCGCGCGGCGAGCACGCAGCCCGCCGATCCCGCGCCGACGATCACATAGTCGTACACCGCGCCTCCTTCATTGTCAGGCCACCTGATACTACGGCATTGCATTTGGGCAGAGCGATACGGCGCTCAGTCACCGCGAATCACGACCTTCATGACCTCTCGCGGGTGCTCCATCGCGAACTGGATCGCCTCGGGTGCGTCCGCGAGCGGGAACTCATGGCTGACGAGCTGCGCCAGCCGGCCCGCATTTCGCTCGGTGAGATCGACGGCCTCGGCGAACTCGCCGGTCCCGCAGCACGCGACGCCCACGACGTCGAGCTCCTTCTCGGTGAAGAGGCCGAGCCTCAGGCTCACGCTGTCGCCCGACATCCCGACCTGCACGACGCGCCCGGCCGGGGTGACCAGCTCGACAGCCGCCTGGACGGCGGCGGGCACGCCGGTCGCGTCGATCACGACCTGCGGGCCGTCGCCTCCGCCCCACAGGCGGCCATGAGCGACGACCTCGTCGGCCGTCGTCCACAGGACGGTCTCGGCGCCGAGCGCCCGGGCGACCGCAAGGCGATCTTCGAGCGGGTCGACGACGAGCACGGCCGCTCCGCGATCCTGCGCCGCGACGAGGAGTGACTGACCGATCGGGCCCGCGCCGAGCACGACGACGCGCTCCCCATCCGCAACCCGGCCGCGGTGAACCGCCCGCATCGCAATCGAGATCGGCTCGACGAGCGCCGCGACGGCATGGCTCGTACCGGAGATCGGGAAGACGAGCGTCTCGCCGATCCGCAGCAGCCCCTGCAGGCCGCCGTCCTCGTGGATGCCGATCAGACTGAAGTTCACGCACACGTTCGGCCGGCCGATCCGGCACGGGTAGCAGTGGCCGCACGCCGTCAGCGGGAAGAGCGCGACCATTTGCCCGGGCGCGATGCCCTCACGACAGCCGCGGCCGACCGCCTCGACGGTCGCCGCGACCTCGTGCCCCTGGATGCGCGGGAAGCCCGAGCCGCCGGCGTGCTCGGAAAGGCGGCCCTCGAAGAAGTGGAAGTCGGAACCGCAGATGCCGACCGCCGTCGGCCGGACGATCACCTCGCCCGGGCCGGGCTCGCCCGGCTCGGCGACATCGCGGATCCGCATCGTCCCGACCCCCTCGGTCACAGCGGCGATCACCGAAGCGCCCTCCGCGCAGCTGTGGCGATCGCGGCCGCATTCGGAAGGTAGGCGTCCTCGAGCGGCGGGCTGAACGGGATGGGCGCGAACGGCGCGCCGACGCGCTCGACGGGCGCGTCGAGGCTGTCGAAGGCGGCCGCCTGCACCTGCGC
>JBAQHS010000022.1:0-2170 GCA_049288455.1 Gaiellaceae bacterium | reverse complement strand
GCTGCTGCCGGTCGACCTGCGCATCCCCGGCTGCCCACCGTCACCGGCGACCATCACTCAAGCGCTCCTCGAGTTCTACGACCGAGCCACAAGCCCGGGCTCGGCGGCAGCAAAGCAATACTGAGGGGCGCATGCGTGTGGTTCCGGCTGAGCGTCACCTGTTGCGGGCGAGAGACCTGGTCGACGCCCGCTACTCGGAGCCGCTCGACGTCGGTGACCTTGCTCGCTCCGCCGGCCTGTCGCGCGCGCATTTCAGCCGTGAGTTCAGGCGCGCATTCGGCGAGTCGCCGCATGCCTATCTGCTGACCCGGCGCCTTGAGCGTGCCGCGGCGCTGCTTCGCGGAACCGATCACTCCGTCGCGTCAATCTGCTTTTCGGTCGGGCTGCGCAGCGTCGGCTCGTTCACATCGAGCTTCACCCGCGCGTACAGGATGACGCCGCTCGCCTACCGAGCGTCGTTCCCGCCGGCATCGCGATATGCGCTGATTCCGAGTTGCGTGCTGCGGGCCCACGGTCGCCCGCAACACAGCACATTTGGAGAAGACGACGCAACCAAGCGGCCGTAGCATCGACGCCAGTTGATTCGTCAAAAACAAAGGGGAAGAGATGGTCAAGATTGGATTCACCGGCGTCTGGGTGCATGACCAGGACGAGGCACTCGCCTTCTACACCGACAAGCTCGGCTGGGAGCTTCGCGCCGACGTCACGCTGCCGGAGCTCGGCGGGTACCGCTGGCTGACGGTCGGCCCTCCCGGCCAGGAGGACGTCTCGGTACTGCTGAACGCGATTCCCGGGCCGCCCGTCCTCGACGCGGCGACCGCCGAGCAGATCCGCAGCGTCATGGCCAAGGGCTGGGGCGGCAACGTGCTCCTCACGACCGACGACGTCCACGCGTCCTATGCGGAGTTGACGGCACGCGGCGTCGAGTTCACCGAGGCGCCCGAAGAGCGGCCGTACGGCATCGACTCGGCGTTCCGCGACCCGTCCGGCAACCAGTTCCGGCTGACGCAGGTGCGCGAGCCCGCGATCGCCTGAGCTGCAATCAGCGGGGCGCTCGGCGGGACGGCAACCGTCGAGCGCCCGCGCCTTGCTTCACCGACGCGATGGATCTTCCGCCGGCAGCGGCGTCGGTTAACCGACGCTTGGACGACCCGCTGAGCGGTACGCCCGACTCGTCGAGGTCACGCGAAATCCGGCGGCCGTGTACAACGCCCGCGCGGCGTCGGTGCCGTAACCGACCTTCACGCGGCGCGCACCGAGCTTCCACAGGCGATCGACGCCGGTGGTGAGCAGCGCTCGGGCGAGGCCCCGGCGCTGATACTCGTCCTCGACGCGCATCGGCTCGACCAGCCCTACCTGCGTCACCGGGTCGAACCAGAAGAGCGCGTAGCCCGCAACGTCGCCCGCTGACGTCTCGATCGCGAGGTCGAGGGTCGCGTCGTACAGCGAGCACTGCTGCAGCCGCGCCTCGACACCGTCGCCGCTTCTTCGCCGCATCGGGTGGGCTGTCGTGCCGTGAGCGCGGTCGACGAGCGAAAAACCTTCCGGAACTGCAGCGACGGCGGGCCGCTCCCGGGCATCGAGCCACGTGATCCCGAACTCGCCCTCGCCGGCCGTGTACCCGGCGTCGTCGAGCAGGGCGAGAAACTCCGAGTCGTCGTCCCGGGCCAGAACGTCAACGCGGTCGAGCCCGCCGCGGTCGATCGCCTCGAGGGCCCGCGCCCAGACGGTCGCGAGCGGAACCGGCGAGCCGGGAACCGCGATCGGATCACAGCTCCACCCTCGCGTCCACTCGGTGAGGACAAGAGCTGCGAGCGGCCCCTGATCATCGACCCAGAAGAGTTGATCGGTTTCGTCCGAGCGCCGCGGCGTGCGCCACCACCACTGCAGATCGGCGGCTTCCCAGAGCCCGGCTTCAGGGTCGGCCACGCGAACGCGCCGCAGCAGCTCGGTGGCGAGCGTCAGGTACTCGAGGCCTGCAACCCGCACCTCGTCGACCGCCATGCGGCCATCCTACGAACTTGCTTTGCAAGAATCGTGCTGTGCGAGCGGCCCTGATCAGTGAGCTCGGACGGCCGCCGGAAGTCGGCGACCGTAGCGACCCGGCCGGCGAGGCGATCTACGAGATCTCGGTTGTCTCGCTCAACCCGATCGACGTGAACATCGGCGC
>JBAQHS010000021.1:0-3240 GCA_049288455.1 Gaiellaceae bacterium | reverse complement strand
CCTCGCGCCAGCTCGTGGTCGTCGACGGCGAGATCGCTATCGAGCTCGTTCACGCGCAGGAGCCGGGCGGGGCCACCCGAGCCTCCTCCGGCGAACGCACGAGCCACGGCCTCGCGCGCGATCGCCTTCGTCTCCACCGGCGTCGCCGACTCGAGGTCAGCCACGACGGCGTCCGCCTCAGAGGCAAGCGCGAGCGCAAGCGCCGCCTCGTCGTGCGCGGGCACGAAGACGAGCGACCGGAACGCGAGCGTCAACCGACGACCGGGGAAAGCTCGGCGCCGAGCCCGAGCAGCAGCCCGTCGTCGCCGACTGCGGGACTCGTCGTCTGGAACAGCACGACACCGTCGGCCGGTGCGCTGATCTCCTCGTGCACGTCGCCCCAGAGATCGCGAACCTGGCCGAGCGGCGCACCTTCGCGCACTACGTCGCCGACCGCGACTGCCGGCGCCCACCAGCCCGCACGCTCGCAGCGCAGCCAGTCGAAGCGGCCGACGCGCTGCTGCGCCACCGCGGGAGGCTCGGGCGCGCCCGGCAACATGCCGAGGTGCCGCAGGGCGTTGTGCACCCCGGCTGCCAACAGCGCCACTGCCTCGTCGCTGAGCAGGCCGCACCCGCCGGCCTCGGCGATGATCGCCGGGATCCCCGCCTGCGCCGCAGCGATCGTCGTCATCCCGCCGAGGCCGCCTTCCACCGGCTCCTCGCGCACCACGTAGCGCAGGCCGAAGGCGACGGCGAGCGCGTCGGCCGCCTCGTCCACCTCCGGCGTCGAGGTCGCGTAGATCGAGAACGGCTCGAGCGCCTCGACCATGTCGCCGCCGTGCAGGTCGATCAACACGTCGGCCGGCGTGATCAGCTCGTCGAAGATCGAGCGCGCCAGCACCTCGGCGTACGTGCCGTCGTAGGAGCCCGGGAACGAGCGGTTCAGGTTCTTGCCGTCGGCCGGAACGACGAACGGCGAACGCTGCCGGTAGGACTCCATGCTGACGACTGGCACCGCGGTGATCGACCCGGAGAGCTCGGCCGTGTTGAGCTCGGTCATCACCTTGATCACCGCCGCGATCGACGAGTACTCGCAACCGTGGATCCCGCCGATCAGTGCCAGGTGGGGGCCGTCGCCGGCGCCCCTTGCCTCGAACGCCGGATGCTCGAGGTCGCGCAGCGGCTCATGGTCGAAGCGGATTGTTCGTCTCTCGATCAACGGGACTCCTCCAAGATCTCGGGGACATGGCGGGCCGGCGCAGGGCGCCACGCGAAATGACAGGCGGCCACGTGCGCCGGAGACTCCGGGTTGGGCTCGAGCGGCGGGTCATCCTCGCTGCAGAGCGGCTCGGCGGCGATCGGGCAACGCGGGTGGAAGCGACAGCCGGCAGGGACGTTCACGGGGCTCGGCGGGTCGCCGACGACGGCGACTGCCTGTGAGGCGCGGCCCGGCACGAGCCGCGGCACCGCCTGCAGCAGCCCCTGGGTGTACGGGTGACGCGGACCCGCGAACAGCTCGACCGTGGGGGCGGTCTCGACGATGCGCCCCAGGTACATGACGGCGACGCGGTCGCAGACGTGGCGGACGACGGCCATGTTGTGCGCGATCAAAAGGACGGTCAGGCCGAGCTGGTCGCGCAGCTCGGCGAGCAGGTTCAACACGGTCGCCTGAACCGAGACGTCGAGCGCCGACACCGGCTCGTCGGCGATCAGCACGTCCGGCTCGAGTGCGAGCGCGCGCGCGATCGCGACGCGCTGGCGCTGTCCCCCCGAGAACTGCCGCGGATGTGCGTCGAGCGCGCGCTCCGGCAGGCCGACGAGCTCGACGAGCTCGCGGCAGCGCGCGTCGACCGCGCTCTTGGGGACGACGTCGTGCGCGCGCAACAACTCGCGGAGCGTCTGGCGCACCGTCATCCGCGGGTTCAGCGATGCGTATGGATCCTGGAAGACCATCTGGATCCGGCGACGTTCGGCGCGGTCGCGGTTCGCCGTCAGCGGGTGCCCCTCGAAGCGCACCTCGCCGCCGCTCGGCTCGTACAGCCCGACGATGCAGCGACCGAGGGTCGACTTGCCGCAGCCCGACTCGCCGACGAGACCGAGCGTCTCGCCGCGCGCGAGCTCGAGCGAAACACCGTCGACGGCGCGCAACACCTCGGCCTCCCGTCGCATCAGACGGTCGCCGATCCCTCGCCCGAGCCCGAAGCGCATCTGGAGGTCACGCACCTCGAGGATCGGCTCAGGCACTTTTCACCACCGGGTCGCGTCGCGCGTCGGCGGCGCACTCCTCGTGATAGAGGCAGCGCGCGGACCGTCCACCGAGATCGAGCAGTGGGATCGGCTCGGTGGCGCAGTCGGCTTTCGCGAAGCCGCAACGCGGATGGAAGTGGCAGCCGGCCGGCGGCGCGGCAAGGTCGGGCGGCGAGCCGGGGATGGACGACAGCCGGCCGCGGACGGTGTCGAAGTCGGGCACCGACCGCAGCAGCCCGAGCGTGTAGGGATGGTGCGGCTCGCGGAAGACCGCGTCGACCGTGCCGGCTTCCACGACCTGGCCCGCGTACATGACCGCGACGTCCTTGCACGTCTGGGCGATCACGGCGAGGTCGTGCGAGACGAACACGACGCTGACGCCGAGGTCTTGCTGCAGCGAGGCGAGCAGCTTCAGGATCTGATCCTGGATCGTGACGTCGAGCGCCGTCGTCGGCTCGTCGCAGAGGAGGAGCTTCGGGTTGCCGGAGAGCGCGATCGCGACCACGACCCGCTGGCGCATGCCACCCGAGAGCTCATGGGGGTAGGCCCGCGTGCGGCGAACCGGGTCCGGGATCCCGACGAGCCGCATCAACTCGATTGCGCGCTCGCGCGCCTGGCGGCGGCTCAAGCCGAGGCGCACGAGCGGCGTCTCGGCGATCTGGTCGCCCACGCGCATCACGGGGTTCAGCGCGGTCGCCGGCTCCTGGAAGACCATCGCGACCGTGCAGCCGCGAAGCGCGCGCAGGGTTGCCGGCGCGGCGCCGACGACCTCGGTGCCGTCGATCTCGATCGAGCCGCCGGTGACGCGCGCGGCGCGAGGGAGCAGGCCGACGAGGGCGCGCAACGCCATCGTCTTGCCGGAGCCCGACTCGCCGACGATGCCGAGCGCCTCGCCCGCTTCGACCTCGAACGACACACCGTCGACCGCTCGGAGAACGCCGCGCGACAGCGGGAACTCGACTCGCAGGTCGGTCACGCGAAGGAGCGGGCTCACTCCGGCCTCAGCAGGTCGGC
>JBAQHS010000020.1:0-24359 GCA_049288455.1 Gaiellaceae bacterium | reverse complement strand
GCGAAGTGCGGAAACGGATCGGCTACGTGTTCGGCGGCGACCGCGGCCTCTACGAGCGCCTGTCGGCGCGCGACAACCTGCGCTACTTCGCCGAGCTGTACGGCGTCTCGGGGAAGGCGCAGCGCATGCGCATCGACGAGGTGCTCGAGCTCGTCGGCCTCAAGGGGCGCGAGCAGGAGCGGGTCGAGGGCTACTCGCGCGGCATGCGCCAGCGGCTGCACATCGCGCGCGGAATCCTCCACGATCCCGAGGTCGTCTTCCTCGACGAGCCGACGATCGGTGTCGACCCGGTCGGTGCGCGGGAGCTGCGCGCGATGATCGCCAACCTGATCACGACCGGCAAGACAGTGCTGTTGACGACGCACTACATGTTCGAGGCAGATGCGCTCTGCGACCGCATCGCCGTGATCGCGAAAGGCGAGATCGTCGGCGCCGGCACACCGGAGGAGCTGAAGGCCGACGTCGCCGACGGCCGTGTCACCGAGATCGAGGTGTTCGGCGTCGACGAGCCGACCGTCGAGCGGCTGCGCGCACTCGAGGGAGTGACCGCCGTTGCGGTCGAAGCGCGCGACCAGAAGCAGCTGCTCGTCGTGCAGACGACCGGAGAGCGTGAGCTGACCGCGCCGCTGCTCGCCGAGCTCGAGAACGTCGAGGTCGGCCGCGTGTCGTCGCGCGAGCCGACACTCGAGGACGCGTACGTCGCACTCGTCGGCGGCGAGTGATGCGAGCCGCACTGCAGCAGAACTGGCGGGTGTTCTGGGTCGGGTTCGTCCTGCATTTCAAGAACCTCTCGGCGTCGCCGTTCATGATGGTGACGGCTGCGATCTGGCCGCTTGTCTACGCGACGCTCGCGTTCCTCATGTTCCGCGCGACCGGGCACGCGCCATCGCTGCTGTACGCGGCGCTCGGCGCAGCGGTGATGGGCATCTGGTCGACAACCGCAACGAGCGCGGGCGGCGCGATCCAGCAGCAGCGCTGGTACGGCGTCCTCGAGCTCCTCGTCGCTGCACCCTCCCCGCTCGTACTCATTCTCGCGCCGATCACCGTCGCCATCTCCGCGATCGGCGTCTACTCGATCGCGACGACGCTCCTCTGGGGGCGCCTGCTCTTCGGTGTGCCGATCCATATCTCGCACCCGTTCCTCTTTGCGGTCTCGATTCCGGCTGCGGTGATCTCGATCGGCATGCTCGGTCTGCTGCTCGCGTCGGCGCTCGTGCTCTACCGCGCAGCGAGCGCGTTCTCGCAGGCGCTCGAGTATCCGATCTGGCTGATCACGGGGATGCTGATCCCGCTCTCGCTGCTGCCGGTCTGGATCGATCCCCTCGCATGGGCGCTCGCACCGACCTGGGGCATGCGCGCCGTGCGCCACTCGGCGATCGGCGGGCCGGTCGCGCAGCCGCTGCTCCTGTGCGGCGTTCTGACGATCGCGTACGGCGCCATCGCGATCACGCTTCTGCATCACTTCGAACGCCTCGCGCGCGACCGCGCGACGTTGTCACTCACATGAGGACCTGGCTGCGCATCTTCTTCGTCGGCGGCGCGATCAGCTTTCGCGCGCTCTTCTCGTGGATCCGGCCTGCGGTCTACGTGCCGACGCTGCTGCTCGGCCCGACCACGCAGATTCTCTTCTTCGCCTACCTCGGACGGACGGCGCACCTCGAATCCGACTCGTGGTTCGTCGTCGGGAACGCCGTCCAGTCGGCGTCGCTCGCGGCACTCTTCGGGATGGGCTTCGCGATCGACGGGGAACGCTGGACACAGACATTGTCGGCCGTCCTCGCGACGCCGGCGAACCGCGCCGCGCTCTTCCTCGGGCGGGCGCTCCCGGTGCTGGTCAACGCAAGCGTCACGTCAGCGACCGGCTTCGTCGGCGGCGCGCTGCTGCTCGGCTTCCGCCCACCGTGGTCGTCGATCCCGGCGCTCGCGCTCCTCGTCGTACTCGCATCGTTCGCGTGCACCGGGCTCGGCATGGTCACCGGTGCGGTCGGCCTGCGGATGCGCGACGTGCCGATCATCGCCAACCTGACGATGGCGATCCTCCTCATTTTCTGCGGCGTCAACGTGCCGCTCGACAAGCTGCCCCGCTGGATGCACCTGACCGCGGACGCTCTCCCACTCACGCATGCGATCGCGGCGGCGCGAAGAGTCGCCGACGGCGCGTCGCTCGGCAGTGTCAGCAGCTCCATCTTCATCGAGCTCGCGCTCGGCACCGGCTATCTCCTTGCCGGCTTTGCGCTTCTGCGGTACTTCGAGCTCGAGGGCCGCCGGCATGGGACGCTGGACCGCGCATGAGAGCCCTCCGCATCGTCTGGAGCGGCTTCGTCACGAACCTGAAGATGCTCGGGACGTCGAGCTTCTTCCTGCTCACGTCGACTGTCCAGCCGGTGATCTTCGCGACGATCGCCTTCTACATGTTCCGCTCGGGTGGCCGGGGCGGCACGCTCTTCTACGCGGCGCTCGGCGCCGGGATGATGGGCGTCTGGTCGACCACGCTCTTCGGCTCGGGCGGGATGATCCAGTGGCAGCGCTGGCAAGGGACGCTCGAACTCGGCGTCGGCGCACCGCCCGGGATGGCGCTCGTCTACCTCCCGTTCTCGCTCGCGAACGCCTTCACCGGCATGTACGCGCTCGCCGCGACGCTTGTCTGGGGACGCGTCGCGTTCGGGGTACCGCTGCACCTCGTCCACCCCTGGCTCTTCGCGCTTGCTCTCCCAGCGACGGTGATCTCACTCGGGCTGATGGGCCTCGTGCTCGCCTCGACCTTCGTGCTCTATCGCTACGCGAACGCACTCTCGAACCTGCTCGAGTACCCCGTCTGGATCGCCTCGGGGCTCGTCTTCTCGACCTCGTTGCTGCCCGGCTGGACGCGGCCGATCTCGTGGGCGCTCCCGCCGTACTGGGGAATCCTTGCGCTCCGGCACGCGGCGCTCGGCGGCGAGGTCTGGCGGCCGCTCGCGATGGTCGCGCTCCTCGGTGTCATCTCCGTCGTCGTCGCCGTGTTCACGTTCCGCGTCTTCGAGCACCTCGCGCGCGCCCGCGCCACCCTCTCGCTGACATGAAGCGCTGGTTCTCGGTCTTCTTCGTCGGCGGCCTGATCGCCTACCGCGGTCTCTTCAACTGGATCCGCCCGGCGATGTACATCCCGACCATGCTCGGGAGCCCGCTCTTCCAGCTGATCTTCTTCACGAAGCTCGGGCAGTACGCGCAGGCCGAGTCGCGCGACTTCTACATCGTCGGTAACTCGGTGCAGGTGTGCGCGATGTCGTCGGTGTACGGCATGACGATGGCGGTCGCGAACGAGCGCTGGTACGGGACGCTCGGCCCTCTGCTCGCCTCGCCGGCGAACCGGGCTGCGGTCTTCCTCGGCCGCGGCGTGCCGGTGCTTGCGAACGGTCTTGTCGTGTCGGCGTTCACCTTCGGCGCCGGCGCGTTGCTGCTCGGCTTCCGGCCCGGGCTCGGCACGGTGCCGGCGCTCGCCGCGATCGTGCTCGTGACCGTGACCTCGTGCACCGCGTTCGGCATGCTGCTCGGCTCGATCGGCCTGCGGGCAAAGGATTTCTTCTTCGCTGCGAACCTGGCCTACTTCCTGATGCTGCTCTTCTGCGGCGTCAACATCCCGCTCGACGCGCTGCCGGGCTGGATGAGCGCGGTGTCGCGGTGCCTGCCGCTGACCCACGGGATCGCCGCCGCACGCGAGGTCGCCGCCGGCACATCGTTCGGGCACGTCGCGGGCCTCGTGTGGACGGAGCTCGGCGTCGGCGTCTGCTACGCCGTGGCGGGGTTCCTGCTCTTCCGCGTGCTCGAGCGCGAGTCGCGCCGAAGCGCCGTGCTCGACGCGTACTAGACGCGCGCGACACTCGTCGCGGTGGACAAATCGTCACGCTCTCGTCACGGTGCCTGGCACCGGCCACGTCCGATTGCGAATGGCTTCACGACACGCATTTCACCGTTCCGTGAACGAATCGTCACGCGCTCGTAGTGGTGCCTGGCACCGGACTCGGCGGGTCGGGACACGTCCCAGACGGCGGTCAGCGCGCGGCTCGTCGTGCCAGGGTGGTCGCCTTGCCGCGGCGCATGAATCGCGATCCGCGACGTAGGCGATGCTGATGCGGGTGCGATGCCGATGCGGGTGCGATGCTGATGCGGGTGCGGGCGCTGCCGCGCCGCTCGACGGCCCTACGAAATCAGCTGGTCGCGCAACGCACGCGCCACCGCCTGCGTGCGCGTGTCGGCGTCGAGCTTGTCCATCGCCTTGCGCACATGCGTGCGCACCGTCTCCGCGGAGATGAACAGTCGCTTGCCGATCTCCTCGTTCGCGAGCCCGTCGGCGAGCAACCGCAGAACATCCCGCTCGCGCTGGGTCAGCTGCGGCACCTTCGAGCCCATCGACGACGCAAGCGAGCCTGCGAGCACCGGATCGACGTACGTGCCGCCGCCGGCGACGGTGTGCAGCGCACGCAGCAGGTCGTCCATCGGCGCCTCCTTGAGAACAAAGCCACGAACGCCTGCGTCGAGCGCCTCGGTCAGCTGGGCACGGTCGCCGTAGCCGGTGTAGAGGACAATGGCCGTGTCGGGCGCGGAGCGTTGAGCGCGGCGCGCGAGCTCGATTCCACCGAGCTTCGGCATCCGCACGTCGACGAGCGCCACATTCGGCTTGCGCTGCTCGATCCGCTCTAACGCCTCCTCCCCGTCGCGGGCGCGCGCGACGACCTCGATGCCGCCCTCCGCAAGGAACTCGGCGACCGCCTCGAGCACCGCCGGGTGATCGTCGGCCACCACACAGCTAATCGACTGCTTTTCAGTGCTCATCTGCCATCCGCCTTCGCCATCCCCGATTCAGGGATCCCCGTTTTGGGGGATGCCCGCCTCACGACTGGAGGGATATCGCTTTTCCGAGCCGTTGCCAATAGTTGTCATACCACTTCGAGGGCTCCTTTACATCCGCGTGCGACAAACGATCTCACTTCCCGTTGAGCCCGCTGGTCAGCATCGGCTGATCGATGCGGTCATCGCCATCAACGAGGCGCCTACGCTCGCGGGCGCATTTCAGGTTCTCGCGGACGCGGGTCTCGCCCTCCTCGGGTCGGACGCACTGTGGGTCGTCGTCTGGGACGACGACCTCGCCGCCGGTGAGATCGTCGCCGGTGCAGGCCCCGCGACGAGCTGGATCGGCCAGCACATTCCCTCGGATCCGCTCGTGCTCGCGTCACTCTCGACCGGTGAGCCGTACGCCGGGCCGCCGGTCCTCGACGGGCTCGTGGGCGAGATCGCGGCGGCCGCCACTTCGATGGCGACGAACGTTCGTGTCCCGCTGCTCACCGAGAGCTGCCGCGCGACCTTTCACGCCTCGTGGGCCACGCCGCTCGACGGCGGCGAGGCAACCGAAGCGGCCCATTTGCTGCACACGATCACGCGACTGACGACACTCGCCGAGCGCACCCTTCGCCAGCGTGAGCACGACCAGCTCGAGAACGTGCTCAGGGGCGTCGGTGACGGTGTCGTCCTGCGGAGCAACGGGCAGACGAGCGTCAACCCGGCGGCGCGCGCAATCCTCGCGCTGCCCGACGGGGTCGAGTTTCGGAGCGAACTGTTCAACCCACGGGAGCTCGACGGCACCCCGTTTCAGACCCGTCCCGATGGCCAGCCCGGCCAGACGACGATCGACACGGGTGTCGGGGGCCGGTTCACCATTCGGGCGACCGCGCTCGACGGCAGGGAGCTCGTGCTCGAGGGCGGGGTCTCACCGGTCGGGACGGGCAGCGTGATCGTCTTCCGCGACGTCACCGACGAGCATCTCCGCCACCAGCTGAACCAGGAGACGCTGAACGCGCTCTTCGACGCGATCCCGATGGCTATCAGCGTCGCCGACTCGCAGACGCATCAGATCGTCGCCGTGAACCGGGCGTTCTGCGAGCTCGTCGGACGGCCTGCCGGCGAGGTCGTCGGCGCCCAGCCGCCGTATCCGTGGTGGGGCGAGGACGAAGCCCAGTTGGATATCGGGTTCGTGCCCGGGACGAGCATCGACCGCGTCTATCGCCGGCCGGACGGGCGTCCGACTCCGGTTCACAAGTCCGTGCACGCCATCCCCGGCGACGACGGCCAGCCGGCGTTGATCCTCGCCGTGATCGAGGACCTCGCCGAGGAGCGTCGCGTGCAGCAGCAGCTCGTCCAAAGCGGCAAGCTCGCGGCGATCGGCGAGCTCGCGGCGGGCGTTGCGCACGAGATCAACAACCCGCTCTTCGCGATTCTCGGGCTGACCGAGTTCCTCTTGAAGGAAGCGGAAGCCGGTTCGAAGGCCGCAAGCCGCCTCGAGCTGATTCAGCAGACCGGCCTCGAGATCAAGGAGATCGTGCGCGCCCTGCTCGATTTCGCGCGCGAGAACGCCGAGGAGCGCCACATCGTCTCGCTCGAAGAGGTCGTCCGCTCGACGGTCGATCTCATCCGCCGCACGAATGCGCACAAGGGCATCGAGCTCGTGGACGACTACGAAGACGCCGACGTGCTCGTCAATGCGAGCCCGAACCAGCTGAAGCAGATCTTCCTCAACCTGATCGCCAATGCGCGCCAGGCGATGCCAGAAGGAGGGACCGTCTCGATCGTCGTCCGGCGCGAGGGCGGCCTCGCCGTCGCCACGGTGACCGACGACGGCCCCGGCATCGAGCCGGCCGTCGCGAATCGCATCTTCGAGCCGTTCTTCACCACGAAACGCCTCACCGGCGGCACCGGCCTGGGTCTCTCCGTGAGCCTCGGAATCGCAGAAGGGCACGGCGGCCGCCTCACCGTGGCGTCCGAAGAAGGCTCCGGCGCGGCATTCACCCTTTGCCTCCCAATTGCCGATAACGGAGCCGTATGAGCCGCATCCTGGTTATCGACGACGAGGAGATCATCCGCACGCTGATGCTCGAGATCCTCGAGTCCGCCGGTCATGAGGTGGTCGGTGCGGAGACAGCCGAGCGCGCATTGACGCTGCTCGAGGAGACCGAGTTCGAGCTCGTCGTCAGCGACGTCGTCATGCCCGGCCTCTCCGGGCTCGAGCTGCTCGGCGCCGTGCGTGCGCGCCGCGCGTCGCTTCCTGTCGTGCTCGTCACCGGCGCCGGCACGTACGACACCCTCAGCCAGGCGCTCACCCGCGGAGCAGCCGGCCTCGTGACGAAGCCCTTCGCGCACATCGAGCTGCAGAACGCCGTCGCCGATGCGCTCGAGCGCGCGGCACGCTCGCGCGAGGAGCTTCGCGAACGCCTGCTCGCCCCGACGCTCGCGAGTGCGCTCGCGAACGCGATCGAGGCGCGCGACTCGTACTTGCACGGGCACTGCGAACGGCTCGCGTCTCTGGCCGTGCGCATGGGCGAGCTGCTCGAGCTGTCGCATGGCGAGGTCGAAGCGCTCCGCCTCGGTGCGATCCTCCACGACGTCGGCAAGATCGGCATCCCGGACCGCGTGCTGCTGAAGCCGGCGGCGCTCGATGACGAGGAGCGACGGATCATCGAGACGCACCCCGAGATCGGCGACAAGCTGCTTGCGCCACTGGATCTCCTCGCCTCCGCCCGCCCGATCGTGCGCCACCACCACGAGCGCTGGGACGGCGACGGCTACCCAGATCGGCTCGCCGGAACCGACATTCCCCTGGGCGCGCGGATCGTCGCAGTCGCCGACTCGATCGAAGTGATGACGTCGCGCCAGCTCTACCGCCAGCCGCGCTCGCACGCCGAGGTCGTCGCCGAGCTGAAGACGTGCCGCGGCAAGCAGTGGGACCCCGAGATCGTCGATCTCGCTCTTGGCTTGATCGAGTCGGGCGAGCTCGAGCTGATGACCGACGGCCTGCGGCTGCTCGAGCCGGTCGTGTCGGAGAAGCTCGTCGCCGGCTTTGCCGTGCTGCTCGTCGAGGATGACAGCGAGCACGCGCTCCTCGTGACGGCGGCGCTCGAGCGCGCGCTCAAGGGCGCGGTGATCGCGCGCGCGACCAGCTTGGCCGGCGCCGCCGAGCTGGTGTCGAGCTCCGAATGGTCACTCGCGATCATCGACCAGGGGCTCGAGGAGGGAACCGGCATGGAGGTGCTCGATGCCTTGCACCTCAGTAACCCGCACCTGCCGATCGTGATGCTCACCGGGAACGGCTCCGACGTGACCGCGGTCGAGGCGTTCAGGCACGGCGCCTCCGACTACGTGATCAAGGGCGACGCCAACCTCGAGTCGCTCGCAGACCGCGTCCGAACGCTCGTGCTCGCATGACTGCTCCACGAAAGGTGAACCCATGAAGGACCCAAGTTGCCTGCTCGCCGACGACCACCCTGCGCTTACGGTGGCGATCGCGGCGTTCCTGGGTGAGAACGGCTTCGAGGTGGTCGGCCCGGTCGCCGACGGCCGCCGCGCCGTGACGCTCGCCGAGGAGACGAAGCCGGAGCTCGCGGTGATCGACTACCGGATGCCGCGGCTCGCAGGAACCGAACTGATCAAGGCGTTGCACGACGTGTCGCCAGAGACGCGGATCGCCGTGTACACCGCCGACGCCGACGAGGCACTTGCGCACAGCGTCCTCCAGTCGGGTGCGGTGGCGATCGTGTTGAAGGAGGCGCCGCTCGGTGATCTCGTGCGGGCGCTCGAAGCCGCCCTCGCAGGCAAGTCGTACATCGACCCGGCTCTCGCCCGGGCGACGAAGCCCGGTGGATCGCTGACCCAGCGCGAGCTCGAAGTGCTGCGGCTGCTGGCCGAAGGTCTGCAGCACGAGGAGATCGGACGGCGCCTCGGAATCAGCTCCGAGACGGTGCGGACGCACCTCCGCAAGGCATCGGACCGCCTGGGCGCGTCAACGCGCACGCAAGCGGTTGCAACCGCGCTTCGCCTCGGCCTGATCGTATGACCGAGCACTCTCTCGGTGAGCTCGTCGAGCGCCAGCTCGAGGTCGCCTCGCTCTCGGGAGAGGTGCAGAGCGTCATGCACGGAATCGTCGAACGCCTGCTCGAACTGCCCGGCGCCGACGGCGCGTCCCTCTCGACAGTCGAGAACGGCATCGCCCACTTCACGGTCGCGCTGGGCGCAGACGCCCCCCTTCAGAGCCGCACGATGCCACTCGAGGACACGCTTGGAGTCGAATGCGCCGAGAGTGGCGAGGTCCGCGTGCTGCGCGGCGCGACAGGCTCGGATATGGCGCGGTCGCTGACCGACGACACCGGCGCAATCATCCTTGCTCCGGTCGTCTACGACGGCGAGACACGCGGCGTGCTCGGCGTCCGCAGCCAGCTTCCTGATGCATTCGGCGAGGTCGACGTCGAGACGACGCGCCTGCTCGCACAGTCGGCCGCGATTGCGCTTCGCAACGCGAGCCTCGTCGAGCGGCTCGCGGCGAGCGAGCGGCAGTACCGCGACCTGCATGCACAGGCGGCAGACGCAACACTCGTGAGCGACCTCGCGGGCAACATTCTCGACGCGAACACCGCCGCATCAGCCTTGCTCTGGTACACCGCCGACGAGCTACGGACGATGCCGACGCTCGCGCTGTCGGCGGACTCGGACGCGGCCGCGGAAGCCGCGCGGATCGCTCAGCTGATCGAGCTCGGGGAAGTGCGGGCGGAGCGGGCGTTCCGGCGCAAGGACGGGATCTTGATCGACGTCGAGTACTCGAGCCGGGTGCTCGACGACGGCCGCGTCCACTCGACACTCCGCGACGTCACCCAGCGAAAGCGAAACGAGACACGGCTCCGCACGAGCCTCGGCCAGCTGCACGCGATCGTGCAAACCCAGCAGGAGATCTCGGCGCTCGAGCTCGACCCGCTCACGGTCACGCAGACGATCGTCGAGCGCGCGCAGCGACTGACGGGCGCCGACGGCGCCGCCGTGCAGTGGTTCGATGGCTTCCACTCCGTCTTCCACGTTGGCTCTGGACTGGCCGAGGCTCACGTGGGATTGCGGCTGGACCGTGCAACGAGCCTCGCCGGCATTGCCGCGATACGCGGCGAGGCTGTCTCTTCAGCCGACACGCTCACCGACCCGCGCGTCGACGCGGAGGCCTGCCGCATCCTGGGCGCCCGCTCGCTCATCTGCGCCCCGCTCTATCGCAACGGCGCCGTCGAGGGCGTGCTCTCGATCCTCGGTCGCGCACCCGACGCGTTCGATCAGCTGGCCGTCGAGACCACCCGCCTCATGGCGGAGTTCGTCAGCACGGTGATGCGCAACTCGGCCGAGCTCGAGACGCGGCAAAAACTGGTCGAGCGGCTGCAGACGCAGGGATACGTCGTCAGGCACATGCAGACGGCGCTGTGGGTGTGGGCGCTCGAGGAGAACGGAGAGTTTCGCCTCGACTACGCGAACGCCGCGAGTGTCGAGGCGACGGGAATCGACGTCGAGTCGATCATCGGAGAGGCGATGCGCGACATCCTTCCCGCGCTTCCCGAAGAGGCGATCGAACGCTTCCGCGACGTCGTCGAGAGCGGCACGCTGTACAACGCCGGCGAGGTTGAGTACGGCGACGAGCGCATCGCGCCCAGCGTGTTCTCGGTCAAGGCATTCCCGCTCGCCGACCGTCGCATGGCGATCACGTTCGAGAACGTGACCGAGAACGTCCGGGCGCGGCGCGCGCTGCAGGAAAGCGAGTCGCGCTTCCGCGGCGCATTCCACTCGGCGTCCGTGGGGATGGCACTGACTGCGCTCGACGGCACGTTCGTGCAGGTGAACGACCGGCTCGCCGAGATGCTCGGGTACACGGTCGAGGAGCTGATGCGCCTCGGAGTCCGTGGCATCACCCACCCGGACGATCTGTCCGTCGATCTCGAGCATGCGAGCGAGCTGAAGAGCGGGCAGATCGAGTCGTATCAGCGCGAGAAGCGCTACCTGCGCAAGGACGGATCCGTGGTCTGGGCCGATCTGACCGTGTCACTTGTGCGGACGTACGACGACGAGCCGACCCACGTGGTCTCACACATTCAGGACATCACCGACCGCAAGGAGGCCGGGCTGCTCTTCGCCGCGATCTTCGAGGACTCGGTCGTGCCGAAGCTCATCGCCGACGATCACCGGCGCCTCGTCGATGTGAACGGGGCGGCTGCCGAGCTGCTCGGCATCCCGCGCGAGGCGGCTCTCGGGCTGCGCCTCGACGACCTGATGCCCGACGAGGCGGTCTCGCGGATGTGGCCGCGCTTCCTCAAGCACGGGACGATCGACGCCGAGGTGACGCTGCATCGCCCGGGCGGGGGCACGCGACACATCGAGTTCGTCGCGACTGCGAACGTGCGGCCAGGACGGCACATCTCCGTCATCCGCGACCTCTCGCACCAGAAGGGCCTCGAGGAGCAGCTGCGCCAGGCGCAGAAGATGGAAGCAGTCGGGCGGCTCGCGGGCGGCATCGCACACGACTTCAACAACCTCCTCACCGCGATCTCCGGCTACAGCGAGTTCCTGATCGCGGGCCTCGAAGACGAACGGCAGCGACGCCACGCAGACGAGATCCGCAAGGCAGCGGCCCGCGCTGCATCGCTGACCGGGCAGCTGCTCGCCTTCAGCCGCCGCCAGGTGCTGCAGCCGCGCGTGCTCGACCTGAACCACGTCGTCACCGACATGGACATGATGCTGCGGCGGCTGATCGGCGAGGACGTCGAGCTCGTCGCGCTGCTCGACAACGAGCTCGGCGCGGTGCTCGCCGACCCGACGCAGATCGAGCAGGTGATCGTCAACCTGGCCGTCAACGCACGTGACGCGATGCCCGGCGGCGGCGCTCTGACGATCGAGACCACGAACGTCGATGCGGACGACGACCAGAGATTCGTCGAGCTGCGCATCAGCGACTCCGGGATCGGCATGACCGATTCGCAGCGCGAGCAGCTCTTCGACCCGTTCTTCACGACGAAGGAAGGCGGAACGGGACTCGGGCTCGCCACCGTCTACGGTGTCGTCGAACAGAGCGGCGGCACGATCGAGGTCGAGTCGGCGCCGGGAATGGGCTCGTCGTTCCGCATCAGGCTGCCGCGTGCGAACGAGCGCGCCGAGAAACCCGCCGAGCCCGAGCGCGACCGCTACGCGCCGGAGCTCGGCACCGAGACGATCCTGCTCGTCGAGGACGAGACGGTTGTTCGCCAGCTCGTCGCGGAGATCCTCGAGACCTCCGGCTATGCCGTCCTCCAGGCCGGGGACGGGCCGTCTGCGCTCGAGCTGCTCCGCCGGCACAGCGATCCGATCGACCTGCTCGTCACCGATGTCGTCATGCCCGGGATGAGCGGGCCCGAGGTCGCGAGCGCCGTCACGACGATGCGGCCGGGGACACACGTCCTCTACATGTCGGGCTACACCGATTCGGCGATCGGCCACCACGGCGTGCTCGAGCCGGGGATCGCATTCCTGCAGAAGCCCTTCAGCGCCGACGACCTGACGCGCAAGGTGCGCTCGCTCCTGACCGAGCCGGTGCCCGTCTCGACTTGACATCCGAGATGCGAAAGAGTATTTTCGAAATATCTCTTTCGCATCTGCAACTCGAAACTCATCACGCTGCGGATCAACCTGGTTCCGCTCTGGATCAACCTGGTTCCGCTCTTTGAACCAGGTTCGATGAGTTCCGCACCGGACCAGCCTCGCCTGACCTCGCCGGAGGCGCTTCGCGCGCTCGGGCACACCACGCGGCTGCGGATCCTCGCCCACCTCCAGCTGCACGGCGACTCGACGGCGACCGAGTGCGCCGCAGAGGTCGGCGAAAGCGCCTCCTCCTGCAGCTATCACCTGCGCACGCTCGGCAAGCACGGCTTCGTGGAGGAAGTCGCGTCGGACGACGGGCGCGAGCGGCGCTGGCACGCGCGCGCCGTCAGCATCGACTTCGACGCCGGCGCGGACGCCGACGAGGAGTTCCAGGCCGCCTCCGCGCTGGCTCGCGCCGCGCTGCTCGAGCTCAGCGACGAGACGGTGCGCGACTACCTCGCGCACGAGCGCGCGTTCTCGGCAGCGTGGCGGGAAGCGGCGGCGTTCCTGCAGACGACGATCGTCGCGACGCCCGCGGAGCTCGAGGAGATCACCCATCGCATCCAGGCGGTCCTCGCCCCCTACCAGCGGAACGCGCGTGAGGGAACGCCGCGCGGCACACGCTTCGTCCACGTCGGAGTGCGCGCCGTGCCCGGCAAGAAGGACACGACGTGATCCCGCCGATCCTGCGCGAGAACCGGAACTTCCGGAGCTACTTCATCGGCCAGTCGGTCTCGCTGCTCGGCGACCAGATCACCCTCATCGCCCTCCCGCTGACCGCGGTGATCGCCCTGCACGCGACGGCGGGCCAGATGGGCGCGCTGACGACCGCGTACCTGATCCCGAATCTGCTGCTCTCGTTGCACGCAGGCGCCTGGATCGACCGGCGCGGGCGTCGCCGTCAGGTGATGCTCGCGACCGACGTCCTGCGGGGGCTCTGCATCGCAACCGTTCCGCTCGCGTACGCCTTCGGCCATCTCACGTGGGCGCAGCTCTACGCGGTCGCGTTCCTCACCGGGTCGCTCAGCGTCTTCTTCTACGTCGCCTACGGCGCGTTCTTCCAGGTCGTCGTCCCGCGCGAGGACTACGTCCAGGCGAACTCGCTGATCCACGGCAGCCGCGCGTTCTCGTTCCTCGCAGGCACGAGCGCCGGCGGCATCCTCGTTCAGGTGCTGCGCGGCCCGTACGCGCTCGCACTCGACGCGGTCTCGTTTCTCTGGTCTGCGTTCTTCCTCGGCCGGATCGACGCTGAAGAGCCTCCGGGCACGCCGTCCGAGCATGGCGCCCTGCTCTCGGGTGTGCGGTGGATCCGCGGCAACGCGATCATCCGGGCCGAGCTGCTCGGCGTCGCGACGCTCAACCTCTTCAACTTCATGTTCTTCGCGCTGTTCATCCTGTATGCGACGCGCTCGCTCGGTGTGCACCCGGCGACGCTCGGCATCGTGCTCGGCGGCGCATCGGTTGGGACGCTGCTCGGCTCGTTCGTGACTGCGCGCATCTCGCGGCGGTTCGGCGTCGGGCCTGCGTTCATCGCCGGCTGCTTCCTCTTCCCCGCGCCGCTGATTCTCGTGCCGGCGGCCGGCGGCCCGCACTGGCTGGTCCTCGGCATCCTCTTCGTCGCAGAGTTCACGTCCGGCATCGGGTTGATGCTGCTCGACATCATGGCCGGCTCGATCAGTGCAGGCACCGTGCCGACGGCGCTCCGCTCGCGCGTCTCGGGTGCGTTCATGGTCGTGAACTACGGCGTGCGGCCGCTCGGCACCTCGCTCGGCGGGATCCTCGGCGCGACGATCGGAGTTCGGCCGACGCTCTGGATTGCAACGGTCGGGGCGCTGCTCGGCCTCGCCTTCTACATCGGCTCGCCGATTCCGGGCTTGCGCGACGTGCCGGAGGTTTCAGAATGAGACTGGTGGCAGAGTGACCGACCCGCTGGCTGTCTTCCACGAGTGGATCGAAGGGCCGGAGATGGTGATCGCGACGGCCACACCCGACGGGCGGCCGTCAGTGCGCGCGCTGCTCCTGAAGAGCGCCGACGAGCGCGGCTTCACCTTCTTCACGAACTACGAGTCGCGCAAGGGCGCGGAGCTCGACACCAACCCGCGCGCCGCGCTGCTCTTCCGCCGCCCCGACCTCCAGGTGCGCGTCGAGGGGCCGGTGCACCGCATCGACCCCGCAGAATCCGACGCGTACTGGGCGACGCGGCCCGCCGAGTCGCGCCGAAGCGCAGCCGCATCGCGGCAGTCGCAGCCGGTCGGCTCCCGCGAGGAGCTCGAGGCGGCGGTCGCGGCGCAGCCGGCCGAGCCCGCGCGCCCGGAGCGCTGGGGCGGCTACCGCCTCGTGCCCGACACGTACGAGTTCTGGCGTCACCGCGACGACCGCCTGCATGAACGTCACCTGTTCAAGGCACACGGGGAAAGCTGGCAGCGGTCGATACTGCAACCGTGACCGTGAAGCTCCTCGCCGCTGCGACGACGGCGCTCGTCGCCGCACTCGCCGGATCGGCGGCGACTAAGGCGCCGGTGATCGCCGGGTGCCCGGTGTTTCCCGCATCGAGCCCGTGGAACACGCCGGTCGACAAGCTGCCGGTCGCGGCCGACTCCTCCACCCTGATCTCCTCGATCGGTCTCACGGCCGGCGTGCACGCCGACTTCGGCTCGGGTCTCTACGACGGCTCGCGCATCGGCATTCCGTTCGTCGTCGTCCACGGACGCGCGACACCATCCTCGCGCGTCACCTTCGAGTACGCAGACGAGAGCGACAAAGGCCCGTACCCGATTCCGAAGAACGTCCCGGTCGAGGGCGCGCCCGCCCACGCGAACGACGGCGACCGCCATGTGCTGATCGTCGACCGCGACTCGTGCAAGCTCTATGAGCTCTCGGGCATGCAGCGCACCGGGACGCATTGGTCGGGCTGGTCGGGGGCGATCTGGAGCCTTCGCTCGAACGCGTTGCGGCCGGCGACGTGGACGTCCGCCGATGCTGCGGGACTGCCGATCCTGCCGGGCCTCGCGCGCTGGGAGGGAGACGCCTCCACCGGCCGGATCAACCACGCGCTGCGTTTCACCGTCGAGCGGACACGCAAGGCGTTCATCTATCCGGCGCGCCATTACGCGTCGAGCTCGACCGATCCGTCACTGCCGCCGATGGGGCTGCGCGTGCGGCTGAAGGCGAGCGTGAACATCGCCGGCTTGCCGAAGCAGGCGCGCATCGTCGCACAGGCGATGAAGACCTACGGCCTGATCCTCGCCGACAACGGGTCGAACTGGTACGTCAGCGGCGCACCCAGCCCGCACTGGTCGAATGACCAGCTGCACGCGCTAGGCACGCTGACGGGTGCCGACTTCGAAGTGGTCGACACCTCGCACCTGCGGCCGTAGCGCGACGACGAAGGTCGTTCCGTCGGGGCCGCTCTCGACCTGCACCTCGCCGCCCATCGCCACCGCGAGCTGCTTCACGATCGCGAGGCCGAGCCCGCTGCCGACGGGACGTTCCTTGCCGATCTTGTCGTAGAGGTAGAAGCGCTCGAAGGCATGCGAGACATCCCCCGCGGGAATGCCCGGGCCGGTGTCGGAGACGACGAGCCGACCCGCCTCGGCGCGCACCGTGACGCTGCCACCGGCGGGCGTCTCGCGCAGCGCGTTCTCGACCAGGTTCGACGCCACCTGCAACAGCCGGTCGTAATCGGCGCTCACCCAGTTCTCCGCGCCGGACGCCGCGAGGGCGACCTCGAACTGGGTCGCCGCGACCTCGTGGCGGCGAACGGCTTCCCGCGCGATCTCGGCGAGGTCGACGTCCTCGCGCCGCACCGAGAACTCGCTGCGGTTCATCCGTGCCAGGTCGAGCAGGTCGCGCACAAGCCGCTCGAGGCGGCTTGCCTCGACGTTGATCGTCCGCGCCGCCTCGTCGGCGGTGAAGACGCCTTCGCCGAGTCCCTCGGCATAGCCGCGAATGGCAGTCAGCGGCGTCTTCAGCTCGTGGCTGACCGATAGGAGGAAATCCCGCTCGGCTTCCCGCGACGCGGCGAGCTGCGCAACCATCTGATTGAACGCGTCGGCGAGCGAGACGAGCTCGCTCGAGCCTTCACGCGGCAGCGGCTCATGCCGCTCCTCCGCGGCGAGGGCACGCGTCGCCTCGGCGCCGCGCCGGATCGGCCGCGCGATCGAGCGCGCGACGAGGAACGACAGTGCGGCAGCGAATGCGGCGCCGGCGAGTGCCGCGAGGAGCAAGTCGCCGAGGAACGGGCGCCAGGCGCTCGAGCGAACGCTCGTCGGGCGAAGCAGAAGCAGGCCGAAGTTCGGAAGTGTGCGATAGGAGTAGAGCTGCTTCTGTCCTTGGTAGGTCGTCGTGCCGTCGCTCGAGCGATTCACGTCGGGCACGAGCGTCACGAAGAATGCGCGCCGATGGGCCAGCGTGCGCACACCTCTCGTCACCTTGTCCTGCGTCGCGTAACTCACATGCTGCCGCCGCTGCTCGGCCGCGTCATCGGCGCGGGCCGCGACCGCGGAGGCCTGCGAGCGGTCGACCTGGCGCCGGGTGAGGACGGCGCCGATCGCGATCGTGAGCGCGAGCGTGAGCGCGAGGGCCGCGAGCGTGGCCGCAAAGAGCCGCGCCCGCAGGCTGGTCACGGCTGGACGGCCTTGTACCCGGTCCCGCGCAGCGTCCTGATCAGGTCCGGGCGATCGAGCTTGCGCCGCACCTGGGCGACGTGCACGTCAACAGTGCGGGTGCCGCCGGGGTACTCCTGGCCCCAGACGCGTTCAAGCAGCAGGTCGCGCGAGACGACGACGCCCGGGTTGGCCATGAAGTACGCGAGCAGGTCGAACTCCTTCGCCGTCAGGTCGACGGGCTTGCCTGCAACGGTGACGTCATGCGACTCGCGATCGAGCACGACGTCGCCGAGGGCGACGGTCTTCTCACGGCCTTCCTGCGGCTCGCTGCGCCGAAGGATCGCCTTCATGCGCGCGACGAGCTCGCGCGGCGAGAACGGCTTCGTCAGGTAGTCGTCGGCGCCGACCTCGAGGCCGACGATGCGATCGGGCTCCTCGTCACGGGCGGTGAGCATGAGGATCGGCACGTTCGACCGGGCGCGCAGCTCGCGGCAGACGTCGAAGCCGTCCATGCCGGGCAGGCCGATGTCGAGGATGACGATGCGCACGCGGTGCCGGTCGATCTCGACGACCGCTTCCTCGCCGGACCGCACCCAGACGACGCGATAGCCATCGCGCATCAGGTAGCCGCGAACGAGCTCTCCGACCGAGGGCTCGTCCTCGACGAGCAGGACTGTCCCCGCCATCAGACGCAGCGTATTAGAACGAGGCGCGCACGCGAACCGCGGCACCGCCGTCGATCCGCATCGTCTGCACCGTCATGCGCTTCCGCAGGTCGGCTGCCACCGCGGGGACGTTGTCGACGACCACGATCGTCGACACCGAAAGCGGCACGACAACCGTGCTGTTGTCGCGCCGGCGAATCGTCACCTGGCTCGTGTTCACTCCGACGATCTTGCCGCGGTCGAGGATGAGGGTGTGTGGGACGTGCCTGATCGAGACGTTGATCTCGGCGTGCGACCACGTGCCCGGGAGGCGCGGGAACTGCGGGACCGGGCCCTTGTCGATCGCAGCGGCAGCAGCACCGGCGAATGCCAGCAAGACGAGGACGACGAATGTGCTGGCAACCCTCCGCATGCTCTGACTATTGCCGTTTGCGGTCTGTTTCAGGTAGTCGAAGCGTAAGGGCGACGTAAAACCTGCTCGAGAGCTGGGAAAGACTGAGGCCGCCGGATCTCTCCGGCGGCCTCGCGTGAAGCCTCGCGCTGCGGTCGGTGGGTCAGTTGGCACCTCAGCCCGACCTCACCCGTCAATGTGCCTTCGACCTGCGCTCTCGGCTCGAATCCTGGCCTCCGCTCCGGACGGAGCACCCTTCGCGGTCCCTCTTCGCCTCCAGCGGCGATCTTCCTCGTGCGACGTCTGCCCGCAACCTGGTTCGATTTTTAACCAGGTTGCCGAGTTTCGACCCACGGCGGCGGCCGGACGAAGGAGAACGGCGCGTCGTAGCTGCTCCAGGGCCACGGGCGGTGCGGCGGGTTCTCGGCGATGTAGGTCTCGATCCACTCGGCGTGTGCCTCTTCGAGGATCTCGACGGAGGCGTACGGCGAGTCGAAGACGTGGCCGCGGCGATCGTGGCGCCGGTTGAAGCCGACCGCGTAGCGGCGGTTGAGCCGATGAATCGCCCGCTTCAGCATGCTTTCGTCGAACGAGGCAAGCAGGTGGTAGTGCGTTGGCATCAGGCAGAAGCCATGACACACGATCAACTCGTCGCGGCTGAGCTCCCCGATCAGTTGCACACCCGCGAGGTAGTCGCGGTCGTCCCGGAAGATGTGCTCCTCAGCGATCGATCGAGTCGTGACGTGGAAGACGCCGGCGTGATGTGGCCGCACCATTCAAGCGTGCCCGCTCGGGTGTTACGTGTCTGTGCCAGCTCTGTGCAAGCTTCGAAACTCATCCATCCTGGTTGAACCCCAAACCAGGTTGAAAACAGCGCCAGCAACCAGGTTCCGCTCTTTGAACCTGGTTCGATGAGTCTCGAGCCGCAGCGGCTTGTCACCCTTTTGGGCAACGGCAACCCCCGGGTGGCGTGCTACCGTCGTCGTACGGATCGCCATTCGGTGTCCGTGAGATCTGGCTTCTCGTTCCTCCTTTTCAGGTTGTTCGAGTTTTCCGCATCTCGACCTGCCTTACCAAGGAGTAGAACAACTTGTCTCAGACTTTCCTGGCGCTCGGCGTCAGCACGCCTGTCGTGCGCGCGCTCGATTCGCTCAACATCCACCACCCGTTCGCGGTGCAGCAGCTCGTCCTCCCGGACGCGCTCGCCGGCCTCGACATCCTCGCCGAGTCGCCCACCGGCTCCGGCAAGACGCTCGCCTTCGGACTGCCGCTCGTCGAGCGGACCGCGAAGGCGAACGGACGGCCCGCCGCCCTCGTCCTCGTTCCCACCCGGGAGCTTGCGACGCAGGTCGCCGCCGATCTCAGGCCGCTCGCCGAGGCGAAGGGCCTGCGGGTGGCGACCGTCTACGGCGGTGTCCCGCTCGCCTCGCAGGCGAAGAAGGCGAAGGGCGCGCAGGTGCTCGTCGCCACGCCCGGCCGGCTGCACGACCTGATGGAGCGGCGGCTGATCGCGCTCGACGGCGTGCGCGTCCTCGTCCTCGACGAGGCCGACCGGATGCTCGATATGGGTTTCAAGCCTCAGGTCGACCGCATCCTCCGCACCGTGCCGCAGAACCGCCAGACGATGCTCTTCTCGGCGACGTTCGACGGCGCCGTTGCTGAGCTCGCCCGCGCCTACACGGTCAACCCCTCGCGCTTCAAGGCCGAGGCGCCGGTCGAAAAGCAGAAGGGCGAGATCGAGCACACCTTCGTGCCCGTGACAGCCGAGGGCAAGCTCGACAGCCTCGTTGCGCAATTGCGCGGCGAACGCGGCCTCGCACTCGTCTTCGTCCGCACGAAGCACGGCGCCGACAAGCTCGCGCGCAAGCTTGCGAAGCACGACATCCCCGCCACACCGATGCACGGCAACCTCTCGCAGAACCAGCGCGAGCGCGCGCTTGCACGCTTCGAGTCCGGCAAGGTGACGACGCTCGTCGCCACGGATGTCGCCGCCCGCGGGCTCGATGTCGACGACATCACCCACGTCATCAATTTCGACCCACCGCACGGTCACGACGACTACGTGCACCGGGTCGGCCGCACCGGCCGCGCAGGCCGGAGCGGCACTGGAGTGACCTTCGTGCTGCCCGAGCAGCAGGCCGACATCGGCAAGCTGGCGACCCGTCTCGGCCACGGCGAGCAGTTCGCCGCCGCCGGGCTGACGGTCGCAGCACCGAAGCGGCCACAGTCACAGGGCCGCCCGCAGTCGCAGCAGCGTCGCCGCAGGCCGCGCTAGCTGTCTCACCCCGCTGAACGGCAGATCGCCGCGTGACGTAAGCAGGCGTATCAACGTACGCTTACGTCATGCGGCGTCTTGCTTTCTCCGAGCGCTTGACATGAGCAGTCAGGTCGAGACGAACAATCGCGTCTGGGCGCACGGAAGGTTTGCGAAGTCGTACGCCTCGCGCGTACTTCGAGTGCCTGAAGCGATCGTGCTCATCAGATACGCCGAGGCGCTGAACGGCCAGGTCCTCGAGCTCGGCTGCGGCACCGGCCGCGTCACCAGATACCTGGGCGCAAGAGGCGCCACTGTCACCGGAATCGATATCTCGCATGAGATGATCGAACACGCCCGCAGCCTCAATCCGGACCAGAAATTCGCTGTTGGCGACCTGCGCGACCTTTCCAGCTATGCCTCGGAGCGCTGGAACGCGGTCATCGCGTCATTCAACGTGCTCGGCGTACTCGACGATGAAGAGCGGCGGCGCGTACTCGGCGAGCTTGCGCAGCTGCTTGCACCCGACGGAGTGCTGTATTTCTCGGCCCATAATCGGGCGAGCCTCGACCAGATTCGGTCGCCGTTCGGCCTCGTTCGCACCGCACGGAATCCACCAAGAGCGCTCTGGACCCTCCTTCGAGCACCGGCTCGGGCTCGCAATCGAAGGCGTCTGCGACCGCTCACGCGAAGCGACGCGAGCTACACGATCGCAAATGACGCGGCGCACGATTTCCGGCTCCTGCACTACTACATCGACCGCGACGCGCAAGAGCGCCAACTCGCCGACGTCGGCCTGCGGCTGATCGAGTGCCTCGACTCCACCGGGATCGTCGTTCCGGCGGGGTCCTCGGCGCGCGAATCGACCGAATTGCACTATGTGGCACGCCTGGCGGCCGCGACGGACGGGTCACCGATCGGTCTCTGAGACGTCCCGGCCCGGTCGATGCGGGAACACCACGCAAAACGGCGAACAAGGAAGCGATGACGGCCTGGGACGTCTCGCCGGAACTCGCCCTTGTCGACCCTGTGTTGCGGGAATCGGCTATCGCCCGCCTGCCGCCACTGCAGGCGTTCGACTTCCTCAAGGTGAGGTCGGCGGCCCGCGAGCCTGCTGTGGCAGCACCGGCCGAGAGGCGACCGCCGCTGCTGCTCGCGGGCGCGATCTACACGCTCGCGACGCTCGGGCGAGTGCTCGTCATGGACCTACTGGTAGTCCTCGCGATCGCTCTCGCGATCACGGGGATCCAGGTGTTCTTTTGATGGTCGGCTTAGGTCTGCGCGTCGCGGGTGCGACGAAGGTACAGCCCGACTGCGACGAGAACGACGCCGGCCAGGAGTGCGAGCGTCAGGTTGAGCCCGGTGAAGGGCAATGTGCCGGCCGGATGACTCGCCGTCGCAACTTGACCCTCAACGCCGCCCGCCTTGCCGCCATACCCCGCCACCGACGGACTTCCCGCATAGGCCGCACCAGCGCCAAGAAGAGCAAAAACGGCGCTGACTAGGCTAACGTTGCGAATTCTGGACATCGACCCTTCTCCCCATTGCTCAGTGACTGAACAGATGTTTGCTCACTCACAGTGTGTCGGAAACCTCCCTCATTGTCCACCCCGAGTTCTGAGAGCCTGAACCAGTGAGGCAACGCCGCACGATCGGCGTCACCGCACTCGTTTGCCTGGCCCTCGCCGGCATCTGGTTCGGCGAGGGGGGCCCGGCAAGCGCTAAGACTCGGACCCGGGTCACAGATCGGTCCTTCGCAGAAATTCACCGCTCGATGACGTCGGATCAGGTTCAGGCGTTACTCGGGCCGCCTCAGCTCACCTCAGCGGTGTACATCGCGCCGAAGATCGTGATCCAGTGCTGGTACTACGACCTCGCGAGGGATCGTCACACCGAGTTCTGCTTCGATCACTACCGGGTGTTTCACAAGCAGCGGTACTCCTGAGGACGCTCAGCCTCCGGGTGCCTGCGGGAAGCGGCGCTTCACCTCGTTGAGGTACAGGCGATCGATGACGCTCGTATCGACCGAATGCCCACTGCGGAGCATCGCTGCGGCGTAGAGCACGACCGGATCGCGCGGATTGAGACGTTGCGCCTCGCTCATGGCCTGCGTGGCAGTTCGATGGTTGCCCAGTCGTTCGCTGAGCAGCGCGAACTCCAGCTTTGCGTACCAGTTCCGCGGCTCACGTTTCGCCGCGAGGTCATAGGCATGAACTGCGCGGCGCGAGTCACCGACGCGCGTTGCGATCGCACCCTCGATCACGTATGGATCGCCGGCGAGGGGATTGAGCCAAGCGGCTCGCCGGAGGAGCGAGAACGCCCTGCCGGGATTGGCCCGCCAAGAGGCAGACGCCGCGTTCACATAGGCGTCCGATAGGGCCGGAAGCGCAAACGACACCGCGAGAGCGCACGCGGCCACCCCGACCGCCACCGTCACCCCGCGCGGGGACAACCGGCGTATCGGCCCGCCCGTGCTCGGCGATTCGGACGACCCGGCGGAGACGACGACGCCGAGCATCGCAAAGGCGGGCGCCGCCAACGCTGGGAACTCCCAGAACCAGTCGAAGGTTCCGTGCGCGAGCCAATACAGCGGGATCATCAACGCTGCCACGACCCCGTCGGCGTGAGTTGGGTCGTCAAGTCGACTCCGCCACCGGAACGCCGCCCGCCCGGCCGCGGCGATCAGAACGACTGCCAACCCGAGCCCGACCGCTCCGAGCCCGACCAGAAGGCCGAGTGGAATCGAGTGCGGATAGGCCGGCTCCCTGAGGCTGTCAGGACGCTCCAGGAGGTAGAGATCGCCGTAGTTCTCTGCGCCGATCCCGAGGACCGGATCGTGCTTGAACCCTGACCAGGCGATCCGCCACTCGAGATAACGGTCGCTCCCCAGTGTCTGGAATCGATTGTCGCCCGAAGGCGTGGTCGTGCCCTGCGTGAAGTCGTTCCATTCCCGCGTGACCCACGTTCGCGGATGGGTGAGCCCTCGGGATGCGGCACCCACGAGAGCCAGTACGACGCCGACTGCGATGAGTGCAACTCGGATGCGCGTCTGCGTTTGTTCGCTGACGGAAACCCGTCGCTCGGCGTACGACCATGCAACCCCAAGGAGCGCGGTCACGGCACACGACGCCAAAATCGTGAGCAACGTCCTCGGAAGCGTGTCGCTGATCGGTCGGCCCTGACTCACGCGCGCGTAGACGTCGAAGAGCGTCGGCCAGCACCACGTCGCCCCGGCGACCACGATCGCGAAGACGATCACCATCCGGAGCGGCCGCCTCGAGAGGAAGACGAACAAGATCGCAAGCGGCGCGGAGAGGAATGCCCAGGATCGACTCTGGCCCAAGACCGCGAGATCGAGGAACAGCGCCGCCGCCGCCAAGAAGATCGCACGCGCCGCAGGCGAGAGGCGTCGCAGCGACCCGAGGTAGCAGGCGGGCCAGAATCCCAGCATCCAGAGGGCCACCGTCGCGTTGATGTACCCCGTCGGCGCGGAGAGACGGCCGTCCGTGAAGACGGAGTCGGGTGCATGGATCGCCTTGACGGCGACACCGACCGCCACCGCTGTCAGTACCAAGACGAAGGCGCCGAGCACCTTGATCAACGCGTCTCGTCCGAGCGGCCAGAAACTGAACAGCAGGAAGGTCGTGACAGCGAGGAGGGTCTTGTCGGCTCCGACCCATGCATCCGACCGATAGTGCGCCCATGAGATCGACAGAAACGTCCAGAGAAGCAACAAGCACGCCGCGACGATTGCGATGCGACTCGCGCCGCGCTGGGCCGGGAGCCGACGCCACGGTTGACCCGGCGCGACAAGCACGAGACCGAGACTCAGGATGCCCCCGATTGCGAGCGCGCCGGTTCCGAAGCCGCCGTCGAACCAGGCAAGAAAACCCCACACCCCAGCTGCAGCGACTCCGATAACGGCCGAGCGAGGGGCTGCGATCTGTGAAGAGCCCCGCTGGGAGATCTCCGCCACGCCGTCAGTAGACTACGCCAGAATGCCGGCT
>JBAQHS010000019.1:0-12994 GCA_049288455.1 Gaiellaceae bacterium | reverse complement strand
TCGTCTCGATCGCACGGCGACCGGGAGCGCCGAACACGTCGGCGACGAAGAGGATGCGCACGCGTTGCTTAATTCAGAAGGGTCGCCGAGGGATGAACCTCGACGACGACGTGGTTCCCGGAGTCGTGCGTGTACCGCGCGAGCGCCTGTCGCTCGGCATGCGAGAAGTCGACGACCGATCCGAGCTTGGAGCCGGCCGCGGTCAACGACGAGCCGACGACGAGCGATGGATCGACGCGAACGTGCGAGACGGAAACGACGAGCGAGGGTGCGACGGTGGGCTGGATGTCGATACGCGATCCGTAGTCGCGGTCGTTCAACGAGACATCGTCGATCGCGACGATCGTGCCGTCGACGGGCGAGTACACATCCGTGCCCGACGGAGCGCCGATGTCGATCGCCGACGAGCCGGGGCCGACGCCACCCGGTAGCTGGTACCAGCGGGGCCCTCCCGACGAGCCGCCGATCACCGAGCGGACGAGGCGGCGGAGCAAGCCCTGGTTTGCCTGCGTCCCGACGGGCGCGAGCGCCATCGCTCCTTCGGAGCCGCCCTGGTAGCCGATTGCCGTCACGCGGCTCTGGCTGATCGGGAGCTGCAGGTGGAGCGTGCCGACGCGGGCGACGATCTCGGGGCGAGGCGGGCCTGCCGGGAGCAGGCGGGATGCGCTCGCCGGTGCAGGGGCGGCGGCCGGACGGCCGGAGCCTCCGAAGGCCGAAAGGAGCAGTGTCACGAGGGCCACAAGGGCAATCGCGACAAGGACGGCGAGACGGCGGAGACGCCGCTCGCGCTCCAGGTGCCGGCGACGCGTCGTGCGGGCGCGCCGGTTGGTCACCGGGGGCGGCATGCCGGGCACCGTAGCGAACGAATCACGAGGGATCAACCGAGGGCCGGCACGGTGCGGCCTCGGCGGCTCCTCCCAGGAGAGCGCCGGGTCGAGTGCGAGCGCCCCGTCGAGCGCGAACGACCAGTCCCAGTCGGGGGGCCTGAGCTGCGTGACGCGGGCTGTAGCATCGTTGGGGTGAGCGCCCCGGCCCGTCCGCCGCGGATCGAGGTCCCGCGCTGGGTCCAGCTCGTCGTGCTCCCACTTCTGCTCGTCCTGGCGTGGATCGTTGCGAACGCCGCGGCTCACGTCGTCTTCCTGTTCGTCGTCGCGGCGCTCGTCGCGTTGCTGCTCGATCCGCTCGTGCTCGCGCTCCAGAGGGTCCGCCTACCGCGCGGCCTCTCGGTCGCGCTCGTGTACCTCAGCTTTGCGGCGGCCCTTGGTTTGATCATCCTTGCGATCACGACCGCCGTCGTCGGTCAGACGAAGACGGCGGCAACGAGATTCAACGATTACTTCACGAATGTTCACGGCAAAGTCGGACAGACCTCGGCCGACCGTGACGTCGATCGGCTGCAGCACTGGCTCAACACGCACCATCTGAAGTCGGTCGATGTGCAGAAGCGAGGGCACAAGGCCGTGCAGCAGATTCGCCGGCGCGACGTCGGGCACTACACGAACCACATCGTCACGTTCGTCGAAGGCGCCGCGATCTCGATCGGGAAGACGTTGTTCTCGGTCGTCCTCCTGCTGGTCGTGTCGATCTACATGCTCCTCGACATGCAGCGCCTCGGTCGCGCAGTCAACCGACGCTTCCCCCCACGACCGGGCGAGCGGCCGCTGCTCCGCAGCATCGAGCATGCGCTCGCGTCGTACGTGCGCGGTCAGGCTGCGTTGTCGCTGATCATCGGCACGAGCGCCGGGGTAGGCCTGTGGGTGCTTGCCGCACTCGGCCTGCTTCCACACGGTCAGCAGTACGCATTGCTCTTCGGTGCGTGGGTCGCGACCACGGAGATCATCCCGTACCTCGGGCCGTGGCTCGGCGCGATCCCGGCGACGATCTACGCGCTGGTCGTCCACCCGGTCTCCGCCCTCTGGGTGATCCTGCTCTTCCTCGCAATCCACCAGGTCGAGGGGCATGTCGTCGTGCCGAATGTGATGGGGAACGCGTTGCGGCTCCATCCGCTGCTTGTGATCTTCGGCCTCGCCACAGGCGCCGAGGTCTACGGCTTGCCCGGTGCGCTGATCGCATTGCCGCTCCTCGCCGTCGGTCGCGCGATCTGGGAGTTCTTCGTCGACCGCATTCAGCTCGAGTCGTGGTCGGGCGGCGAATCGGTGCCGGTCGACATCGGAGTCGAGGGTGAGTTGCCCGCCGCGCGTACCCTTCGCCCGTGAGCTCGTTTCCCGTCACCCGGCTTCGGCGGCTTCGCCGCACGGGCGCCATGCGCGACCTCGTGCGTGAGACCACGCTCTCGCTGGACGACCTCGTCCAACCTCTCTTCGTCGCGCCCGCCGCGCTCCCGAACGAGCGGCTGCCGGGCCTGGCGCGCCACACGGTCGAGTCGGTCGTCGCTGAGTGCGACGAGCTCCTTCGTCTCGGTGTGACCTCCGTCATCCTCTTCGGGCTCCCCGAGGAGAAGGACGAGGAGGGATCCGGCGCGTGGATCGAGGACGGCGTCGTCCAGCAGGCGCTCCGCGCGCTTCGCGAGCGGTTCCCGGAGCTGCTGCTCCTGACGGACGTCTGTCTCTGTGAATACACGAGCCACGGCCACTGTGGCGTGATGCACGGTGACGAGGTCGACAACGACGCGTCGCTCGAACTGATCGCGCGCACCGCGGTCTCGCACGTCGAGGCGGGCGCCGACATCGTCTGCCCGAGCGACATGATGGACGGGCGCGTCGGAGCGATCCGCGAGCAGCTGCCGCAGACACCCGTGATCGCCTATTCCGCGAAGTACGCCTCCGCCTTCTACGGCCCCTTCCGCGAGGTCGCCGACAGCGCGCCCGCGTTCGGCGACCGCCGTGGCTATCAGATGGATCCAGGGAACGTGCGCGAGGCGTTGCGTGAGTGCGAGTTGGACATCGCCGAGGGTGCCGACATGCTGATGATCAAGCCCGCGCTTCCGTATCTCGACGTGATCCGCGCAGCGCGCGACCGCTTCGACCATCCACTCGCCGCGTACAACGTCAGCGGCGAGTACGCGATGATCAAGGCCGCGGCGGCGGCGGGCGACGTCGAGGAACGGCCCGCTGCGATCGAGTCGCTGACCGCGATCCGCCGCGCCGGCGCCGACGTGGTGTTCACCTACTGGGCCAAGGAGTTCGCGCAGTGGCGCTCGTGAGGTCCGAGCTCTGGCATCGCGCGCAGAAGCTGATCCCAGGTGGTGTGAACTCGCCGGTTCGCGCGATGCGCGGAGTCGGCCTCGACGAGCCGTTCTTCGCCGCGCGCGGGGAGGGCGCCTATCTCGAGACGGCCGATGGGCGCCGGCTCGTCGACTGGGTGCAGTCGTGGGGGCCGCTGATCTTCGGTCATGCGGATCCCGAGACGATCGACGCCGTGCGCGATGCGGCCGAGCGCGGGACGACCTTCGGCGCCCCTACCGAGGGTGAGGTCGAGCTCGCCGCAGAGATCGTGGACGCGGTGCCGTCGGTCGAGCTCGTTCGTCTCGTCTCGTCGGGGACGGAAGCTGCGATGTCGGCGATTCGCCTTGCGCGCGGATTCACACGCCGTGACCGGGTGCTGAAGTTCGCGGGCTGCTACCACGGCCATGCCGATCAGTTCCTCGCGAGCGCGGGCTCGGGCCTCGCGACGCTTGGCATCCCATCGTCCCCCGGCGTTCCGTCGGGCGTCACTGCCGACACGATCGTCGTCGACTACAACGACATCGATGCCGCGGCGGCAGCGGTCGAGGAATACGGGGAGGGGCTCGCCGCGATTCTCGTCGAGCCGATCGCGGGAAACATGGGTTGCGTGCCGCCCGCGCCGGGGTTCCTCGAGGCGCTGCGGTTGCTCTGCGACGCCTCGGGTGCGCTGCTCGTCTTCGACGAGGTGATCAGTGGGTTCCGCGTGGCGCGCGGCGGTGCGCAGGAGCTCTTCGGCGTCCGGCCAGACCTGACGATCCTCGGCAAGATCGTCGGTGGCGGCCTGCCGCTCGCAGCCTTCGGTGGCCGTGCCGAGGTGATGCAGCAGCTGGCGCCGTCCGGGGCCGTCTACCAGGCGGGCACGCTCAGCGGCAACCCGCTTGCGACCGCGGCCGGCCTCTCCGTGCTCCGGCGGCTCCGCGATCCCTCGGTCTACGACGAGCTCGAGCGCCGCGCCGCCAGGCTCGCCGCAGGACTCGAGCCATTCGGGCAGGTCCAGCGCGTCGGGGCGATGCTCACCCTCTTCGCTTCGCGCAAGACGCCGGTCGTCCGGTTTGAGGAGCTCGACACGGAGCCGTACGGCGTGCTGTTCCGCGGGTTGCTCGAGCGGGGCATCTACATCGCCCCGAGCCAGTACGAGTGCCTCTTCCCGTCGCTCGCACACGACGACGATGTGATCGACGAGACGGTCGAGGCCGTTTCCGAGCTCAATGCTTGATTTGAACGTCGAGACCGTGATCGCCGACGGCGCGCGGGCCGAGAGCGAGGTCTGGGCACGGGCGCTGCGCGACCAGCCTGCCTGGGAGCCCATCTTCTCGGCGCTCGCCCCGCGGGCGCTCGCGCTCGGCGTGGAGACGGTCTACGAGGCCTACCTCGTCCACTACGGGCGGCCGCGGCTCTTTCTTGCGCCCGACGCCGACGAGGCGGTGCTGCTCGGCGATTACCTCTATGCCCACGGTCTCGTCCGGATCGCCGAGGCCGGCGGGGTCACCGCGGTCGCGACGATGGCCGAGCTGATCTCGCGCTGCGCGGCGCTGCGGGCCGACGGCTCGGGTGGCGACGAGCAGGCGTGGGTCGAGGCGATGCGAGCGCTCGGCGGCGAGCCGGATGCCGACGCGCTCGCAGGCGCGCTCGCGTTGCACTGCGCTAGAGTCGCGGCATGATCTTCGATGCCGCCAGCGAGGGCACGCACGTCATCCTCGGCATGCTCGTCGTCGGCCTTATCTTTCTCGTCGTGATCGCGCTCGGCGAGCTCTCGCACTGGGCCGGGCACCGCCGCGCCGAGCGCAAGCGCGCCCGGCGCACGGCGTACTAGCCCCCTTCTCGAGCTCAGCTGCCGCCGAGCACTTCGACGAGCTTGCCCTGCACTCGTTCGAGCTCGCGTGTGTGCGCATCGAGCTCGGCCGGGCTCGCGCCGCGACCGGCGAGCACCTGCCGGACGAGCACGAGCCCACGGGCATGCAAGAGCAGGTCGTCGACCTGACGATCCAGAACGGCTGCGCCTTCGACGGCGTGTGTGAGGGTCATGCTGCCTCCCTGATCGGTTCGAGGTGCTGGTCGGCCGGCTTTGGCTTCGGTGCGGCAACCGGCTCGTGCCGGTGCAGCACCCGCATCGTTGCCGTGAGGAGCGCGGCGCCGAGTGCGAGCACGGCGAGCGTCCCGAACGCGACGCGATAGCCGTGCGTGGTCGCGCTCGCCGCCGAGACGGTGACGGAGCGATGGCCGGCGTAGGTGGTTGCGATCGTCGTCACTGCCGCGAGGCCGATCGCGCCGCCGATCTGACGGCTCGTGTTCACGAGTCCGGACGCAACGCCCGCGTCGCGCGCGGGTACGCCCTGCAGTGCTGCAATCGTCACGGCGACGAACGAGACGCCGATGCCGACCCCGATGAGCAGGAACGACGGCAGCAAGTCCGTGACGTAGTGCCCGTGCACCGGCAGCCGTGTCAGCAGGGCCTCCGAGGCGGCGGCGAACAGGAGCCCGGTCGCGAGCACGCGCCGCGGTCCGAAGCGGGTGACGAAGCGCTGCGCGACGTTCGACGTGACGGCAACCGTCCCCGCGATGGCGGTGAATGCGAGGCCGCTGCGCGCCGCGGAGTAATGCAGGACCTGCTGCAGGTAGAGCGTCAGCAGGAAGAACTGCGAGAACGCGATCGACGCGATGATCGCGGTGATCACGTTCGCGACCCCGAGCGTCGTGCCGCGGAAGACCTCGAACGGCAGCAGCGGCGACTCGGCCCGCCGCTCGATCGCGACGAACGCCGCAGCGAGCACGGCCGACGCGCCGATGAGCAGGATGGTCGAGAGGCTCGTCCAGCCGCTCTGCGTCGCGCGGGTGAGTGCGTAGACGAGCAGCATCAACGATGCGGTGACCGTCGTTGCACCGGCGACGTCGAAGTGCCGGCTCGTGCCTTCTGCCCGGCTCTCGGCGAGTTGGCGCGGCACGAGTGCCACGAGCGCGAGGCCGACGGGAACGTTGATGTAGAAGACCCACGGCCAGTCGAAGTACGACGTCAGGACACCGCCGAGCAGGACGCCGACCGCGGCGCCGCTTCCGGAGGCCGCGCCCCAGATGCCGAGCGCAAGGTTGCGCTCACGCCCCTCGCGGAACGTGGTCATCAGCAGCGAAAGCCCTGCGGGCGCGAAGAGCGCGCCACCGAGACCCTGCAGGCCGCGGAACGCGACGAGCGAGGAGGCCGACCAGGCGAGCCCGCTGAGCGCGGACGCAAGCGTGAAGAGCGCGATGCCGGCGACGAAGACCCGGCGCCGGCCGAAAAGGTCGGCGATGCGGCCGCCGAGGAGCAGGAAGCCGCCGAAGATGATCGCGTACGCGCTGATCACCCATTGCAGGCTGGCCTCGGAGAAGCGAAGATCGGTTTTGATCGTCGCGAGAGCGACGTTCACGATCGAGATATCGAGCACAACCATGAATTGCGCAGCGACGATCAGGGTAAGAGCAACCCATGGATTCGGGCGGCGGAGGCGTGCGTTTGCGGTACGAGACATCTATCTCCCTTCTATATCGTGGAGAAATACAACGATAGCACATCACCACACTTGGACGAGCTACACTTCCCCTTGACATGAGCACTCCACCCGTCAATCCCATGGTCAAGCTGGGCGTCAGCCCGCCGTACGAGCTCGTCTGCAGCCCGGCCTTTCTCTTGAAGCGGCTCGGCTGGGCGATCAAGGACCGGACGATGGCGGCCTTCGAAGCGGCCGGTGAGAGCCCGTTTCATTACTCGGTGCTCGCCGTCCTCGAGGAGAGCGCGCGCGAGACGCAGGCCACGATCGCCGACGCTCTCGGCTACGACCGCAGCTGGCTCGTCGGCCTCCTCGATGAGCTCGAGGAAGCGGGGCTGATCGAACGCCGCCGCGACCCTGCGGATCGTCGTCGCCATCTCGTCAGTCTTCAGCCCGCGGGCAAGAAGAAGCTTGTGCAGCTCCGGGCGATCTCGCGCGAGGTCGAGGAGGAGTTCCTCGAGCCGCTCGAGCCGGCGCAGCGGCAGCAGCTGCACGCGATCCTCCTGCAGCTCGCGACGCACCACGACCCGCGCTACGCATGCAACGTTGCCGAGACGGTCACGGCACCGAAGACCTCGGTCGCCTGAACCACCGCTCTAGACTGAGCCCCGATGCCGACCCGCGACCTGCGCGAGTGGATCGCGCTTCTGGAGCGTGAGGGCGAGCTCGTCCGGATCGCGGCGGAGGTCGATCCGTATCTCGAGATGACTGAGATCGTCGACCGGACAGTGCGGTCCGGCGGCCCCGCACTGCTGTTCGAGCGGCCAAAGGGCAGCGCAATCCCCCTTCTCATCAACCAGTTCGGGACCGAGAAACGCATGTGCCTCGCGTTCGGGGTCGAGCGGCTCGATGACATCGCGGAGAAGCTCGGCGACATCCTCGAGATGCAGCCGCCTGAAGGCCTCGCCGCCAAGGTGCGCGGTCTGCGAACGCTGAAGTCGATCGCCGACTCGCGCCCGAAGCTCGTGAAGCGTGGGCGGTCGCAGGAGGTCGTGCTCACGGGCGAGGATGTCGATCTCGGCCTGCTGCCCGTGCAGACCTGCTGGCCGGGCGACGCCGGACCGTTCATCACGCTGCCCGCCGTGATCACGCACGACCCACGCAACGGGCAGCGCAACGTCGGGATGTACCGCATGCAGGTGCTCGGGCCGCGGTCGACTGCGATGCACTGGCAGATCCACAAGGACGGACGGGCCGACTACCTCTTCACCGAGGGTCGCATGGAGATCGCCGTCGCGCTCGGGCTCGACCCGATCAGTGCCTACTCGGCGAGCGCACCGCTGCCGAAGCACATCGACGAGTTCATGCTCGCCGGCTTCCTGCGCGACTCACCGGTGGAGCTCGTGAAGGGAGTCACGGTCGACCTCGAGGTCCCTGCCGACGCCGAGATCGTGCTCGAGGGCTACGTGGAGCGGGGCGCCTCGCTCGCGGTCGAAGGGCCGTTCGGCGACCACACCGGCTACTACACCCCGGCCGAGCAGTTCCCGGTGTTCAACGTGACCGCGATGACGATGCGCAAGGACGCGGTCTATCCGTCGATCGTCGTCGGCAAGCCGCCGCAGGAAGATGCGTGGCTCGGCAAGGCGACCGAGCGGATCTTCCTGCCGGCCGTGAAGCTGACGGTGCCCGAGATCGTCGACTACGACCTCCCGGTCGCCGGCGCGTTCCACAACCTTGCGATCGTCTCGATCAGGAAGGCCTTCCCGGGCCACGCGCGCAAGGTGATGCACGCGATCTGGGGCCTCGGAATGCTCAGCCTCACCAAAGGCGTCGTGATCGTCGACGAGCATGTCGACGTTCACGATTACGAGCAGGTCACCTTCTATGTCGGCGCCAACGTCGACCCGAAGCGCGACATCGTCATCACCGAAGGCCCGCTCGACCACCTCGATCACGCCTCGACGCTGCAGTTCATCGGCGGGAAGATCGGGATCGACGCCACGGCGAAGAGCCCGGCCGAGGGCGCCCGGGACTGGCCTCCCGAGATCGAGATGAGTGCAGAGGTACAGGAGCTCGTCGACCGGCGCTGGGGCGAATATGGCCTCGACGGCGGCGGGCCAACGGTTCCCCCGGCATAGAGCGTCCGGATGCGTCAGAGTTCGCGCCGCCTGTTACGACATTGACCGGAACCTGTGTTTACCGCTTGAATCCAGCCTGAGGGTGCATTCCTGAACATCGTGCATCTCTGAATCTGCGTTGCAGCCCCACGACGAACATCCTCACGTCCCAGGCCCCAGCATCTGGCCGGCCGGCTTCGCCGTGGGCGTCGTCGTCCTGCTCGTCGGGCTCATCGTGTCCGTCTGGATCGCTGTCATCGGCGCGCTCGTCGCGCTCGCGTTCGGATTCCTGTGGGTTCGTGACCTGACGGCAGGCACCGAGCTCGTTGCGACGCCCGACGTTGCGCCGGAGAGCGCCACGGGCGCCGCGAGCTTCGCGCCCGACGGCGGCGACGCGATGCCCGAGTCCGAGCCCGGCGAGCGCTACCCGCGCGCGAAGTTCCTCGAGCTCTCGACGCTCGGACTCGGCGGTGTCCTCGGCGGGCTCGTCAGTGCACCGGCACTCGGCTTCATGGTCGTGCCGGCGTTCCTGAAACAGGGTCAGAAGGATCACGACCTCGGCCCGCTCACCGCGTTTCCCGACGGGAAGTACATCGTGGCGACATTCATGCTCGACGCAGCGGCGGGTGAGGTCTCACGTCGGACGGCCTACGTGCGCTCGAACGGCCAGCTGAACGGGCAGCCGAGCTTCACGATCATCTCGAACCACTGCGCGCATCTCGGTTGCCCCGTGCAGCCGAACGGGCCGCTCGACGACAAGGGCACGACCCACCACGGTGATGTGACGCTGATTCCTGCGATCTCGATCGCCGGCTTCGGCTGCCCGTGTCACGGCGGCCAGTACGACACCGAAGGCAACCGCACCTCCGGCCCGCCGGTCCGGGCGCTCGATCGCTACTCCTTCTCGATCCGCAACGGCCATCTCTTCCTCGGCAAGCCGTTCTCCGTGTCGCACGTCGACGGCGTCGGCGCGACCGCGAAGATCCACAAGTGGACGCTCGCGTTCCCGGGTGAGCACGTCGACGGCATCGAGTCCTGGCTGTATCCGATCCAGCCTCCCCACTGATGGCGACGCGTCCCGCAACGAAGAAGGCGCAGATGCAGGAAGCGATCCTGTACCCGCTCGACTGGCTCGAGGAGCGCTCGGGACTCGTCGGCGGGGTGAAGTACTTCCTGTTCCGCAAGGTCCCGGGCGACATCAACTGGTTCCAGACACTCGGCTCGGCGACGCTGACGGCATTCCTCGTGCAGGCGCTGACGGGCGTGATCCTCGCGATGTACTACAAGCCCGATACGAAGGACGCCTACTCGTCGATCCAGCACATCACGAACGACGTCTGGGCAGGCTGGCTCGTGCGCGGCATGCACCGCTGGGGCGCCTCGGTCTTCATCATCCTCATGTTCATGCACATGGGTCGCGTGTTCCTCTTCGGCGCGTACAAGTACCCGCGTGAGCTGAACTGGATCGTCGGTGTGCTGCTCCTCGCCCTCGGCCTCGGCGAGGGCTTCACCGGGTACCTCCTGCCGTGGGACCAGACCGCGTACTGGGCGACGGTGGTCGGCATCAACATCAACGGCAGCGCCCCATTCTTAGGGCCGTTCATCGCCCAGTTCCTGCAAGGCGGGACCTACATCAACGGCGACACACTGGCGCGCTTCTACTCGATCCACATGCTCCTGCTTCCGGGGGCGATCGCGGCGCTGATCGGACTGCACCTGTACCTCGTCGTGCGCCTCGGAGTCACCTCGCCGCCGTGGTCGAAGGAAGCCGCCGGAACGGGCCCGCTCGCGGAGGCGTCCACGAACGGCGCCGGCCGGTCCGGGTTGACGCGCCCGGCGCCGCGGAAGGACTCGCGTGGCTAGCGACCGGCTCGTCGAGCGGCGGCGCGTCTTCCAGCAGTACAAGGAGGACGTCAAGGAGCGCGGGAAGCCGTTCTTCCCGTACGCGATGTGGCACGACACGATCATGTCGTTCGTCGTCGTCGTCGTGATCATCGGCCTCGCGATCGTCTGGAAGTACACGACGCCGGGGAACCACCACACGACCGCAGCAGGCTGGCTCGGGAAGCTCTACGACGCGCCGGCCGACCCGGGAACGATCAACTTCGTCCCGCGTCCGGACTGGTACTTCTACTTCCTCTTCTACCTGCTGCGCATCTTCAAGTGGCCCGAGTCGGTACTCCTCGGGACGATCGGGATCCCGACGATCCTGCTCGTGCTGCTCCTCTTGATGCCGTTCATCGACCTGCGCGCCGAGCGACGGCTGCTGCGCCGGCCGGTCGCGATCATCGCATCGATCATGGTCGTCCTCTCGATGGGCATCCTCACGTACAAGGGCGCGACCGCGAAGGAAGCACTCGGCTCGGAGATCGTCGGTCACGTTCCGAAGTGGGCCGCCAAAGAGGGCTTCACCGGCAACCAGCAGGCGATCGCCGGGGCAAAGCTGTTCGCGGTCGCGGGCTGCCTGAACTGCCACACCTACCTCGGTGACGGCGGGCACAACCTCGGCGCGCCCGAATTGACGGCCGAGGGCGCGAAGAACAAGGGGATCGCATTCCAGATCGCCCACCTGCAGAACCCGGCCAGCAAGAACCCGGGCTCCCAGATGCCGTCCTTCGCCGGGCTTGGCAACGCGCGGCTTCTCTCCCTGGCGACGTTCCTCGAGGCGTCCAAGGGCGCCAAGTAGTCCGCCCGAGCACGCTTCCCCTCTACAGTTCACGCCGGAATGCACGTCTTTCTCGGCATCACCGGCGCCTCGGGCGCCCCCTATGCGCGGCGGCTCCTGCAGGCGCTCGCTGCGGCCGACGCCGAAGTGGGCGTCTCGGTTTCCGGCGCTGCGATCGAGGTGCTCGCCACCGAGCTCTATGGGGATGCGCGGCTCTCGCGGGACGAGACCCTCGCGCGATTCACGGAAGGCACCGGCGCGGGCGTCACCGTCTTCGAGCCGAATGACTGGAAAGCGCCGTACGCCTCGGGGTCGGCAAAGGTCGACGCGTACGTGATCTGCCCGTGCTCGATGGGCACGCTCGGGACGATTGCCTCGGGCGCGATGCAGAACCTGATTCATCGCGCCGCGTCGGTGGCGCTGAAAGAGGAGCGGAAGCTCGTTGTCTGCCCGCGCGAGACGCCGCTCTCGTCGATCCACCTCGAGAACATGCTGACGTTGCGCCGCGCCGGCGCGACCATCCTCTTCCTCGCGCCTGGCTTCTATCACGGCGCCGAAACCGTCGACGATCTCGTCGATTTCGTCGTTGCGCGCGTCCTGGATCAGATTGGCCTCGACAACACGCTCGTCCCGCGCTGGGGCCAGAAGGATCACGCATGACACTCGCGCCCGACGCCGTGCGCACGATGTTCGACCGCATCGCGCCGGTCTACGACCTGATGAATCGGGTGATGACTGCCGGTCTCGACGGGCGCTGGCGCAGACTCACCGCCGAGGCGGCGGTGCGGCCCGGAGATCGCGTGCTCGATGCTGCGTGCGGGACGGGCGACCTTGCCTTCGCCGATCGGAAGGCGGGCGCGTCCCGTGTCACCGGGCTCGACTTCTCGGAGGCGATGCTCGAACGTGCGCGGCGGAAGGGCGCCGGCGAGGCGTCGGTCTTCGAGTGGCTGCAGGGCGACATGCTCGCGCTCCCGTTCGCCGATGCGACGTTCGATGCTGCGACGGTCGGGTTCGGCGTGCGTAACGTCGCCGACCTCGAGCTCGCGCTGCGTGAGCTGCGCCGCGTGCTGCGACCGGGCGGGCGGCTTGCGATCCTCGAGATCACCCAGCCGCGCGGTGTGCTGAAGCCGTTCTTCTCTTTGTGGTTCGACCGAATCGTTCCCGCGCTCGGCAAGATCCTCCCCGGCGGCGCGGCCTACACCTACCTGCCCGCATCGGTGAAGCGGTTCCCGACGGCCGAGCGCCTCGCCACCCTGCTCGGCGAGTGCGGTTTCGGCGAAGTCCGCTTCCGCCTGCTCGCGGGCTCGATCGTCGCCCTCCATACGGGCCAGGCCTCGTGAGGCCCAGTCCGGTGTCAGCCACGCGCACGAAAGCGTGCCGTAAGTGTCACAAAAGGCGCACGTGAGCCTCGCGCAGGTGCACGCGACGCCCGGGCTTGCGACCTACATGGGCGAGGTCGAGGCCGGGCTCGCCCGGGCAGTCTCGGTGCATCCCGGGCTCGCGCAGGAGGTCGCCGGCGAGGCGCTCTCGGCCGGCGGCAAGCGCCTGCGGCCACTCCTCTGCTTC
>JBAQHS010000018.1:0-33206 GCA_049288455.1 Gaiellaceae bacterium | reverse complement strand
AGGAAGCTCGCGGCCTTCGGCCTGACCGAGTCGAACGCCGGCTCGGACGCCGGCGCGACGCGGACGACCGCGGTGCTCGCGGGCGGCGAATGGGTGATCAACGGGTCGAAGATGTTCATCACGAACGCCGGCACCGACATCACCGCGTGCGTGACGATCACCGCTCTCACCGGCGAGGGAGAGATCTCGAACATCGTCGTCTCGAACGGCACGCCGGGCTACACGATCTCCGGGCCGATGCACAAGCTCGGCTGGCGCGCGTCAGACACGCGCGAGCTGTCGTTTCACGATGCACGTGTCCCCGAGAGCAATCTCCTCGGCCCACGCGGCGAAGGCTTTCAGCAGTTCCTGCAGATCCTCGACGGCGGGCGGATCTCGGTCGCGGCGATGGGCGTCGGCCTCGCGCAAGGCTGCTACGACCTGGCGATCGCCTACGCGAAGGAGCGAGTGCAGTTCGGCAAGCCGATCGCGAAGTTCCAGGCGGTCCAGGAGAAGCTCGTCGATATGGCGACCGAGATCGAGGCGGCGCGCGACCTCGTCTGGAAGGCCGCGTGGGAGAAAGACCAGGGCCGGGACTTCGCGAAGACGGCAGCGATGGCCAAGCTCTTCTCGGGCGAGCTGTCCCATCGCGCGGCGAACTGGAGCCTCCAGATCCACGGCGGCTACGGTTTCATGGACGAGTACGCGATCTCGCGGCTCTATCGCGACCAGAAGATCCTTGAGATCGGCGAGGGGACGAATGAAGTACAGCGGATGGTCATTGCGCGGCATCTCGGGCTGTAGCGCCGCCGTCGCCGCACTGCTGCTCGCCGCACCGGCGAGCGCTCATCTCTCGATCGTCCCCGCCAACATCGTGAAGGGCCAGCTCGTCGACCTCGTGTTCTCCGTGCCGAACGAGGGCGATGCCTACGGCGTCGACCACGTCACGCTTGGCGTCCCCCAGGACTTCCAGCTCGACGACGCCGAGGCCAAGCCGGGCTGGTCGCAGTCGCGGACGGGCCAGGCGGTCACGTGGTCGGGCGGCAACATCCCGAAGGGCACGTATGCCCGCTTCGGCATCCGCGGCACCGCGCCGTCACGCCCCGAGACAGTGCTCTTCAATGTGCTCGTCGGAGACCGGACCGGGAAGTCGATCACCTACCGGGTCGCCCTTGGCGTCACGGCGCACGGCCCGCAGGACACGGGCGCTCGGTCGCTTGCCAAGGCGGCCCTGATCGTCGCGATCGCCGCTGCGGCAATCGCGCTCGCAGCCGGGTTCATCGGCCTCTACCTCTGGCTCCGGCCGCCGCCGCTTCCGTAAGCCGGCTCCGGGCGGGGTGTTATCTTCACGGACCGTGCCGCTCTTCCAGCAGTTCGTGGACGACGGGCTCGGCTGTGCCTCGTATCTCGTCGGCGACGACCAGGCCGGAGTCGCGGCCGTGGTCGACCCAGCGTTCGCGATCGAGCAGTATCTCGCCGCCGCTGACGCGGCAGGGGTGCGGATCGAGCGGGTGCTCGAGACCCACACGCACGCCGACCACGTCTCCGGTCATGGCCGGTTCGCGCTCGAACATGGCGTTCCCGTCTCGGTGCACGGCCTCGCCGAGGCGGAGTTCCCACACGAGCCGCTCGCCGACGGCCAGGTGCTCGAGGTCGGAGCGACGCGCATCCGAGTGCTCCATACGCCGGGCCATCGTCCCGAGCACTGCACCTTCGTGGTCGACGAGCGGCTCGCCTTGACCGGCGACTCGATGTTCGTCGGCGATGCCGCGCGGCCCGACCTGGCGGTCGACGCGCGCGAAGGCGCCGAGGCTCTCTTCCACTCGCTCGCCCGGCTCGCGGAGCTGCCCGCGGACGTCGAGGTGTATCCCGGCCACGTGGCGGGCTCGCTGTGCGGCGGCAACATGAGCGCCGCACGCTCGTCGACGATCGGGGAAGAGCGGGCGACCAACCATGCGCTCGAGTTCCGGGACGTGCAGGAGTTCGTGCTGGTCTCGGCATCGGTCTCGACCCCCCGCCCGCCGACGACCGAGCGGGTCGTCGCGTTGAACCGTGGCGCCTGGGTCGCGCGGCCGGACGACCCCGCCGAGCTGTCCGACCACGGCGATGCGACCGTGCTCGACGTGCGGCCGTTCTCGGACTACGCAACCGGGCATGTTCCGGGCGCGATCAGCATCCCCGTGTGCGGCGCATCGTTCGGCACGAAGGCCGGCTTCGTATTGATCCCGAACGAGCGAACGGTGCTGCATGCACGTTCGGCAGCCGAGGCCCTCGAGGCCGCGCAGGGCCTGTGGGCCGTCGGCATCCACGACCTCGCGGGCTACGTCGTCCGGCCGGCGGCCACCGAGACACTCGCAACAGTCGATGTCTCCGAGTTGAAGCGTCTACTCGATTCCAGCGACGTCCAGATCGTCGACGTCCGCGAGACTACCGAGCGCGACAGCGGCTACATCCCCGGCTCGCGCAGCATCCCGTACCGGCTCCTCCGCAAGCTCGGCTGCGGCGCGCTCGACCAGTCGAAGCCGGTCGTGACGATCTGCGAGTCGGGGCCACGCGCGGCGATCGCTGCGTCGCTGCTGAAGCGCGAAGGCTTCGACGTGCGCGCGGTGGCGACCGGCGGGATCGAGGACTTCACCGGCGAGATGGTCTCGTTCCGCCGCTGCGGCACGTAGCCGCGATGTCCTACCGCACGCGGTCGAGGACGTACCCGCGCGCCTCGAGTGCGGTGCAGAGCTGCAGGCAGTGGTCCTCGTCGCGCGTGATGATCGTCAGCTCGATCCCGGTCTCTGCGACGTGGATTGCCATGCCCTCGCGTTGGTGGTCGACAGCGAGCACGTTCCCGCGCTCCGCCGCAACGAGCTCGAGCAGCTCGACGAGCGCGCCAGGCCGGTCGGGAATCCGCGTGCGCACGACGAGGTAGCGGCCGGCATGCGTGAGGCCGTAGCGCATCACCGAGATCAGCATCGTCGGGTCGATGTTCCCGCCGGAGAGCAGCGCGCACACGCCGCCGCTTCCGCCCACCTTTCCGGCGAGCAGGGCCGCAACCGAGGCGGCACCAGCGCCTTCGACCACGAGCTTCGCGCGTTCGAGCAGGACGGTGATCGCCTCGGAGATCTCCTCGTCTTCGACGTGGACGATGTCGTCAAGCAGGTCGTCGAGGATCGCCATCGTCAGCTCGCCGGGATGCTTGACGGCGATGCCGTCGGCGATCGTGCCCCGGCCGCTCTTGCCCGCCTGGACGCCCACGAGCCTGACCCCTGGCCGCAAGGCGCGCAGCCCGATCGAGATGCCGGCTGCAAGCCCGCCGCCGCCGATCGGCACGACGAATGTCTTGGCGTCGGGCAGGTCGGCGGCGAGCTCGAGCCCGATCGTTCCCTGACCGGCGATGACGTCACCGTCCTCGAACGCGTGCACGAACGTCGCACCGGTCGCCTCTGCGCTCGCGAGCGCGCTCGCGAGCGCCTCGTCGAACCCGGCACCGGCGAGCACGGTGTCCCCGCCGTAGCTCCGCGTCGCCTCGACCTTCGCCATCGGAGCGTCCTGCGGCATGTACACGGTCGCGGCGATACCGAACTCGCGGGCTGCACGCGCAACCGCCTGGCCGTGATTCCCAGCGCTCGCGGCGATCACGCCGGCCGCCCGCTCCGCCTCGCTCAGGCTGCCGATCTTGTTGATCGCGCCGCGGATCTTGAACGAGCCCGTTCGCTGCAGGTTCTCGGCCTTCAGCCACACCGGCCGGCCGGTGCGACGCGTCAGCGACTCCGACGCGTAGACGGGAGTGAGGTGCACGTGGCCGAAGATTCGCTCACGAGCGGCTTCGAGGTCGGCAAGCGTCGGCGCGAACTTCGTGGCTGCATCAGGACTCAATGTGGAACACCTTCTCCAGGATCTCACGGACCGCAGTCAGGGGATCGAGCTTGCGCGCCTGAACCTCGGCGAGGAGGCGCCGCAACTCGCCGTCCTCGGCGACGGTCTCCTCGAGATGGCGGCGAGCCCGGGTCGAGGCGACCGAGAACACCTCGTGGGCGAGGTTGCGCTGCCGCCTGCTCTCGAGCTGACCTTCGGACTCGAGCCACGCGCGGTGCTCGCCGATCTTCTCCCAGAGCGTGTCGATGCCCTCGCCCCGCATCGCCTCGGTGAGGACGATCGGCGGTTTCCAGCCGTCATACGGACCGAGGGAGAGCACCTGGCGTACCTCGCTCATCATCGTCTTCGCCATCGGGTGGTCCATCTTGTTGATCACGATCACGTCGGGAATCTCCATGATTCCCGCCTTCAGGGCCTGGATCGAATCGCCCGATCCCGGCATCAGCGCGAGGACGACGGTGTCGGCGATCGACATCACGCCGACCTCGCTCTGGCCGGTGCCGACCGTTTCCAGGAAGACGACGTCCTTGCCGGCCGCATCGAGCACGAGGAGGGACTGCAACGTCGTCTCCGCGAGGCCGCCGAGATGGCCGCGGGTGCCCATCGAGCGGATGAACACGTCGGGGTCGAGGAAGTGGTCGCTCAGCCGGATGCGGTCGCCGAGGAGTGCGCCCTGGGTGAACGGACTTGACGGGTCGACAGAGATCACTCCGACGGTTTGCTTCGCTTCGCGTGCACGCCCGATCAACGCCGACACGAGTGTCGACTTGCCGACGCCCGGCGGCCCGGTGATTCCGACGGCGTACGCATGGCCGGTCTCGGGGTAGACGTCGCTGACCAGCTGGTAGGCAAGTGGGTCGCCGTTCTCGACGAGCGTGATCGCGCGCGCGAGCGCGCGGTGATCGCCCGCCCGCACGGCGGCGACGAGAGCCTCACGCGTCCAGTCGCGACGGCCGTTCACGCAGTCGCCTCCTCGCCCGCAAGCAGCCGCGCCGCGAACGCGGCGGCGACGACCAGCGAGCCTGCGGCGATCGAGAAGACCGCGCGCGCGCCGAGTGCGTTCGTCACCGGCCCCGCTGCCACGAAGACCAACAGCATGATCAGCGAGTTCACGCTCATGATCGCCGCGAGCGCCCGCCCACGAACGCGATCGGCGGCACCGCGCTGGACAAGCGTGATGTTGACGACGACCGCGACGCCGTTGCCCGACGCCGCGACGACCATCGCGGCCGCTGCAACCCAGATATCCGGAGCGGCGGCGACTGCGGCCAGACCGAGCGCCCAGAGCAGCAGAGCGCGCGAGTACGCGACGCTCAGGCCGAGCCGGCGCACGACACGGTTCGCGCTGAGCGCTCCGATCACGAGGCCCACGCCGATCGCGGACACGATGAGCCCGAATCCGAAGTCCCCGCCGTGCAACGTGCGCTTCGCGATGAAGATCTCGGCCAGGTTTGCCGAGGCGACAGCGACCATCGCGATCGACCACACGATCAAGACTGCGTACAGCGGGCGAGATCGGCGCACGGTCTGGAATCCCTCGCGCAACTCGGTCCAGTGGCCCCGGCCGATCGAACGCTCGGACTGCAGCAGGCGCGCTCGGATCCCCAGGACGAAGGCGGCGGAGAGCCCGAACGTGCCGGCGTTCACCCAGTAGGCGAGGTGTGGGCCTGACGCCGCCAGGAGCAACCCACCGAGGAGCGGCCCGAGGGCGGTCGAGCCCCACTCGACGAGCTGCAGGATCGCGTTCGCATCGGGCAGCTCGGCGTCGGAGACGAGGTTGGGGACCCCGGCCAACACGGCGGGGCGAAAGAACGCGTTGCCCACGCCCGCGACGACGGCGAGCCCGACGATCTGGCCTGCGCTGGACGCGAACGGCAGCACGCAGAAGACGGCGAGGCGCCCGAGGTCGGAGGCGACCATCAGCCCCTTGCGTGAGAGCCGGTCGACGAGCGGGCCAAGGAGCAGGCCGAGGGCAATCGAAGGAATGAGGTTCGCGATCAGCAGGGCGCCGACCCACCAACCCGACTGCGTCCGGTCGTAGATGTCGACCTGGAGCGCGATCAGCGCGACCCAGGTGCCGAGGCCCGAGGCGAGGTTCGCGATGAAGAGCAGACGAAAGCTCTGGTTCGCGAGCACGGCGGCGTGACGAACGTTCGGCCGGACGTACGCTTCGACGCTCACGTGGTCACGCGGTCGCGAGAATGCGTCCGAGCGCGTCCGTGAAGATCCCGATCTCCTCGGGAGTGCCCACCGAGACACGGATCGCGGTCGGGGAGCCGAAGCCCGCGAGCGGCCTCACGATCACACCCTCCCGCAGAAGCTGCTCGAAGAGAACATTCGCGTCGGTGCCCGTGTCGACGTAGATGAAGTTCCCGACGGACGGAACCGCCTCGAGCCCGTTGGCGCGAACGGCCTCGCGGAGCAGCGCCAGCCCAGTGGAGTTGATCGCGCGGCGGCGCGTGAGCTCGTCTGCGCCGTCGATGCTCGCGAGCGCGGCCGCCTGCGCGGGTGAAGTCAGATCGAACGGGCGGCGCACCTTTGCGAGCGTCGCGCACACGTCTGGCGGGCCGACCGCGTAGCCGATGCGCAACCCCGCAAGTCCGTAGATCTTCGAGAACGTGCGGAGGACGACGACGCGACGGCCCTGCTGCAGGTAGCGCTCCACCGCATCGGGGTAGTCGGGGTGGTCGATGTACTCGAAGTACGCCTGGTCGACGACCGTGAGCACGTGATCGGGCACCGTGTCGAAGTACGCGTCGAGCTCGGCCGCGGTGTTCATCGTCCCCGTCGGGTTGTTCGGGTGGCAGATGTAGACGAGCTTCGTACGGGCGGTGACGGCCGCGAGGAGCGCGGTCAGGTCGTAGCGGTGATCGTGCAGCGGCACGGGCACCGGAGTCGCCCCCTGCTTGTTCGCATAGATCAGGTAGCTCGGAAACGACGGCCAGCCGCAGACGACCTCGTCACCGGGCCCGAGAATCGCCTGGCTCAGCATGTCGATGCACCCGTCGGCGCCGGCGCCGACGGCAATCGCCGCGGGCTCGACTCCATGCCGCTCGGCGAGTGCCTGATGGAGCCGGTAGGCGCCGCCGTCGGGATAGCGGTTGAGGTCGCCCGCGGCGCGCGCCATCGCCTCCTGCGCGGCCGGGAACGGCCCGAACGGCCCTTCGTTCGAGGCGAGCTTGATCACGCGCTCGAGCCCGAGCTCGCGCTGGACATCCTCGACCGGCTTGCCCGGCTGGTAGGGCGTCAGCCCGGCGACAGCGGCGCGAAAGAACGCCTGCCCGGTTGGTGTTTCCCCACGGTCCACGGTCGGGGACCCTACCGTCGGCAGGGCCGGGCGGGGCTCCTTCACCCGTGGCCGGTTTGGCGCTGCGAGGTGCTCCCGGCCTCCTCCCCACCGCAATCCTAGTTCCGAAGTTGTGCCGTGTCTGTGACGGAAGAGGGCCGAGTGTGTGACGTTCACCGGGCTCCGGCGAGCCCGTAGTCTGCGGGCATGCCCGACCTCGGCCTCTTTCCGCTTTCGATCGTGCTCGTCCCGACGGAGCGCATACCGCTGCACATCTTCGAGCCTCGCTACCGCGAACTGGTCGAGGAGTGTGTTGCGAACGACACCGACTTCGGTCTCGTGCTTGCGACCGGCGACGGCGCAGTACACGAGATCGGCACACGCGCGTCGGTGCTCGAAGTGCTCGAGGTGCTGGACGACGGGCGCATGAACATCGTCGTCGAGGGCGGCGAGCGCTTTCGCCTGCTGGAGCTCACGTCGGGCCGCTCCTTCACGACCGGCATCGTCGAGCCCGTCGTCGACGACGACGACCCGGCGGAAGCGGCCGACCTCGAGCACGCCCTCGAGGTCTTTCGTGAGCTGGCGGAGACGTCGGAAGCCGACGTTGACGTGCCGGACGCGGACGATCCACAGTTCGACTTCGAGCTCGCCGCGCGCGTCGACTTCGGCGTCGACGCGAAGCAGGAGGTGCTCGCGATGACCTCGCCGCGCCTGCGCATGCAGCGTCTCGCCACCCTGCTTGAGGTCGCGCTCGAGGCCGTGAAGCTCGAGCAGGCGACGCGTGAGCGCGCGAGCCAGAACGGCAAGGTCACACCGCGCGACCCGGACTAGCGACCGGCGGCGCTCACGTGACGACGACGCCGTCGCCACCGCGGCGCGCGTCACCGGCGGCGGCGAGCGTGCCGTCCGCGAGCACCTCGACGGCGTTCGTGCCCCCGAAGAACAAGTTCCGCCGGCGCCAGCGCACGACGTCGTAACCCCACGCCTCGATCTGCTCGAGCGCTGCCGGGTCGAAGCCGCCTTCGCAGTGAACGTGCGGCTCGTCGACGTGCACCCGCGGCGCGTCGATTGCAGCATCGACCCCGAGGCCGTGCCCGACGACGTTCTCGATCACCTGCATGATCGCGCCGCGGAGGCGCACCGACCCCGCACTGCCCACGACAAGTCGAGGACCGTCCGCACCGCGGACGACTGTCGGCGACATCATGCTGGTGAGCCGACGGCCGGGCGCCGCCGGCCCTCCGGCGACGAGGTCGTACTCCCCGAGCATGTTGTTCAGGTGGATGCCTGTCCCCCGCACGATCACACCCGACCCGGATCCGGTCGACGACGAGAGTGATGCGGCATTGCCTTCGCCGTCGACGACCGAGACATGCGTCGTCCCACCGGGCGGACGATGCTCGGGCCGGCCCGGAAGGTCCTCCTCGATCCGCGCCGCCGCCGCCTCCAGCGACTCGGGTGCGAGAAGCTGCCGGGCAAGCCCACCACGGTGCAGTGCCGCGGCGAAGCCGACGTCGCGCACCCGCGTCTGCTCGCGCATGACACCGACGAGCGACGCGATCGCCTCAGCGCTGCCGGGGGCGCCGCGCCCGATTCGCTCGAGGAGCGCGAGCCCGTAGGCGATCAGGATCCCGCCCGACGACGGAGGCGGGTTCGACACCACGTTGAGCCCGCGGTAGCTCACCTGCACCGGCCTGCGCCAGACGACGCGGTACTCCGCGAGATCCTTCGCGGTAACGAGTCCACCGCCTGTGTTGACGGTCTCGACGATCCGGCGTGCAAGGTCGCCGGTGTAAAGCGGGCGTGCGCCCTCGGCCGCGATCTGCTCGAGCGTCGCGCCGAGATCCGGCAAGCGCAGAAGATCGCCGGGGCCGAGACGCGAGCCGTCGGGCTTGCTGTAGAGACGCCGGCCCTCGTCGGAGTGGCGAAGGATCAGGTCGAGGATCGCGTGCAGATGAGCCTGCGGGCGGTTCAACTCCACGCCGAGGCGGGCGAGCTCGATCGCCGGCTGCAGAAGCTCGGGCCACGGCAGGCGGCCGTAGGCATGGTGGAGCGCCTCCAGGCCCGCCGCGGCGCCCGGGACCGCGCAGGACGCCTCGCCGATGCGGAAGACCTGGGTGGTGTCGCTGTCGCCACCGAAGCCCACGTCGACCGCGTGCATCGCTGCACCCGCCACGACCGGCAGCCCCTGGCCCGGCGTCGCAACGAAGAAATCGGCGACCCGCGGGGGCCGGCGGTCACCCGGCACTACGAGAGCAAAGCCACCCGCCCCCGGCCCGGTCAGCGGGCTCTCGGCGACCCAGGCGGCGAAAGCGGCTGCTATACAGGCATCGACGGCATTTCCGCCCTCCGCGAGAACCCGTGCGCCCGCCTCGGCGGTCAGCCGGTGACCTGCCGCAATCGCGCCATTCATGCCGTCGTCATTTCTGCCGATGAACTCTGTGCATGCACGTGACCGGAATCTTCACCCTTTTCCCACAAACTGGACGCCAGGTCCGGAGTCCTCAGTGTTGAAGGCCCCGCTATGACCATCTCCCGCTCCAAGCTTCTCGCCTCGCTGGCCGCGCTGCTGGCACTGGTTGCCGTCGCCGCGACGCCGGGGCTGCTCGGCCATCGCGTCGCGTCGGCGTTCGACGCGCTCGCCGGCGCCGAGAAGAACTGGCTCGCACTCGGTGCCATCCTCTTCGTGGCCGGCTTCGCGTGCACCGTCGGCGCGTGGCGTGCGGCGCTCGGCGCGGCCGGCGGACGAATCGGCACACACCGCGCCGCAGCCTGCATCGGCGTGGGCTCACTCGTGAATGCCTTCGCACCGGCGAAGCTCGGCGATGCAGTGAAGATCGGGCTCTGCGCCCGGTCGATCGATGCGCCTGGGCGGATCTGGACGGCAGGTGGTGTGTACGCCGCCCTCGCTGCGGCTCGTTGTCTGACACTCGCAGGGCTGCTCGTCGTCGCGTCGCTCACGGGAGCGATGCCACTGTGGCCGGTCTTCGCGCTCTGCGGTGCCGTCGCGATTCTCGCCGCCGCAGCTGCCTTCTCGGGCCGCCTCAGGCGCCACCCGCGGATCGCACAGGCGCTCGCCGGGTTCGCCGCACTCGAACGGTCGCCGCGCGGCATTGCGACCGTGCTTGGCTGGACAGCCGGGATGGTGCTCTCGCGTCTCGGCGCGACGATGGCCGTCGCCGCCGCGCTCGGCCTGCACCACCCCGTGCTCGCGGCGCTCGTGATCCTGCCCGCCCTCGATGTCGCATCGGCCTTCCCGCTCACGCCCGGCTCGATCGGCATCGGCAGTGGCGCCGTCGCGGTTGCGCTCGCCGGGCGCGGCATCGGCATCACGCAGGCACTCGGCGTCGGGTTTGCGATTCAGGCGCTCGAGACGTTCGTCAGCATCGCCGCGGGAACAAGCGGCGCGCTCTACCTCGCCTGGCCGAAGCCGTCGGTGCGCCGCTGGACACGGCGGGTGGCAACGGTCGGCGGCGCTGCGGCACTGGCCGCTGCACTCGGCTTCGCCGTGATCAGCATCACGTAGCCGTTATTCGGGGCCGCGCAGGAACGACGGCGCTTCGAGCGCGTCACCCGACGACGCGGTGATCAGCGAGCCGCGACGACCGGCGCTTCGACCGCCGATGCCGGTCGCGACGACGGTGATCCACATCTGCCCGCTCAACCGGTCGTCGATCGTGGCGCCGAAGATGATGTTCGTGTCGTCCGTCGCCGCCTCGCGCACCGCCTCAGCAGCCTCGTTGACCTCGTAGAGGGTCAGGTCGTCGCCGCCTGCGATCGAAAGCAGGATGCCGCGGGCGCCGCTGATCTCGGTTTCGATCAGCGGACTGCGCAACGCGCGCTCCGCGGCTTCCTTCGCGCGGTTCTCGCCGGTCGCGTAGCCGATCCCCATGAGCGCCGACCCGGAGTCGGCCATGATCGTTCGCACGTCGGCGAAGTCCAGGTTGATGAGCCCAGGATTCGTGATCAGGTCGCAGATGCCCTGGACGCCGTGGCGCAGGACGTCATCGGCGATGCGGAACGCGTCGAGCATCGACGTCGACTTGTCGAGCACCTCGAGCAGGCGGTCGTTCGGCACGACGATCAACGTGTCGCAGGCTTCACGGAGCGCAGCGAGGCCGTCGTCGGCCTGCCGCTTGCGCCGCGAGCCTTCGAACTTGAAGGGCATGGTGACGATGCCGATCGTCAGCGCCCCGAGCTCGCGCGCGATGCGCGCGACGACGGGAGCCGCACCGGAGCCGGTGCCGCCACCCTCGCCGGCCGTGACGAAGACCATGTCGGAGCCGCGGAGCGACCGCTTGATGGCGTCGTAGCCGTCCTCGGCGGCCTTGCGGCCGATCTCTGGATCGGCGCCCGAGCCGAGTCCCTCGGTCAGCTCACTGCCGATGTGGATCTTCGCCGCCGCGTCGCTCATCTGCAGCTGCTGAATGTCGGTGTTGACCGCGATGAAGTCGACCTGGGTGATGCCGGCGTCGATCATCCGGTCGACCGCGTTCAGGCCGGCCCCGCCGACACCGATGACGCGGATGACCGCGAGGTACGACGCACTGTCGCGGGCACGCTCGAGGCGCGCGGGCTGATCGGGAAGCGGGTCGAGCCAGCGCGCAACGCGACTCGACGACTCGTCCGATGAAGGCTCGGGATCCGGCACGGGCGTGACCGCCCGGATCGGGGTCGGCGACGGTGGCTCCGCAGCGTCGCGCGCGGACTTCGGCCGGGACGGCTCGACGGGCAGCTCCTGCTGCCCCTCGTCGACTGCCTTCCCACCCTGACGCTGCGCCGCTTCGGTCGCCCGAAAGAGGTCAGCGAGGGGACCCTCACGCATGCTGGCGCGATTTCTGGCCATCGAAAACCTCCTTTGCAAGGTCGCGGTACATGTTGGCTGCGTCGCCGGACGGCTCGTATGCGAGCACCGACGAGCCCTTGACGGGTGCCTCGGCGAAGCGGATCGTCTTGCGAATCCGGGTGTTGTAGACAAGGTCGCCGAAGTTCTCGCGCAGGATCTCGTCCGCCTCACGTGAGTGGGTCTGCCGTTTGTCGTACATCGTCGGCACGATTCCGATCACCGAGACCTTCGGGTTGAGGTTCTCGCGGACCATCGCGAGGGTGTTCTCGAGCTGCACGAGCCCGCGCAGCGAGAGGTACTCGGTCTGGACCGGCACGATCACACCGGTGGCGGCGACGAACGCGTTGATCGTCAGCAGGCCGAGCGACGGGGGCGTGTCGATGAAGATGTAGTCGTACTGCTCCTTCACGGGCGCGAGCGCCTTCTCGAGCGCACGCTCGCGGCCGATCTGGCTGGCAAGCGCCATGTCGGCGCCGGCCAGGTCGATGGAGGACACGGCGATATCGACCTCGCGCGTCTCGATCACCTGCTCGATCGGCAGCCGGTGCACGAGGACGTCGAACATCGACCTCGTAATCGTGTCGGGGTTCAGCCCCTGCGACATGGTCAAGTTGCCCTGCGGGTCGAGGTCGACGAGCAGCACGCGGTAGCCGAGCTCGGCAAACGCGACACCCAGGTTCAGGGTTGTCGTCGTCTTCGCGACGCCGCCTTTCTGGTTCGCGAGCGCGATGATCTCGATCGGCCCGGAGGCCGGCGCGCTCGCAGGGCGAACGTTGGGACGCGGAAGGAGGCGGGCAAGACCCATGTGAAGGGCTTTTCGGTTTTGCTCACCTCATTCCTTCCGCCTCTCCTCGAAGTTTCTCCGCAGCCGCGCGCGCAGCGCCCCTCGCCCGCGCGTCGCCCTCGAGCCGCGCCCATGCCTCCGCCTCGCCCACGAGCGCCCGCAACTCGTCGAGCAGGACGGCCGACCCGGCTCGCCCACGGTCGAGCGCCTCGATTCGCTCGAGCCGGGCAAGTACACGCGTCGCCTCGTCCATGCACCGACGGTAGCGGCGCGCATGTGACGTGTCTGTGCCGCCTTTGCAACGATCTCGAAGCAGATGAAGACGACGGCACCGGGGCTACGCGGCGCCCGCTCCTGGCTCACCGTCCCAGTAGTCATCGATCTGATCGACGAGGTGGAACAAGAACCCTTCGTAGTGAGGGATGCGGACCACGACCGTGCTGTCGTCAGGGTAGAACGCGCTCATCGGTCGGCCGCTGGGGGTGGAGAAGATGATGAGCCGGACGGATTCGTTGCTGTGGTTGAGCAGTTGATGGGCCCCGGCCGGGCCCTGGGGAAAGCAAACGATGTCGTAAGGGTCGAGCACGTCTTCGCCGTCGGGGTGCCGTAGCGTCGGTGCTCCACCGAGCACGAGCACGCACGCCTCCTGGCACCATTCGTAGCGGTAGGGCGCCGTCGCGTCGCCTGGCGCGAGTTCGAACAGCGCCGCGGTCCATGTCTGGGCACCGAGCAGCGGGCCAAGCTCCGTGCCTCGCACGCGGGACCGATCACTCGGCTCGTGACCTGGGGACGGTTCCGCCACCATCGACATGACGTTGACGACGGGACTGGCGTGCAGCGAAATCGGTCCCGGCGCCGGCTCTGATGTGTGGCTCGCGACCTCGCGCCAGGTGTCGAGCGCATCACTACGACGGAACATCACCCCGGGCGCTGCGGCGATCTTGTCCGAGTCGAGGTAGACGGTCACGAACGCCTCACCAAAGCCGCGTGCCCCGGTGGAGAAGATGAGCACTCTGCCGGGCCCGTGCACCGTGTGGGCACCCGGCGGGCCGGAAGGGAACGCCACCAAGTCCCCCGGCTCAAGCGGCCGCTCGCCGCTGGGGTCGCGATGGATCGGCGCGCCGGAGATCACGTACATCCACTCCTCGACCCCGTAGTGGTAGTGGTAGGGCCCGCGCTTGTCCCCGGACTGCATCTCATAGACGCTCGCTCCCATCACGCTGGCCCCCAACCGCTCCGTCAGCGTCGAAGCCGCATAACGGAACTGGCCGCGCTCAACAACCTCGTCCAAACCGCAGCCGGCCGCATTGACCCGATACACAAGGCCATGCTCCCACATTGGATGCAGATTTCGGACAGCGTGTGCGCTTCGTAGCCCGTCTCTCAATGACCTCTGACGTCGGTAGTGAGCGCTCTGCGAATGTATGTCGTCGTGGAGATCGTGCCTTTCGCAGATAACCACGTGGACGACGCCGGACGACTGCTCGCTGAACGGCACCGGGCGCACCTCGCGGTCGAGCACCTGCTGCCGCGTCGCACGGACTTCACCGAGCAGATCAAGCAGGAGCGGGAGGACGCGACCGGCGTGGTGGCGGTCGAGGGCCGCGAGGTGGTCGGCTACCTCCTCGGCAAGCGGCGCGAGGACTTCCTCGGTCCTCACGTCTGGAGCTACGTCTCCGGCCACGCCGTCCGCGAACCGGAGCTCGTCCGGGACCTCTACGCAGCCGCCGCGCGACGGTGGGTCGAAGACGGTCTGACGCGTCACTTCGTCTTCGTCCCGGCAATCCGCGACCTTGTCGAGCCGTGGCTGCGGGTGACCTTCGGGATCTCTGGCGCGCTCGCCGCGCGCGGAACAGTGCCAGAGAAGGTCGCCTCGGAGTTCTCTGTCCGGCTCGGCACGGCCGAGGACGTGCCGGTTGCGGCTGCCCTCGACCGCACCCTGGCCGAGCACCTGCGGGAGTCGCCGAGCTTCTCCTTCTTCACGGTGCCGAGCGAGCAGGAGTACCTCGACGAGTGGCACGACGTTCACGCCGATCCCGACTACACCCACTTCGTCGCCGAGCGCGGCGGAGACGCCGCCGGTCATCTCCTCCTCTACCGCCGCCCCGAGGGCGACCTGCGCGTGCCGTCGCGCAGCATCGACCTATTCGTTGCAGCGACCGATCCGTCCCGACGCGGCGGCGGCGCCGGGGTCGCGCTCACGAACTTCGCACTCCACTGGGCGCACGAGCAGGGCTACACCGCCATGACGACCGACTGGCGCATGTCCAACCTCGCGGCGTCGCGCTTCTGGCCACGCCGCGGCTTCCGCGAGACGCACCTGCGCCTTTACCGCTCGCTTCCGTGATTACTCGAACGGCGACGCCGCATCTTTTGCCCCTGGCGACAGTGGAGTGTGGTGCGCGCGTGTCCCCGTGACCCCTGAAAGCTCACGGTTGGCGTGGTGCTTTGCAGGGGGTTAACCTCAGTGCATGCGTTACGAGCGACCGTTCGCCGTCGCTTGTGCGGCTGCACTCGCCGCTGGCGCTGCCGGGACCGCAGTGGCTCTAACCAAGGCTGACAGACCTATTCCGGATGACGTGCGGAGCTGTTCGACCAGAGGCGACTCGAATCACCCCGCGAAGCCGCCCACCACCGGGGCGATTACGGTAGGGCCGCTCGTGATTTGGCCAAGCGTGCGATTGCCGACCGGCACGACCGTCATTCAGGCGTGGCCTTACGCCATGAAGGCTCCGGTATTGGTCCGTGCTCGCGCCCGCGTCACGCTTGCGATTGCGCCCGAGGCCCTCGGAATTGCAGGACTTTGGAAGATGCGCGGCGGTTATGTGTCGACCGTCCGCTTCCTGGCATGCCGTGAACGTCAGCCCTCTCGCGGCTATCGAGGCACGGTCGGACGGTGGACGATGTTCCCGTTCTCGTTCGCATTGACCACTTCGGCAGCGTGCGTACCGATGGACGTCTGGGTTGATGGCGAAGCGGCCCCACATCGCATCGTCGTCCCGGTGGGCCGCGCTACCTGCTGAGGGCGACGCTCCCCGGCCCGAGTCCGGAACGACCCCTGAAGAGTGAGACCGGAGCAGGCGGCCAAGAGAGGAGTGATGAGATGCCGGGGTATGGGTGTTCACCGGTGGTGGGTTGCGCGCGTGTGCGGGAATGTCCCTTGAACGTGGTTCAGACCTGCGCGCGCCCGAGCGAGTCGAGCTGCTGACTCACTCGACTCATGAACGGCAGGCAGCGCTTCTGTTCCCAGACGGCCAGCGCACGCCCCAGAGCCTGGCGCGCCTCCTCGATCCGGCCAGCACGCTCGAGGACCATGGCGAGGTCCTCGTTGCTCCAGCCTTGGAGCCAGACGTTGTCTGTCTCCGTCTCAGCGGTGACAACGGCGGCACGAGCCCGCTCCTCGGCCTGTGCGAGGTCGCCGACCCTTGCGAGGAAGAGCGCCTCCACCGCCGGAACGAGCGTCCGCTCGACAGGACCCCAACCGAGAGCACGCGCTTCCTCCAGCAGGGGCTCTGCCTCGTCAAAGCGGTCGAGGTAAAAGAGGTCGCGCGCAAGCATTGACTTCCATGAGGCCATCACCCCGTCGCTGCCTGGCCCTGCCTCGCCGACCAGCTCGGCAGTGTGCCGGCAGGCACGTTCGCGATCGTCTCCCACCTCCGCCATCAGTGCGAGGTATTCGGCGCCAGAGTAAGAGCCGCCGCTTACGTCACGCACGTGATTCGACCGCGCCTCCGCGAGTGGCCATGCCTCGTCTGCGCGGCCGAGTATCGCGAGCAGTGTCGCGCGCCCGAGATCCAACGCTCCTGGCGGGCAGCCTTCGCCTATCTCTTCGAGCGCGCGCAGTGCCTCGTCGGCCGGCCGCGGACCGAGGATCAGTGCCAAGTCGAGTCCCGCAGTATCTGAGGGGAAGTCACCAGCGAGCCGCGAATAGTGGAGCTCCCGCTCGGCGGCTTCGGCGTGCTCGTTGTTCTGCATTCGGAAGTTCGCGGAATAGGCAAGGACACGCCAGAGAAGGGCGAGCCGCCGAGAGTCACCGCGCTCCTCTTCGAGCGGAAGCGCGGTGCGACAGAGCCACTCCTGATCCACGAGGCCGGTCGTACGATCGCCACCGTAGACCCGCACGAAGAGCGCCGCCGTGGCGCGAGCGAGCATGGCACCAGAGTGGTCGCTCGCCGCCTCGGCGCGCATGGCAACCACGTCGGCTTCTTCGGCGGCCGCGCGGCCATCGACTATGCGCCACGCTGCCTCGAGCTCGAGCGCAAGGTCGAGCCTGCGCGGGCGCAGGAGTTCGACGGCTCGGGACAGAAGCGCGTGCGCAGTGCGGTAATCCAGGCGGTCGCCTGCACGCCTGCCGGCAGCGGCGAGCCGGAGCGCGGCCCGGTCCGCGACGTCCGGATCGGCTTGCCCGAGCTCCGCCATGTAGCGGGACGCCTGCTCGAGGTGGTAGCCGACGATCTCGTCGCGCTCGACGAGCGAGTAGCCATGCTCGTCGAGCCAATCGGCGAAGCGGGCATGCAGGTCGGCGCGGACCGCCTTAGGGAGCGCGTCGTAGGCGGCGTCTCGAAACAGCAGGTGGCGGAAGCGATAGCCGTCCTCGCCGGCGATCTGGGCGCGGTCGGGTCGCACGAGCTGGCGCCGGACGAGCGCTGCCAGCCGGGTCGTGATCTGCGTCTCTTCGGGAACGAGCGCCTGGACGGCGCCCCGGTGAAAGATTTCGCCCTCGATAGAGCCGCGCTCGAGCACCCGGCGCTCGGCCCCGTCGAGCTGGTCGAGCCGCGCCGCCAGCAGCGCCCTCAACGTCGGCGGCACGTCGACATCTCCATCCTCGGCCACCATGGCGAGCATCTCCGAGATGAAGAGCGGGTTGCCGCCGGAAGCACCTGCGATCCGCTCGGACAGCTCGTGAGAGACTGCGTCCCCGATCATCGCGTCTGAGGCTTCGGGCGGCAGCGGATCGAGGCGCAACGGGGATGGCCAGGACGGCCGCTGATCGACCAGTTCGGGGCGCGCCATGCAGAGGAGTAGCAGCGATGCGCCAGCCGAGAGCAGCGCCGTCGACTCGATGAGATCGAAGAAGGTCTCCTCGCCCCACTGGATGTCGTCGAAGACCACGATCAGCGGCGCCTGCTCCTCGAGCAGCTTGCGGAACGCCCAGGCAATCTCATCTCCACTCGTTCCGACCTTCGATTCGCCGAGCAGCGAGCGAACCGCTGCTGCTGCCGCCGGATCCGATGGGAGCTCCGCGAGCTGCTTCACGACCTCTACGACCGGCCAGTAGGTGATCCCCTCACCGTAGGGAAGGCAGCGCGTCCGCACCACACGAGCTTCGATCGAGGCGAGCGCCTCCGCGACGAGCCGCGACTTGCCTACTCCCGCGTCGCCCACCACCGTCACGAGCTCGCACCGCCCGTCCGCCTGCGCGTGCGCCCACGCTTCAATGATCTGCGCGAGCTCGCGCTCGCGACCGACGAAGCGCGACGAGTGGCTGCGCTCGGGCGGCTCCAGCACCGAGACGAGCCGGAAAGCCGGCACCGGCTGCGACTTCCCCTTCAGCGTCAATGGCTGGACCGGCTCCGCCTCCACCGCGTCGTGCACCAAAGCCAGCGTCGCCTTTCCGATCAGCACCTCGCCCGGTGCCGCCGCCTGCTCGAAGCGTGCCGCCACGTTGACCGCGTCTCCGGTCGCGAGCCGCTCCGACGTGCCCGTCACAACCTCGCCTGTGTTCACGCCGATCCGGCCGCGGATGCCGAGTTCGGGCAGCGCGTCCCGCATCTCGGCGGCCGCGCGGCAGGCCCGCAGCGCGTCGTCCTCGTGCGCCAGCGGGACGCCGAACACCGCCATCACCGCATCACCGATGAACTTCTCCACTGAGCCGCCGTGCTGGTCGACGATCCGTTTCATCTGCTCGAAATAGCGCGCCAGGAGCCCCTGCAGCGCCTCCGGGTCCACCGACTCCCCCAACGCCGTGGACCCGACGACGTCGCAGAACAGCACCGTCACGACCTTCCGGTGCGCTTCGATCGTCACGAACCGAGGCTAGAGCATCGAACGCGGGCGCGCCTAGCGACTCCAGGCGGATAGGAGCTCGGCTGCGCGACGTTTCGGTATGCCCCCCGGAGGATATTTGGGCACACCGGCCGAGGCGAGGATCTAGGCTCCGCCGTTGACGACTCGCCCGGTTCAGATCCCGAGCTTCAGCGGGCGAGCAGCATCGACCTGTAGTAGCTACGTAACCAGGACTCGTACGAATCCGCATTCAGCCCTGCCTGCTCGGTAAGGGTGCGGAAGGTGCCCCAGTTGAGGGCCACCCAGAAGACGGCCTCGACGTGCGTACGAGACATACCGGCTTTTCGGCCCGGTTTGGCGAGAAAGGTGTCTGTCGCCCAGCGAATGCCGACCCCGCGATTGTGGTTCATTCGCTTCCACAGTTCAGCCATCGACGCGTCGCCGTTCGCCGCCTGTTCGACGGTCGAGGCGATTCGGGAAGAACGCTCATGAATCTCTCGTAGGTGGGTCGCGTGCAGTGTGAGCATCGCCGCAGCAGTGGGCGCTGCTTCCATTCGCGCCACTGCGTCGCGACGCGGCATCTCGACTGCCTCTGCGTCGCCGCGAATCGCGTAGTCGACGACAGCCTGCAATAGGCGCGCCTTCGTACCGAAGATTGCCTCGACGGTCTTGTGCGAGAAGCCGGCGTTGTTGGCGATCTCGCGGACAGTTGCGCCATGCCAACCGCGCTGCTCGAAGCAACTCTTCGCCGCAACGAGGATCGACTCCCTGGTGTGGGCCGCAGCGGCTTCTCGCTTCGGAGCGCTGTAAGGACGTGAGGGCTGTTTGCGTTGCCTGCTCATAGTCGATAGGGTCTATACCTATCTAATACGACCATAGCGGCGCGATCAGACGCCGCCTCACGGAAAGGACACCATGCTCAGCACTTCCAAGAGACGACTGGCGACGCTCATCTCCGTCGGCGTCGCCGGACTCGTACTCGTGCTTCCGGCAGGAGCACACAACGCCGGCCACTTCATCCTTCCCGACGGCACCTGCCATCAGGTCGGCTCGTTCACCGAAGCGCCCCTCGTGGGCCAGGACAAGACACCACTCGATCTCATCCCGACGACACCGCAAGATGAATATGGCACAAGCTTCGCCGCCTTCCAGGGCAACACACCGATCCTTCCAGGAGGCTGCCCCCGGTAACAAGACTGCGGCGGCTCCGACCAGACGACGCACGATCACCCTCGGTAGCCATTGCCGGCGTCGCGGTTGCGAACGAAGCAGGCGAACGTGGGTGTGCCTTGCTTCGCCACGACCGCGCACTTCGCAATGCCGAGGTCGCCGCTCGGGGTGTAACTAGGCGACGCGAAGCACGGAGGACGGGCGCGGGCGCAGCCCGAGCAACGTGTCGTCGAGCGCGATCAGGAGGTCCGACCGGCTTCCGTGTAGCAAGGTCTCGACAAGTGCGCGTCGCACGGCGTCGCGCGCGTCGCGTCCGAGCCGCTCAGCGCGCAGGGCATCGAGGAGCTCGGTCCGCTCGCGTGTCTTGTCGCCGAGCAAGACCGAGGCGCGCATCGCAGCGGCCCATTCGCCGCCGTCCTCGCCGAAGAGGCACGTGAGACTCTCGCGCACCTGGGCCGAGCGGAACGGCTCCTCCGAGAAGAGCGACAGCTCCCAGCGGTCGAGCGCCTCGCCGAGACCGCGATCCTCGTCGGCGAGCGGCAGCTTCGCGCGCAGGTCGGACGCGAGCTTGGCACGGATCTTGTCCAGCCGCGTCGCCTCACCACGTGGCTGCGTCGCCGCGATGGGAAGGAGCGGCGAGATGCGAAGCGGACGAAAGTCGAGCCGCTCGAAGACGACGGGGCCGGCTGCAATCGCGCCGGCGGTCGCCAGGCGCAGCGCGCTCACGGCATCCGCAAGCTCGGCCGCCGCGTCGGGAGGATCAGCTTCTGTTGCGTCGAGCTCGCGCGTCAGCTCGAGGATGAGCAAGCGATCGACGTCGCGCCCGAACTCGGGCGGCATGAGCCCGCGTGCCTCCGGCCACAGGTTCGAGATCTCACCGGCCACGATCGGGCGGAGCCTGATGCCGCCGCCGAGGTCGGCGTCCTGACCGGCCGACAGGCCGACCACCGGAGCGAGCGCGACGTACGTGCGGGCCGACCCGAAGAGCGTCCTCTCGAAATCCGCGTAGGCGGACTCGAAGGCTTCGTCCGACCAGTCGAAGCCACCGCAGCGCTCGGCCGTCCACGTGAGCATCGGCAAGAGGATCGACCGGAAGAGCGCGTCGTCACCTGTGTCGCCGATCCCGGCGTGCGAGCGCGCGAAGATCGCCGCCGCCGGCTCGCGCTTCAGGTCGTCGATCGCGTTCCGGGTGTCGGGCAGCCGGCGAAGAGTCGGCGCCTGCTCGTCGACGAACGCGCGCACGAGGGGCCGGTACTCGTACAGCGACGGCCCCTCGCGCGTCGCGTGCTCCTCGAAGGCGAATGGAACCTGCGCCCCGCGCTCCGCCGCGAATGCGCCCAGGCAGAAGGCACGCAGGCAGTCGTACAGATGCGGAGCTCGCAGCGACACGAGGACACTTACGCGCCGCGCGGATCGTCTCCTCTCTGACAGGCCGGGCACCAGTAGGTCATGCGGTTGTCATCGCCCTGCCCCCACGACCGGATTTTCGTCCGGCAGCGCGGGCAGGGACGACCGGAACGGCGGTACACCTGATGCCCGTGCTCCCGCCGGCCGTCGACCGACGCGCGCATCAATCGCGCTGCCGTCTCGAGCGCCAGCCGCCGCTCGGACGGCGGCACATCGGCAAGGCGACGCCACGGCGAGAGCGACGCATCCCACAGCGCCTCTGCAAGCCACATGTTCCCGATGCCCGCGACGAGCGACTGATCGAGCAGCGTCTCGCCGAAGAAGCGGGTGCCGTCAGCGCGCTGCAGCCGCACGAGCATGTCGTCGATCCGCGGCGGCCGTTCCAGGATGTCCGGCCCGAGCCGCGCGATCGCTCGCGTGTGCAGCTCGAGCACGGGACCGTTCCAGAGAAGCCCTTCCACCTCCTCGCCGCGTAGCACGAGCCATGGCTTGCCACGGCGCGGTGCGCCGCGCGCGTTGAGTGTCCACCGGCCCGTCAGCCGCAGGTGCGAGCGGAGCACGACCCCGCCCTCGAACCGCAGCACGAGGTTCTTACCGATCGCCTCGACCGATTCGAGCGTGCGGCCGTCGAGCCGCTGCGCCACCCGTTCCGCTTGCGCACGCGGGTGCGGAGACTCCACTTCGACCCGCTGGCCGACGAGCGGCTGCAACCGCCGCGCTGCACGGTGGAGGCTGTCGCCCTCGGGCATGGTGTCGCACGGTAACGCGAGCAGGCAGACTGCACCTCTACCTTCATGTCAGCGAACCTCAATATCGCCGCGCTGACCCGCCGGACCGGTATCTCGCCCGACACGATCCGCAAGTGGGAGCAGCGTTACGCGGTTCTGCAACCGTCACGAACGCCCGGCGGGCAGCGCCGCTACAGCGAGCTCGACGTGGCGCGCGTCGAATGGTTGAAGGCGCGGATCCACGAGGGCTACCGGATCGGCGAGGCGGCGACATTGCTCGGCTCCGGCTACCCGGTCGTCGCGGGCACCGCGACCGAGATCGCGAGCGCACTCGTCGAGGCGACGATCCGTGCGGACGTCAACGGGCTCGCGCGCCTCGTCGACCAGGCGCTGTCGGGGCCGTCGCTGGAGGACGCATTCAGCGAGTCCCTCGCACCGGCGCTCACCGAAGTCGGCGCGCTCTGGGCTGACGGCAAGATCGGCGTCGCGCAGGAGCACCTCGCGAGCGGAACGGTCCGCGCGGCCCTGCAGAAGCTGCTCTCGGATCCGCGAGGCGGCCTCCGCGGCACTGCTGTCCTCGCGTGTGCGCCCGGCGAGCAGCACGAGATCGGCCTGCTGATGCTCGCCGTGCTGCTGCGAGCTGACGGCTGGCAGGTCGCCTACCTCGGCCCAGACACACCACCGCTCGAGGCGCTCTCGCTGGCCATCGACGTCGGCGCGCGCGCTGTCTGCTTCAGCGCGACCGTCGAGGCTTCGGCGAAGGCGCTGAAACGCGAGCTCGCGGCGGCTGATGCGCCGCCCGACATCTCCGTGCTCGTCGGAGGCCCGGCTGCTCCGACCAAGCAGTCGCTTCACAGCACGGTCGCGAAGCTGCGGAAGCTCGCCGCATGAGCAGGCGGCGCGCCGCGGTCGCCGGCGGCGCCGCAGCCGCAGTTTGGGCTGCGCTCGAGCCTTTCGACCGCAGGCTGTTCGACCACGATTATTCGGACGTCGCGATGCTCGGCAAGCTTGTGACGCGGTCCCGGCTCTGGCCGGTCGCCGGCCTCGCGGCGCATATCGCGAACGGCGCCGCGTTCGGCCTCCTCTACGACGTCGCGCGCCGACGCACCGGCGCGCCACCACGCCGGCTGGCGCTCACCCTCGCCCTGGCCGAGAACTTCGTGCTGTTCCCACTTGCCTACGTCCTCGACCACAAGCACCCCGCGAGGGGCGAGGCCGGCCTGTCGCCGCTCTTCTCCCCGCGCGGACTCGTTCAGGCGACCAGCCGGCACGCGGTGTTCGGAGCGCTGCTCGGCACGTTCGCGGCTCGATGAGCTTCCCGCACCTGCGGCACCCGATCGTCCAGGCACCACTCAGCGGCGGCGGGTCGACGCCCGAGCTCGCAGCCGCGGTCTCGGGCGCCGGCGGGCTCGGCTTCCTCGCCGCCGGCTACACGAGCGGGTCCGATCTCGACACAGCGATCGTGACGACGCGCAACCTCACCACGGCACCGTTCGGAGTGAACCTCTTCGTGCTCGAGGAGACCAGTGTCGACGAGGCTGCCCTCGACGCCTACCGGCAGTCGCTCACCGGCGAGGCTGCGCGGCTCGGCGCGACGCTCGGTGAGACGCGATTCGACGACGACGATCTCGAGGCCAAGGTGACGGTCCTCGAGCAGGCGCGCGTCGCGGTCGTCTCGACGGCGTTCGGCTGCCCGAGCGCCAAGCTCACGGAGCGTCTCCACGCTGCCGGGTCGGCCGTCTGGGTGACGATCGGCTCGCCGGCGGAGGTTGAAGCCGCGGTCGCGGTCGCCGCGGACGCGCTCGTCGTGCAGGGAACGGAGGCGGGCGGGCATCGCGGAGGGCTCGACGACGGCAGCGAGCTCAGCCTGCTCCCGCTGCTCCGGCTCGTCGCGCGCGAGACCGACCTGCCTCTCGTTGCCGCAGGCGGAATCGCCGATGGCGCTTCGGTTGCGGCTGTCCTCGCGGCCGGGGCGGCGGCTGCGCAGCTCGGCACGGCGTTCCTACGCACACCCGAGGCGGGGACGAGTGCCGCTCATCGTGCTGCCCTCGCAGGCGGCGGCACCACCGCGATCACCCGCGCGTTCACCGGGCGACGTGCACGCGGAATCGTGAACGAGTTCATGCGCGCGCATCCCGATGCTCCAGCCGCGTACCCGCAGGTCCACCAGCTGACCGCGCCGTTGCGCGCGGCTGCGCGGGCCACCGGCGACGCGCAAGCGATCAACCTCTGGGCCGGCCAGGCCTATTCTCTCGCAGAGGAACTGCCGGCCGCTGACCTCGTGCGCAAGCTCAGCGCCGACGCACGTGCGGCGCTCGCGCGGGCCTTGACGGGCTTCTAAGGCCGCAGGACGGCGCGCCGCGGGCCGGCGAGGAAACCTGCCTCGACGAGCAGCGGCAGGAACTCGCTCTCGCTGACCGGCTCGCCGTCGAAGCGCTCGACCGCAAGGCGCTTCGCGCCGCCGCCGCGGACGTGGGCGACGAGGGCGCCGAGCGCGGGCCGCACCCAGCTCTCGTCCGGATCACGAAGCGGAACGAGCGACCGGCCACCGCGTTCGACGTAGAGCACCGGCTCGCCGCCGAGCGACACGAGAAACGCGCCGGCGACGCGCGAAGCGCGAGCCCCGGCTCGCTTCGGCCACGGCAGCGATGCGCCGTAGGGCTGGGCGGGATCGGCGGCCGCGAGGACGAGAGGTTCGCGATCCTCGTCGCGCTCGCGCAACTCGCGCAGACGCTCGACTGCACCGCCGAGTGCGAACTGCGCCCCGCCGAGGCCCTCGACGAAGTACCCGCGGCGGCAGAGGCCGAGTGTCTCGAGTGCGCGAAGGTCTGCGTACACCGCTCCGTAGCCGCCGGGAATCCCTTCGGCACGCACGCCGTCGCGGGTGACGATTCCCTGCCGCTCGAGCAGCAGCTCGGCCAGGGCGCGCCGGTCGATCGCGCCGGCGAAGAGCCGTTCGGTGCGCGACCAGCGTCCAGCCGTCGCTGTTGCTCCCTGGGTGCGCCGTCGCGAGAAACGGCGCGGACGGCGCTCGGCCTTCGCAACGCCGAAGCGGCGTGCCGCGCGCAGCGGCGTCCACGCGTCGTTCGTCACCTCGCCCGACCAGACGAGATCCCAGAGCGCCGGGAGTGCGATCTCCTCCTCGAGCCCCGTCTCCTCGAGCAGATCGAGCCAGAAGAGCGCGCCCCGCTCGAGCGCCGACCTGATTCGGTCGTGCGTCTCGTCCTCCGGCCGCGGCGCGGCCGGCACCTGGCCGAGCACGGCTGCGTCCTCACGGAAGTAGAGAGCCACCCGGTCGGGGCCGGCACCGACCCACACGACCTCGCCACTCGCGGTGAGCGCGTCGAGGTGCTCGGGGCGGAAGCCCGGCACGCGGCGCGGCAGGACCTCGCTCTCCCACAGCGCGACGGGCAACGCGAGCGCCTGCAGCGGCACGAGCGCCTCGCGGAGTGACCCGCGGCGGTCGACTCCATGCCAGGAGGGCAGGAAGCGACCGAGCGCCTCCTGCTCGACGGCCTCGACCTCACGGCGAAGCGCTGCAAGCGACGCGCGGCGAAGACGGCGCAGCACGTCAGGGTCGCACCATTCGCGCTCGGTGCCGCCGGGGCGCAGCTCGCCGCGGACGAGTTGCTCGGTTGCTTCGAGCTTCGCGAGTGTCTCCGCGACGTCGCGTCCAAATCGATCGTTGACCTGCGCGCTCGTGAACGGCCCGCGGCCCTTGGCGTAGCGCAGCACGAGCTGCTGCAGCGACTCGGAGCCGCCCTCGAGGAAGACGTCCGGCAGGCCGGACGGCGGCATGACGCCGAGTGCGTCGCGGTAGCGGCCGGCGTCCTCGACGGCGATCAACCGCTCCTCGCCGGCGATGCGCAGAAGCAGTGCGCGACGCTCGGCGATGAGCGGCGCGGCCAGCGCCGCGTCGTATTCGCCCGAACGAAGGTCGCCGCGCAGGCGCAACTTGTCGTGCAGCTGGTCGGGCGTCTTTGGGTCGCCCTGCAGCTGGCGCTCGACCTCGTCCACGGCATCGCCGTCGAGCAGGTCACGCAGCTCCTCCTGGCCGAGCAACTCGCGCAACAGGTCGCGGTCGAGCGACAACGCCTGCGCCCGCCGTTCGGCCGGAGGCGTGTCGTCCTCGTACATGTAGGTCGCGATGTAGTCGAAGAGGAGCGAGGCGCTGTAGGGCGACGCACTCTGCGTCTCGACCTCGACCAGGTCGATCTCTCGCGTCTTCAGCCCCTGCAGAAGCGTGCGGAGCGCGGGCAAATCGAAGACGTCCTGCAGGCACTCGCGGTAGGTCTCGAGGATCACCGGGAAGCTGCCGTACTTGCGCGCCACCGCGAGCAGCGACTGCGCCTTCAGGCGCTGCTGCCAGAGCGGAGTGCGCTCGCCGGGGCGGCGCCGCGGGATCAGCAGCGAGCGGCCCGCGTTCTCACGGAAGCGCGCACCGAAGAGCGCGGTGTCGCCGACCTCCTGGACGACGAGGTCCTCGACGTCCGCCGGGTCGATGGTGAAGTCCTCGATCGGCGGTGGTACATCCGACTCGGGGAAGTGCAGCGCGATCCCGTCGTCCGACCAGATCGACTGCGCCTCGATGCCGTGCGCCTCGCGCAGGCGAGCGGCGATCGCCATCGCCCACGGCGCGTGCACGCGGCTGCCGAACGGAGAGAGGATGCAGACGCGCCAGTCACCGATCTCGTCGCGGAAGCGCTCGACCACGATTGTCCGGTCCGATGGCACGGCGCCCGTCGCGTCGTGCTGCTCACGGAGGAAGGTCATCAGGTTGCGCGCCGCGCGTTCGTCGAGGTGGTAGTCGCCGCGCAGGCGTTCAGTCGCCTTCGCGTCTTTCAGCGCCGAGAGCTCGCGCGACGCCACACCGATCTTCTGCCCAAGCTCGAACGGACGGCCGACGCCTTCGCCCTTCCAGAACGGCACCGCGCCCGGCACGCCCGGCGCAGGCGAGACGAGCACCTGGTCGCGCGTGATCTCTTCGATGCGCCACGTCGACGCGCCCAGCAGGAAGGTCTGACCGGCGCGCGCCTCGTAGACCATCTCCTCGTCGAGCTCGCCGACACGCCCGCCGCCACCGACGAGGAACACGCCGAACAGCCCCCGGTCGGGAATCGTGCCGGCGTTCGTGACTGCGAGCCGCCTCGCCCCGTCGCGCGCGCGAATCACCCCGCCGGTTCGGTCCCAGACGATGCGCGGCCGCAACTCGGCGAACTCGTCGGAGGGATAGCGCCCGGCGAGCATGTCGAGCACGTTCTCGAGCTGCGCACGGCTGAGATCCTTAAATGGGTATGCACGCGTGACGAGTTGATGGAGGTCGTCGACCGAGATCTCTTCGTCGGACGCGATTGCGACGATCTGCTGCGCGAGCACGTCGAGCGGATTGCGGGGGATCTTCGTCTCCTCGATGTCGCCCTCGCGCATCGCGCGCGCGACGACCGCCGACTCGAGCAGGTCGGCGCGGAACTTCGGGAAGATGCGTCCCTTCGACACGGCACCCAGGTCGTGACCGGCACGGCCGATGCGCTGCAGGCCGCGTGCCACCGACTTCGGCGACTCGACCTGGATGACGAGATCGACGGCGCCCATGTCGATGCCGAGCTCGAGGCTCGACGTCGCAACGAGACACGGAATACGGCCTGCCTTGAGATCCTCCTCGACGATCACGCGCTGCTCGCGCGCCAGCGACCCGTGATGAGCGCGCGCAATCTCACGCAACGGCTGGTCCGGGTCTGTCGTCTGGTTCGCGAGCTCATTCAGGCGCAGCGCGAGCCGTTCAGCGAGGCGACGGTTGTTCACGAACACGATCGTCGAGCGGTGCTCCTCGACGAGACGGAGGATCTCGGGGTAGATCGACGGCCAGATCGAGTTGGTCCCGCCTTCGGTCGACGTCAGAAGCGCACTGCCGTCGGCTTCCGGTGGGTTCGCGTAGGACGCTCCCTGCCCCAGCTCCCGCATGTCTTCGACCGGGATCACGACCTCGAGGTCGAGCTCCTTGCGCGTGCCCGCATCGACGAGCGTGATCGGGCGATTCCCGCTCACGAACTTGCCGATCTCCTCGAGCGGCCGCTGGGTCGCCGAGAGGCCGATCCGCTGGGGTGGCGTGTGGCAGATCGCCTCGAGGCGCTCGACGCTGATCGCCATGTGCGCGCCGCGCTTCGTGCCGGCGACGGCGTGCACCTCGTCGAGGATCAGTGTCTCGACGCCGCGGAGCGTCTCACGCGCCTGCGAGGTCAGCATCAGGTAGAGCGACTCCGGCGTCGTGATCAGAATGTCGGGAGGCTCCTTCAGGAGCTCGCGGCGTTCCTTCTGCGGCGTGTCTCCCGTCCGGACCGCAACCCTCAGGCTCGACTCGAGGCCTGCGAGGGGACCGCGGAGGTTGCGCTCGATGTCGTAGTTCAACGCCTTCAGGGGCGAGACGTAGAGCACCCGCACCCCCTGGCCGGGCGTCGCATGTAGACGGTCGATCGCAGAGAGGAACGCCGTCAGCGTCTTGCCGGAGCCGGTCGGGGCCTGGATGAGGACATGCGCACCCGTCGCGATCGCGGGCCAGCCCTGCTCCTGCGCTGGCGTCGGCGCGGCAAAGGTGCGCTCGAACCAGGCTCGCGTACCGGGTGAGAATGGCGCGAGCGGGTCCACCTAGCCAGCGTATCGCGCGGCTATTTGCTCAGGTAGTACGCGGTGAAGGCGATCACGAGCAGCCAAGCGACGATCACGGCGACGAAAACCGTCACGCCACTGAGCACGATGAACGGGGTGCCGGGACCGGCCAGTTCATTCTTCACGGACGCGATGACCGCCGCGGTTCACAAGGCAGCGCCGCACGCCGCACGCGGCAAGCCGGATACACCGAACGCGCGCGACTCGATCTTCGTGAACGGCGGCAAGCGCAGCCTCCTCGCAGTGCAGAAGGGCGGTGCGGGCTACATCGGCTCGATCGCCATGGGCGTCCACAAGTAGGCGCGTGCACAGGTGGCGGCGTGCATAGGTGGCGCCGTGCACAAGGGCGGCGCCGCGCTGACCTCGACCCTCGGCCACCCTCGGCGCACTTTCGTAACGGCGGCTGCCGCCGGGCTTGGCACTGCGGGACGGCAGGCGTCCACGACCGCCGGGGAGGACGCTCCGAAGCGGTTTCCTTCGCGAATCGTGACTCACCCCGTCCTTTCCCGCCTGGCGCAGACGCTATTTTGGCGCACTCTTTTCACACTTCCTTGACGACGGCTGCCGTCGGACGTGGCCGTCAGACGTGGAACCCGGAAGTACCGAGGCTCATGGCGGTCCTCGAGGCGGACGTGCCGGAGTAGGATCGGCCCATGCCCGCCGCGCTGCATTTCACCGACGACCCCGCTGCGTGCGCCCTGCTGGCCGAGGATCCGTTCGCACTGCTCGTCGGCTTCGCGATCGACCAGCAGGTGCCGGTGCCGAAGGCCTTTGCAGGCCCATACGTGCTGAAGCAGCGTGCCGGAACGCTCGAGCCCGCGAAGCTCGCTGCCATGGACCTCGGCCCGATCTTCGCCGAGAAGCCTGCGATCCACCGGTTCCCCGGCGCGATGGCGACCCGTGTCCGTGAGTTGGCGGCTGTGGTCGCAGAGGACTACGGCGGCGACGCCTCACGGATCTGGACAGAAGCGGCCGACGGCGCCGACCTGCGCGAGCGGATCGGCTCGCTGCCCGGGTTCGGCGAGATGAAGATCAAGTCGCTCGGTGCTGTGCTCGCGAAGCAGTACGGCGTGGAAGCGGCGAACGAGCTCGCACCCGCCCACCCCACGCTCGGTGACGTCACCTCACCCGAGGAGCTGCAGCGCTACCAGCAGTGGAAGCGCGAGTACAAGAAGGCCGCGAAGGGTGCCTGAGACACCCGAGCAATTCTGGGAGCGCACCCACGGTGCGCTCCGCACGCCGCCGCTCGAAGATTGGGACACGTGGCCGTTTGCCGGCAAGGTTCAGCCCCGGGAGCTGCTCTCGCCGATCGCGGCCGAAGCGCGGCGCCACGGCGAAGGCGGTTTCGAATGCCGCAGATGCGCCCTCGGCGACGAGGATGCTCTCTGGTCGAACGAGCGGTGGATCGTCCATGGCCTCGCCGAGCCGAGCGGCCTGCCTGCCGTTGTGATCCTCGCGACGCGCGACCACCTCGACTTCGGGGACCTCTCGCCCGAGCTCGCGACCGAGCTCGGCCCGATGCTGCTGCAGGTGCAGCAAGCGGTCTTCGCGATCGGCGAGATCGGCAACGTGCACGTCTGCCGCTGGGGTGACGGCAGCGAGCACTTTCACATGTGGTTCATGGCGCGGCCGGCCCGCGTACCGCAACTGATCGGCTCATTCGCCGCGATCTGGGACGACATCCTGCCCCCGCTCCCGCGTGAGGTGTGGCAGGAGAACCTCGCGGTCGTCGCCACCGAGCTGAACAAGCGGCCGCGTAAGTAACAGTCTGTTACTAAGTGACGGTTTCGTTGCACCTAGCGCGGATCGGGGCGGTCGACGTTCCAGTGGCGGGCGACGATCGCGATCCAGCGACCGTCCTCGCGCGGGGTGAGCGCGAACCGCGTGATCGAACGCTGGCCGAGCTCGTGGTCGCCATAGAGCACGTCGATCCCGATGCGACGCGGCTCCTCGATCGCCTCACGCGCCTCCGCGAACCCCGGGTCCTGCGGGTCGCGGAACGCGCCCTGCCAGAAGCCGACCTCGCCGGGCGCGATGTAGAGGTCACGTGTCAGCCGGCGGAAGTCCTCGACCGGTGGATGCTCGGTCGCACGCCCATCGACATCTGGCCAAAACCGCCAGCCGTGGAGCACGGCTATGCCGCTGCCGACGTTGCGGATCGCGATTGCCAGGTAGATGGCCTCGTCGGTCACCTCCGCGACGCCGCCGCTCCCGGGGACGAGGAACCACTTGTCGTCCTGGAAGCCGACCTTCTGGGGAGGATCCTCCGGCCGCGACGGCATCAGCACCGGACGCAGCCCCGCGAGCAGCGAACGTTCGGCCGCACGCGCCGCACGGTTCGCCGAGCGCACCGACCCGAACGTCGCGAGTGCAAGCACGAGCGTCGCGCCGGCCGTCGCGATCGACGAGACCGCGACCCAGTCGACCGCGATCACGCGCGCAATGCCTTCAAGGCCGGGCCGAGCGGCTGCTTCGCGTGCAAGGTCGGTTCGAACAGATCGCCGTGCTCCTTCACTCGCTCGAGCGCGACCTCCATCGAGAAGTCGCGAGGCCTGACGTCTTCGGTGAGCTCGTCCCACCGCAGCGGCGTCGACACCGGTGCGCCCGGCTTGGGCCGCACCGAGTACACCGACGCGATCGTCTTGCCATGACCGTTCTGCCGGTGGTCGACCAGCACCCCGGCCCGCTTCTTCTTCAACCACTCGGTCGTCACCTCGCCCGGACGCTCCGCCTCGACCTTCCGCGCAAGCAGCTCGGCGAACTCGTATGTCTCCTCGAACGTCGAGCGCCGCACGATCGGTACGACGATGTGAATGCCGTCAGCGCCGCTCGTCTTGACGTACGAGTCCAGCTCGAGCTCCTCGAGTGCCGTGCGTAGGTAATGCGCCACGCGAATGCAGAGTGCGAATGCCCCTTCCTCTTCGGGTGGGTCGAGATCGAACAGCACGAAGTCCGGCCGGTCGGGCTTGTCGATTCGCGAGTACCACGCATTCATGTCGATGCAGTGCATCTGCACCATCCAGAGAAGCGCCTCACGCGTGTTGACGAGCGGGAAGTCGACCAGCCGCGACTCACCTTTGCCGCCGCGCGGCCACGTTCGGAACTCACGCGTTGGGATCCAGTCCGGGATGCCCTTCGGCGCTTGCTTCTGGAAGAACGAATCGGCCGCGATCCCGTCCCGCCAGCGCTTCATCGTGAACGGACGGTTGCGAAGGTGAGGAACGATCGCGTCGGCTACCCGGTCGTAGTACGCAAACAGGTCGCCCTTCGTGATCCCGTCATCGGGAAAGAGGACACGATCGGCCGACGAGAGCTTCACCTCGGGGCTCACGCGCGCACCGCCCAGGTGACGTTGGCGTCCATCGGAAAGGCGAACGGGCCGTCCGGCAGCAGCGCGTCGAGCTCGCGCATGATCTGGGCGCGCTCTTCGTCAGGGCGATGGGCGACCCAGCTCACCGACTGGGCGAATCCGAGCACGCCGTCTCGATCCTGCACCTGCTCGTGCGCGGCGCTCGCCTCGTGCAGTTCGCCGAACGGCCCGCGCCCGACGACCTCCGCCCAGGGCGGCGCCGATTCGAAGACAGCGAGCGCCGAGGCGTGCAACTTGTGGAGGTACGCGCGGTAGGCCTCCGGGAGCGGCGAAGGATCCGTCGACTCGTTCCAGACGAGCGCGAGCAACCCGCCGGGGCGAAGGACGCGCGCGATCTCCGCGACCGCGTGGTCGTTCGCGAACCAGTGGAACGCCTGCGCGGCGAACACCGCGTCGACCGACGCGTCGGCAACGGGGATCGTCTCGGCGCTGCCGGCCAGGCTCTCAGCACCGGGCACGACCTGCTCGAGGATCGCCCGCATGCCGTCGAGCGGCTCCACGGCGACGACGCGGCGATACCGCCCGACGAGAACGCGGGTCAGCTTGCCCGTCCCCGCACCAAGATCGAGCACCTCCGCCTCCGGGCCGAGTGGCAGCAAGTCGAGCAGCGCCGCCGGATACCCGGGCCGCGCGCGTTCGTACTCGACCGCGGCGCGGTCGAAGCTCCGCGCGAGCTCGCTCACGCGCGCGCCCTCCGAATCGCGCGATAGGTCCACGCCGACACACCGAGCCAGACGACCGCGAATGCCGGGGTGTACGGCGACGCATGCGGCTGCGTGTACTCGACGAGTGTCGACGAGCCGAGCACGACGGTCGCGATGCCCCAGCCGAGCTTGAGCGCAGCGACGCGGGCAGCCTGGCGCGCCCTCACGACCGCCGGAGCGCCCGTCAGCCGACGCCGGAAAGCAGAAACGCCCTCGACTCCTTCAGCATCTCGCGCGCGATCACGAGCCGCTGGATCTGATTCGTCCCCTCGTAGATCTGGGTGATCTTGGCGTCGCGCATCATCCGCTCGACCGGGTACTCGGAGATGTAGCCGTAGCCGCCGAGCACCTGCACGGCGTCCGTCGTGACCTCCATCGCAACGTCGGTGCAGTAGA
>JBAQHS010000017.1:0-3260 GCA_049288455.1 Gaiellaceae bacterium | reverse complement strand
TGCACGGACGATCGAGCAGGCGCACGCGTTCCTGCCCCCCTCGATCCCCACGCGCCCGTCGTCGGTCGCCACGCACCGAGCCACCGAAGCGGTGAAGCGGCACTCGCCGGCCACCGCCTCAGCGCCGCCAAGGTCACGCGGTAGCTCACGGTCGAGCTCGACGATCGTTCGCGACGTCGCACCGCTGGCAGTCGACGTACCGGCCGGCCTCGGGTCGGTGGCTGAGGCCGTGGGCAACGATTCAGCACTTGCCCTCGCGGCGCTCGCACTCCTTGCCGCGTCGGCGACGGCCCTCAGCGGCGCGGGGCTCGCACTCGCCTGGAGCCGCGAACAAGGACTGACCCGGTGAAGACTCTGCTCGTCATCGGCATCGTCGCCGCACTCCTCGCGGTGCCGGGCACGGGCTTCGCCGACGGGCCTGTGATCACTCCGACGATCACGGCCGGCACGCCCGGCGACAACGGCTGGTACCGAAGTGCGGTGACCGTGAACATCGCGGTGAGCGGCGCGACCGACACGACGTGCCCGGCCGTGAAGACATTCAGCGCGACGACCTCGCCGGCCTGGACGTGCACCGCGACCGCAGGCCCGCTGACACAGACACTGACGTTGAACTTCAAGATCGATTCGGACCCCCCGGCGATGGGCCAGGCGACTCCCGATCGTGCGCCCGATCGGAACGGCTGGTTCAACCATCCGACGACAGTGGCGTTCACGGGAACCGACTCGAACTCCGGCATCGCCTCGTGCACGTCGGCGACCTACTCCGGCCCGGACACCTCTTCCACGAGCGTGAGCGGAACGTGCCGCGACAACGCAGGCAACGTCAGTACGCCCGGGACGTATGCGTTGAAGTACGACGCAACGCCGCCGTCGGTATCCGCCTCGTCCGCACGTGCCGCCGACGCCAACGGCTGGTTCAACCATCCAGTCTCGGTGACGTTCTCAGGCACTGACTCCGGGTCGGGCATCGACTCGTGTGCCGGGTCGACCACGTATTCCGGACCCGACAATGGCGGCGTGACCATCGCGGGCAGCTGTATCGACCAGGCCGGCAACCGGGCGACCGGATCCTCGGCACTGAAGTACGACGCGACACCGCCCTCGGCAACCGGAACCTTCGCGCGCAAGCCCGACGACAACGGCTGGTATACGCATCCTGTCGGCGCGGCTTTCACCGGAAGTGACGCCCTCTCGGGCCTCGCGAGCTGCACCGCCTCGGGCTCGTACTCCGGACCGGACTCGAGCACCGCCCACCTGACCGGCACGTGCACCGACGAGGCTGGAAACACAACGCCGGCGTCCATGCCGTTGCGTTACAACGCAAGCGCACCTCGTCTCGGCGATGTGGCGGTCGCCCTCGGCGACGGCACGGCAACGATTACCTGGAAGCAGCCGGCCGACACGCAAGTCGTCTCGGCTGTCCGAGTCCCGGGCAAAGACGGCAAGGCGAAGACGACCGTTTACCGAGGTCGCTCCGCAAGCTTCCGCGACGGTGGGCTCCGCCCGGGAATCGTCTACCGCTACGTCCTGACGAGCCGCGACATCGCCGGGAACACCGCGACCTCGCAGGTGACGGCGAAGCTCCAAGCGTTGTACGCGCCGAGGAGCGGCGCAGTCGCAACTCCCGGCGACCGGCTCGCCTGGGTTGCAGCACCGGGCGCGACGTACTACAACGTCCAACTCTTCGTCCACGGGCACAAGGTGATGAGCGTCTGGCCGGTTGGCCGCTCCCTGCGCCTCCCGAAGCGTTGGACCTTCGACGGCCACACCTACACCCTCGCCCGCGGGACGTACAAGTGGTACGTGTGGCCGGGGCAGGGCGCGCGCGCAAAGGCGGTCTACGGTCCGCTCCTCGGCGGCAGCAGCTTCAAAGTCCGCTGAGCGTTTCGGGGCTCAGTCTTCGACGGTGACGAGCGTGCCGATCGGCGTGTACGGCCACACCCGAGCCGCGGTGGCGAGCGGCAGTTCCACGCAACCGAGGCTCTGCGGCGTTCCGAACGATGCGCGCGTGAAGGCGTGCAGCGCTTCGCCCTGGTGGAAGTAGCTGATCCACCGGATCCCGGGGTCGTTGTAGTGGGAGCCGTCGGGGTTGGTGCCACTCATCGTTCCGACCGGGATGTGCTCGAAGACCGGATAGGTGCCGAGTTGCGTGGGTGCGGCCGGCACGCCGGTGTTACCCGGTGAGGTGAGGACCGTCTGGCCGTTGTGCCAGAGCGTGAGCAGTTGCGGCACGTTGCGATGCACGAAGACGTAGCTGTAGCCGTCGGTGCGCTTCGTGCCGGCGATCGCGTCCGCGAGCAGCGCGTGCCAGACCTGCGCGCCGGCGAAGCTGTCGACGGTGAGGTGGTGGTCGTGCTGGAACATCATCACCGCGCCACGGATGATCTGGTTCGGCTGACCTTCGATCCAGAGACGCTGCAGCTCGGCCGGTGTGTTCGGGTAGCGCCAGTGGAACGTCCCGGCGGGCGGGCTCACGGCGGCGTCGATCTCGGCGGGCGGCTCGTGCGCGACCGGCGTTCCCGCGGGCTGCCAGTCGAGCGGCAGGTAGCCGGCCTCCGCGAGCAGCTGCTGCAGGCGCAGGAAGCTCGCGCCTGCGACCTGCCAGGCGATTGCTCGGGCAGGCTTTGTGGCCGCGCCGCTGCTCACACTGAGCTCGTGCGGCAAGTTGAGCCGAAGGGAGGACGCGAGCGGCCAGCCGAGCCCGCTCGGTGTGAAGACGAGTGTGTGCGTGTCGGTCTGGCGCCACCTCCCGGAGACGCGCTCGGAGAATCGCGGGTGGGGCGAATCGAGCGCCTCCTTCACCGGCTTCGAGAACGTGAGCCTGACCGGCGCGCGCGGAGAGATCGTGCGGCCCGGACGAGGGCTGACGAGCACGACGGGCAGGCGCGACGCGGGGAACCACGTGATGCGCTCCGGCGTGCCGAGGCGCTCCCACTGCCGTGGCGCGCTTGCGACCTCGAGCGAGCCCGACGGGGGCCGGCGTCCGAGCGACACCGAGTCGGTCGACGTTCCGCCCGGCAGCGTCACCCGCCCGGGCCGGACGGAGATCTGAGCGACCGGCATCGAGAACCGCACCACGACGGGTGCATGCCGGGCGACGGTCAGCCAACGTCCGCTGATGTGCGCGACCGGCGCGTGGAGTGTGAGGCGCTCCGTTCGCGAATGGCCGAGCGCCCAGCCAAGCCAGGACGGCCGTCGCACCCGGACGACGACGCTGACCTTCTCGCCCGGCGTGAGCAGCGTCCGCGGCACGAGGC
>JBAQHS010000016.1:0-15427 GCA_049288455.1 Gaiellaceae bacterium | reverse complement strand
GTTTTTGAACCTGGTTCGATGAGTTTCGGACCGCCGGAGTCCTCGCGAGAGAGACTCATCAAACCTGGTTTAACCCCAAACGAGGTTGCTTCTCGCGATCTCGGCGACGACGTAGGCAGTGTGGGCCCGGACCTGCGCCTCAAGGTCGTCCCAGTGCTCTTTCGCGCCCTCGGCGTAGGCGGCGCGTGCGCGGGCGAGGACGGCGCGGTGTTCGTCCGGAAGCCGTTCGAGCGCCCAGTCGGCGGCTGCATCCTTCGAGCGGATCGAACCCGTTTCCGCAGTGCTCCAGATCCGAGCGAGGGTGAGGATCACGTTCCGCGTGTCGTCGTCCAGCCGGTCGAGCAGGGAGTCGACGTCACCAACCGTGGCGGCGACGACGTCGTCCTGCGGTACCGCGTCGATCAGCGCTGAGGGTGGCGGGCCGAAGACCGTTGCGTTCCCAAGGAGGACGATCGTGAGGAGCGACGCGAGATCCGGGCTCGTCGTCGATGGCCACGGTTCGAGGTCGCCCGCTTCGAACTCGGGCCGCAGCCAGTCGCCGTACTGAAAGTCGAATCGTGGTGGAAAGCGCCAGGGTTTGATCTCCGACTCGACCACGATCGTCAGCTCGACACGTCGCCATCTGCCCTCGGGCGCGCTATACCCGGAGATGGCGAGCAGTCGGTCGACGAGGCGCTGCTTCTCCTCGCGGGTTGTGGGCCGTGCGGCAACGACGAGAACATCGAGGTCGCTCTGCGGCCGCAGCCCGCCGAGGACGGCCGAGCCGAGCAGATAGGCGCCTGTCGCATCGCGCCCGAGAACCTCGCGCACGAGGCCCGAGACTCGCTCGAGCTGATCCTGATCTTCGGCCTGCAGCGGCCGCACGTCGACGTCGCCGGGAGCCCCGAGGTCGGAGCAGTCGACGAGCGTCGCGGCGAGCCCGCGGCCTCCCTCGTTCGGAACGGAGTCCCAGACGCTCCGTGCGAGGAGGACCGGGTGGCTGCGCGTGCCGTCGTAGCTTGCAGCGAGCACCGGCGCATCGCCGGCATGAACGAGCAGCCGGTCGACGGCGCGCGGGTCCAGCTCCGGGCCGTCGGCGAGCACGACAAGCGCGTGCGTCACCTCGTTGCCGAGCGCCGCGAGCCCGCAGCGGAGCGAGGCGCCGGGGCCTACCTCCCAGTCGTCGCAATGAACGATCCGGTCGTGCAGGGCGTCGAGCGGGTGCGCCCCTTCCACGACGACGACCTCGTCGACCCCCGTGCGTGCGAGCGCGGCCAGCACGGACGGCAGCAGCTCCACCTGCTTCGGGGCGCCATACCGCGTCGCGGCGCCGGCGGCCAGCACGACCGCCGCGGCGCTAATGGACGGTGAGGGTGGCGTGCTCGATCTCGACGGTCTCGGTCGGCTGCTCGGTGCTCTGGTCACCGAGCTCGCCGATGCGGCTGACGACCGCGGACCCGGCTGAGATGTGGCCGAGCACCGCATAGTCGGGTGGCAGCTGCGCGTCCTGCGCTGTCACGACGAAGAACTGGCTGCCGCTCGTCCCCGGCGCCTCCGTCTGCGTCTTCGCCATCGCCACAACCCCAAGCGTGTAGGCCGTCGACGCGGGCGGCTTGTCGACCGTCTGGTAGCCGGGGCCGCCGCCGCCCGTGCCCGTCGGGTCGCCTCCCTGGACGACGAAGCCCGGGACGATGCGGTGGAAGATCGTGCCGTCGAAGAAATGCTTCTGCACGAGACTCGCGAACGACGCGGTCGTCGCCGGGGACGTCTTCACGGCGAGGCGAATCGTGAACGACCCGCAGTTCGTCTGCAGCTTCACGTCGTAGGTCTTCGACGGATCGAGCGCGTGCGTCGGCTTCGGCTCGTCCCGCTTCCCGCCTGCGGGTGGCGTCACCGTGGTGCAGCCGCTCGCGTCGGTCTGAGTGGCCTGCGTGTCTGTCGCCTGCGTGCTCGTGGCCCGGGTGCTCGTCGTCGCGGCGCTCTTCGATCCACCGCCGCACGCCGCGAGCATGAGCAGGAGGAGCGCCACCGGTGCAAGACGAAGGGCAGCTCTCATCGTTCAGGCGGAACCGAGTGCCGCGGTTGCACGCTTGACGAGGGCGCGGGCGATGTCGACCTTGTACGCGTTGCGCGGCAACGGAGTCGCGTCGTCGAGGCTGCCGTCGAGCAGCCACGGGATGGGAGCGACGCCCGCAAGCGCGACGCGCGTCACGCCGCCGGTTCGCGCGGCGGCGACGCCGACGATCGGAAACGCCCACCGCTTTCGCTCCATCGCCTTCAGGTATGTCGAGGCCTCTGGCCGAGCGACGTCAACGTGCAGGATCAACTCGCCGGGTGCGAGCGTCGTCGTTGCGGTGTCGTCCTCGGTCGGCAGGCGATAGAGCTGCGCGAGCGGAAGCTCGCGTGCCGAGGTGATCACCGTGGCGTCGAGCGCAAGCAGCGCTGCTGCAACGTCGGAGGGATGCGCCGACGCGCAGAAGTCATTCGCGAAGATCGCATGCTCGCGATGCTCGCCGTCGCGAGCAAAGCATTCGGTGCCGCCGTGGAGGCGGCACGGCCACTTCAGGCGCCAGTACCAGCAGCGTGTCGCCTGCAGCAGGTTGCCGCCGAGGGAGCCCACGTTGCGCAGCTGCGGGCTCGCCGCCAGTCGGCACGCCTCGCGCAGCGCTTCGGGGATCTCCGTCGAGGATTCCAGTTCGGCGAGCGTCGTGCCGGCGCCGATCCGGGTTCCGTCCATGCCGCGCGGCACGACCTTGCGGATGTCGACGAGGACGTCGGCCTCGAGGATGCCGGCGCGGAGCAGCGGCACGACCTCGGTGCCGCCATGCAGCGGCGTGCCACCGTTGACGTCGGCGACGCTAGACGCCTGCCGGAGCTCCACGCTTCTCCTCCGTCCTGGCCCTCTGCTCGGCCTCGCGCAGCGCCCGCAGCATCTCCTCACGCGAGATCGGCAGCCGGCGAACGTCGGCACCGGTTGCGTCGCGGATCGCGTTCGCGATCGCCGCCGCCGTCGGGACGATCGGCGGCTCGCCGAGTCCCTTCGAGCCGAGGTTCGTCAGGTGGCTGTCGGGCTCGTCGATGAGCTCGCTCACGATCTCCGGCACGTCGGCGAACGTCGGCAGCTTGTACGCGTCGAGGCTCGTCGTCAGGATCTGGCCGGTCGTCGGATCGTGCAGCCGCTCCTCGGAGAGCGTGTGGCCGATGCCCTGGATGATCCCGCCCTCGATCTGGCTCGATGCGCCGAGCGGGTTGATCACCCGGCCGACGTCGTGCACGGCTGCAATGCGCTCGACCCAGATCTCGCCCGTCTCGATGTCGACAGCGACCTCGGCGACCTGCACACCGAACGTCAGGACCTGCATTCCCGCCGGGTTCGGCCCCCGGGCGCCCTTGCCGAGGATCTGGGCGGCGTCGAGCAGCCCGACGACCTCGGTGAGCGGGGTGGAGAGACTGCCGTCAGCCGACACGACGTTGCCGCCGTGGATATCGAGCACGCCCTCGTCGACGTGGTGGCGCTGCGCGGCGATCTCGATGATCTGCCGCTTCGCATCCGCCGCTGCCGCACGCACCGCCGGCCCCATCGACGGCGTCGTCGACGACCCGGCAGAGATCGAGGCGAACGGCCCGCGTGCCGAGTCGCCGAGCGAGACAGTGACGTGGTCGAGCGGGATGCCGAGCTCCTCGGCAGCGATCTGCGCCATGGCGGTCCTCGAGCCGGTGCCGATGTCCTGCATCGCCGTCACGACGGCCGCGCGCCCGTCGGAGCCGACGCGGATCCAGGCGTAGCTCGGCGGCCCGCCGCCTCCGTACCAGATCTGCGACGCCATCCCGACGCCGCGCTTCACCGTGTCGGTCGAGCGCGAGCGCACCTCGTGCCTGCGCTCCCAGTGCGGCTCCGCACGGCGGTAGCACTCCATCAGGCTCTTGCCGCTGAACGGCCGGTCGTCCGAGGGATCGTTCTGCGCGTAGTTCTTGCGGCGCAACTCGAGCGGATCGATGTCGAGCTTCGTCGCGAGCTCGTCGAGCAGCGACTCGACACCGAACGTCCCCTCGACGAATCCGGGCGCCCGGAACGCCTTCATCGGCGGCTGGTTGATCTTCGCTCCCCAGGTCGTCGTCTTCACGTTCGGGCAGGCGTACAAGAGCTGCATCGGGCCCTCGGTCGGCGCGGTCCAGCCGCTCCAGCCGACAGCGTTCACGAACTCGCCGCCGAGCGCCGTCAGCGTCCCGTCACTCTTCGCGCCGATCGTCAGCCGCTGGATGGTCGCGTTGCGGTTGCCGGTCGCAAGGTTCTCCTCGCGGCGGGTCAACGCGCAGCGAACGGGCCGGTGCGTGCGCTTGGCGAGCTCGATCGCGATGAACGTGTAGTCGTCCGCGCTGTTTTTCGAGCCGAAGCCGCCGCCCATGTAATGACAGACGACGCGGACCTTGTCGGCCGGCAGGCCGAGCGCCGAAGCGACTTCGTCGCGGATGCCCCAGATGTACTGCGTTGAGATGTAGATCTCGAGCGTGTCGCCGATCCACTGGACGACCGACTGATGGGTCTCCATCGAGTTGTGCAGCACGACCTGCGTCCGGAACTCGCCTTCGACGACCACATCGGCTTCGGCGAGACCCTGCTCGACGTCTCCGCGAGCACGGACGCGCGGCTCGATCAGCTGCTCACCTCGTGCGATCGCCTCGTCCGGGTCGAGCAGCACCTCGAGCTGCTCCCACTCGACCTCGATCGCTGCGAGAGCAGCGCGCGCCTGCGCGTAGGTGTCGGCGCAGACCGCCGCGACCGCGGCGCCCTGGAAGCCGCATTCCTCTTCGAGTTGCGGGATGTCGCCCGGGCCGATCGCACCATGGACGCCGGGTGACGCGAGGGCTGCCGCAAGGTCGATGCGCGCGACCCGTGCGTGCGCATACGGCGAGCGCAGGACGGCTGTGTGCAGCAACCCGGGCAGCTTCAGGTCGGCCGTGTAGACAGCCTCGCCGCGCGCCCGCTCGAGCCCGTCGACGCGGGTGGCCGGCCGGCCGACGATCTCCCGGGGCCCGGCGGGCCACTGCTCGAGCGCGTCTTCCTCGACGACGAGCCAGACCTCTTCGTAGCGTCCTTCGACTTCCTTCTCGGTGCGAATCAGTCGCGCCACGTTCGAATCGCCTCCTCGATCTTCGGGTACGCGCCGCAGCGGCACAGGTTGCCCGCCATGGCGTGTCGGATCTCGTCGCTCGACGGATCGGCGTGGCCCTCGACGAGCGAGACGGCGCTCACGATCTGCCCGGGGGTGCAGAAGCCACACTGCAGCGCGTCTGCGCGGACGAATGCCTCGATCATCGGATGCTCGCGCAGGCCTTCGATCGTCGTCACGGTTGCACCGTCGACCGCGTGCACGAGGGTGATGCAGGAAAGCGTCGGAACGCCGTCGACCAGAACGGTGCACGCACCGCAGTGACCTTCGTTGCACGCGATCTTCGTGCCGGTGAGGCCGAGCTCGTCACGCAGCGTGTCGGCGAGCGACTGGCCGACCTCAGCGTGGACGTCGTAGGAGTGGCCGTTCACGGTGATCGCCGACTCAGCCACCTGCGGTCACCGCCTCGATGTCGGCGAGGTGCAGGAGCCGGAAGGTGAGGCGGGTCGCCATGCGCTGCTGGAGCTCGTCGGGAAGGCTCGGCACGGTCGCCCAGAGATCGCGCGCGGCGACGATGAGGTCGTAGATGCGATCGACCTCGGCGGCGTGTCCGTTGCGCTCGCTGCACGCGTTGATCGCGAGCCCGAGGATGCCGACCGTGTCGGCCTGGCGCGACCAGAGAAGCGGTGTCGCCATCGAGAGGTACTGGTGGATGCGAGCGAGCTGCAACGGCTGCGACAGCGTGTCGCTTCCGAGCGGGGTGGTCGGCTCGGGCAACTCGTGCCCGTCGGCGAGTGCGCTCGCCGTGCCTGCGAGCATCGCGCGAAGCTGGTCGTCGTTGTAGCCCGCGACGCGCGCGGTCTTCAGCGCGATCAGAAGCGACGACGGCTGCTGCCCGTACGGATAGTCGCTCGCGTACACCACCTGCTCGGGTGGGATCAGACGGTAGAAATCGAGCAGGTCGATCGGGCTCCACGTGGAGGTGTCGAAGAGCACCCCTTTGCGGCCCGCCATGCAGCGGGCGAGCTCCGAGAGGTCGGCGATCCCGCAGTGCGCGATGATCAGCGTCGCGCCCGGGTAGCGGTCGACGAGCGCGCGCAGCCCGTCGGCGATCGGCGGCAGCCCGCGGCCACCGTGGATCAGGATCGGCACGCGGTGCTCCGCCGCAAGCTCGAAGACGGGCGCAAGCCGCTCGTCGGTGGCCGTGAACTTCTGGGCGCGCGGATGCAGCTTGATCCCGCGGGCGCCGAGCGCGAGTGCACGCTTCGCCTCCTCGATGGGCGACTCGTTCAGGTCGAGGCGCAGGAACGGGATCAGCCGGCCGTTGCTGCGCGCTGCGAAGGCGAGCGTGCGGTCGTTGGCGGCGGTGAACGACGGCTGGCGATCTGGCTCGTCGAGGCAGAACATGAAGGCGCGCGCGATGCCGTAGCTCGCCATCAGCGCCTCGAGCTGGTCGTAGTCGCCGACCATCCCGTCGATGTCGCGGCCGAGATGGAGATGGGCGTCGAAAATCTCGGCGCCCGCAGGCAGCGTCCGGCGCAGCTCCTCGTCGTAGCGCGCGACTAGATCGAGCGCCGTTCCCTGCGCATCCATTCGTCGGAGTCTAGATATGGTCCGCGGTATGCCAGACGTCCTCATGTACGCCGACACGTTCCGCTCACCCGAGCTTCGCCACGAGGTTCCGCTGGGCGTGCCCGATCCGTTCCTCTACGCCGAGCGTGACGGCGTCAAGCACATCTCGATCGGCTCGATGGAGATCCCCCGGCTCGCCGCACTCGGCCTCTTCGAGCTGCACCCCGGCGAGGAGTTCGGCCTCGACGAGCTGATCGCCTCGGGACTCTCGTACGCGGAGGTCCGCCAGGAGATCGCCATTCGCTCGGTCAAGGCCCTCGGCGTCACGACCGCCGTCGTGCCCGAGACGTTCCCGCTGTGGCTCGCCGACCGGCTGCGGGCCGAAGGCGTCGACCTCACCGTCGACGCCGACTTCTTCGACGACCGCCGCCGCGTGAAGACCGAGGCGGAGATCGCCGGCATTCGCCGTGCTCAGCGCGCCGCCGAGGCCGGGATGGACACCGTGCGCGACCTGCTGCGCCGGTCCTCGAGGAACGGCGGAGGCCTTGCGCTCGACGGTGAGCCGCTGACGGTCGAGCGTGTGAAGTCGGAGATGGCCCAGGCGTTCGCAGCTCACGGCGCGAGCGCCGACGACTTCATCGTCGCGCCGGGGCCGCAGGGGGCCGTCGGCCACGACATGGGGTCGGGGCCGATCCGGGAAGGCGTGCCGATCGTCGTCGACATCTGGCCGCGGGACAACGAGTCGTTCATGTTCTGCGACATGACGCGCACGTTCGTGGTGGGCGATGTCCCCGACGACGTGCGCGAGTGGCACCGCCTGTGCAAGGAGGCGCTCGACCGCGCGATCTCGGAGATCAAGGACGGAGCCAGTGGCCGGGCGATCTTCGACGGGACCTGCGACATCTTCGAAGCGGCAGGCGAGCCGACGCAGCGCACGAAGACGCCGGGGAAGCCGCTCGCTGACGGGTTCTTCCACGGGCTCGGCCACGGGGTCGGGCTCGAGGTGCACGAGGCGCCCGGCATGGGGCTCGCGTCACGCGAGCCGATGAAGGCCGGCGATGTCGTCACGGTCGAGCCCGGTCTCTACCGCCAGGGCTACGGCGGCGTTCGGCTCGAGGACCTGATCCTCGTCACCGCGAACGGCGCCGAGAACCTCACGCAATATCCGTACGACCTGGCCCCGTGACCGACACGATCGAGACGATGCAGCTGGAGGAGCGGCGCTATCCGCCGTCTCCCGAGTTCGCGGCGCAGGCGAACGCGCAGCCCGGCATCTACGACGAGGACTTCCAGGCGTTCTGGGAGCGCGAGGGCCGCGAGCGCGTGGGCTGGTTCGAGCCGTTCACCCAGGTGCTCGAATGGGAGCGGCCGTACGCGAAGTGGTACCTCGGCGGCAAGCTCAACGTCGCGTGGAACTGCCTCGACAAGCACGTCGAAGCCGGTCGTGGCGATGCGGTTGCCTATTACTGGGAGGGCGAGCCGGAGGGCGACCGCCGCCAGTTGACCTACGGCGACCTGCTGCGCGAGGTGACGAAGCTTGCGAACGCGCTGAAGAAGCTCGGCGTCGGCAAGGGCACCCCGGTCGGGATCTACCTTGGGATGGTCCCTGAGGCGCCGGTCGCGATGCTCGCGTGTGCGAGGCTCGGCGCGCCGCACACGGTCATCTTCGGCGGATTCTCAGCCGACTCACTCGCGGGGCGGCTGCAGGACATGGAATGCAAGGTGCTGATCACGCAGGACGAGGCCTGGCGTCGCGGCACCACCGTCCCGCTGAAGGCGACCGCGGACGAGGCGGTGGCGGAGGCGCCAAGCGTGGAGAGTGTTGTCGTCCTGCAGCGCACCGGCAACGGCGTGCCGATGACGGCGGGCCGCGATCACTGGTGGCACGAGGTCGCGACCGACGAGTCGGAGTGCCCCGCCGAGCCGATGGATCCGGAGGATCTCTTGTACCTCCTCTACACCTCCGGCACCACGGCGAAGCCGAAGGGCATCGCGCACACGACGGCGGGCTACCTCGTCGGCGTCGCGACGACGCACCATTACGTGTTCGACCTGAAGCGCGACGACGACGTCTACTGGTGCGCGGCCGACGTCGGCTGGGTGACCGGCCACAGCTACATCGTCTACGGGCCGCTCTGCAACGGCGCGACATCGGTGATGTACGAGGGGACACCCGACTTCCCCGACAAGGATCGTTGGTGGGAGATCGCCGAGCGCTACGGCGTGACGATCCTCTACACGGCGCCGACGGCGATCCGCTCGCACATGAAGTGGGGGCCGGAGCACGCCGAGCGTCACGACCTGACGACGCTCCGCCTGCTCGGGTCGGTGGGCGAGCCGATCAATCCCGAGGCGTGGATCTGGTACCACGAGCACATCGGCGGCGGGCGGTGCCCGATCGTCGACACGTGGTGGCAGACCGAGACCGGGATGATCTTGATCACGCCGCTGCCGGGGATCACGACGACGAAGCCGGGCTCTGCGACGCGGCCGTTCCCCGGCATCGACGCGGCGATCTACAACGAGGCGGGCGAGGAGGTCGGGCCCGGCGGCGGCGGCTACCTGGTGCTCCGCAAGCCGTGGCCGGCGATGCTGCGCGGCCTCTACAAGGAGCACGACCGCTACGCCGAGACGTACTGGTCGAAGTACGGCGACGTCTACTTCGCGGGCGACGGCGCGCGCGTCGATGAGGACGGCGACTTCTGGCTGCTCGGCCGCGTCGACGATGTGATGAACGTGTCGGGCCACCGCATCTCGACGATCGAGGTCGAGTCGGCGCTCGTCGACCACCCCGAGGTCGCCGAGGCGGCCGTCGCGGCGCGTCACGATGCGACCACGGGTCAGGCGATCGTCGCCTTCGTGACGCTGAAGGGCGGCCGGGAGGGCTCGGTCGAGAAGCTCGAGGAGCTGCGCAATCACGTCGCGAAGAAGATCGGCCCGATCGCGAAGCCGGCGAACATCGTCTTCACGCCGGAGTTGCCGAAGACACGGAGCGGCAAGATCATGCGCCGGCTGCTGCGCGACGTCGCCGAGAACCGGCCGCTCGGCGACACGACGACGCTCGCCGACGCGAGCATCGTCTCCGACCTGCAAGCGCGCGGCCAGGCCGAGCAGTCGAACGAGGACTGAGAGCTTCCAGCGGGATGGCGGGCCGAACTGCTGCTTGTAACAGACTGTTACAAGCAGGTTTGCGAGCTACCCTGGCGTCGTGCTGCTCCTTGCCGCCGCGCTGGTCCTTGCAAGTAACAGTCTGTTACAAGCGCCGGTTCAGACAGTGCGCGTCGGGACAGCGCCTGCTCAGACGGCGACCGTGCGCGTGCCGGTCGCGAACGTCTGGGAGGCGCCGAACGCCGGGCATCTGCCGCTCGATCCGCACATCTGGCCGACGCCGGCCGTGACATATCGCGAGCGGCTCGCGCTCGTCGGTCACATGCCAACGCAGGTGCTGTACGGCGAGACGGTGCGTGTGCTCGAGCAGCGTGGCGGGTGGACGCACATCGCCGTGCCCGACCAGCCCTCGCCGCTCGACGCGCGTGGCTACCCGGGCTGGGTCCGCTCCTGGCAGCTCGGCGCGGCGGTGACCGGCAAAGAGGTGCTCGTGACCGCGCGAACGGCGACGCTCGCGAACGGGACCGAGGTGGGGTTCGCCGCCGAGGTCCCCGCGGGCGCAGTGCCCGTCACGGCGACCCGCCCGCTGCCGCACACGCGCATCGACCTCGTCCGGACGGCCGAGCGATTCCTCGGGCTGCACTATCTCTGGGGCGGCCTCTCCGCGTGGGGCTACGACTGCTCGGGCCTCACCTGGGCGGTCTATCGCGCGCATGGGATCACGATTCCGCGCGACGCCGATGCGCAGTTCGCGGCGGGCGCACCGGTGTCGATGGCGCAGCTTCTGCCGGGCGACCTGCTCTTCTACGAGCATCCCGTCGTCGGCCACGTGTCGATGTACATCGGCGGGGGCCGGATGATCGAGGCGCCGAACTCGGCGAGCGAAGTTCGCATCGTCCCGGTGCGTACGAGCGACTTCCGCGGCGCGCGCCGCTTCTTCTGAGACGCACCGCAATCGCCGGGACGCTCGCGGTCGCCGCCTTTGCGACGATCGGCCAGCTGTCCCATCACGGCCACCTCTCGGCCACCGGATATGCCCGGGATGCTTTGCCGCTCCTCGCGGGCTGGCTCGCCGCGACCGTGGCGTGCCGCGGCCGCTTCGTGCGCACCTGGCTCGCCGGTGTCTCGGCCGGCGTTCTACTCCGCGCGGCGATTCTCGGCCACTGGTACGCGAAGGAGCTCACCTTCCTCCTCGTCGCGTTGATCTTCGTCGGTCTCTTCGCCTTCGTCGCGCGTGTCGTTCTCAGCAGATTCCGCGTATGAGCGACGAGCGGCAGCTTGGCGTCGACCTCTTCAACGAGACCTGGCGTCTGATCGAGTCGCGCGGCGACCGTGTAGCGCTGCCGCCCCGTGGCGGCGGGCATTGACCTATGGCATCATCGGCGGCGGTCAAGGTGAGGAGTGGGCAGATGCGATCCGCAGCGGCGATCGCGGTCGCATTGGCGATCGCGGCTGCGCTGACGGCCGGCGTCGCACGTGCGGCGACGGCGCCACCGGTGCAGTGGTGCGGCCCCGGCCCGACGGCCAAGGACTTGCCGGACGCGGTCGCAGGCCCGCAGGTCCACGTGATCTACGCGGTCCCGAGCGACGGTACCGACCGCTTCGGCCTCATTTCCAGCGGGATCGCGACGGATCTGTCGGCCGGCGTCGCCTGGTGGCAGGCGCGAGATTTCAGCCGCGCGCCTCGGTTCGACCTCGCCGCCTTCCCCTGCGCACCGTCGCTCGGCGCACTCGACATCTCCGACGTCCGTCTGCCCCATGACGCGAGCTACTACGCAGCCTCCGCCTCGCTCTTCAACGCCCTAGGCGACGATCTCGTCGGAGCCGGGTTCGCGAACCTGCACAAGAAATATCTCGTCTACTACGACTCGCCGGTACCACTTGCCTCGGAGGTCTGCGGCCAGGGCCACGAGGATCCGACCGTCGGCGGTGCGGGTGGCTACGCCGAGGTCTTCCTCGCGCCTGACCTGATCAGCGACCCGACTCAGAACGGTTGTGGCGACATCGCCACGCCTGCGAACCGCGGCGGCTACTCGGCGATCGTCGCGGTGCACGAGCTCATCCACACGTTCGGCGCGCTCGATACGACCTCGAAACCGGGGCCGCCACACGCCTGCCCGGACTCGTCTGCGCACGCGTGCGACAACCCGCTCGACATCATGGAGCCGCAGGGGACGACGTACTGGATCGACGACACATTCCTCGACTTCGGGAATGACGACTACTACGGAATGCCCGCCTCCGACACCTGGTGGGACGTGCAGGACTCGGTCTGGCTCCGTCATCTGAACGCGCCGACCTACATGCTCGACATCTCGCCCGGCGCCGGCGTCGCGTCGACGACGAGTGACCTTCCCGGGGTGGACTGCACGGCGCACTGCACGTCGAGCTGGGATGCGAATACGTCTGTGACCCTCACTGCGACGCCGCATCCCGGGTATTCGCACGTCGTCTGGGGCGGGGCCTGCGCGGGGCCGCATGCGGGCACCGACTGCACGCTCGTCATGACCGCGAATCAGGGTGTCTCCGTCTCGTTCCTGAAGACGCTCGCGGTCACCTCGTTCACCGCGCCGCGGCAGGTCGGGAAGCGACTGCAGGTCCAACTGCGGCTGAGCCGCGTCCCGGCCGCGCGCGAAGCGAGCATCGCGTGCCGTGCCACCACGGGGCTGAAGCTCGTCGCGCACGCGATCGCCCGTAACGTCGCGACGTGCGCGTGGTCGGTTCCTCCGCGCCTGCAGGGGCGGAGGGTGACGGGCCACATCACGGTTTCGACCGACAGCGGCAGCACGCTCGGCCGTGCCTGGTCGCTGAAGTTGCGGCGCTAGTTCAGGCGAGCAGCTTCTCGAACCGGGCCGGGTCGTCGAACGGGCCGATCACCGCCAGGCGCATGCCCTGACTCGCGATCACGTCCTGCGCCACGCGCTGCACGTCCTCTGCCGTGACGGCGTCGAGGCCGGCGAGCAGCTCGGACGGCTCGACGGCCTCGCCCTCGAGCACCTCGCGCCGCAGCCCGAAGAGCAGCAGCCCGTTCGGGCTCTCCGTCTGGAGCACGAAGCGCCCCTTCGCGAGAGCGCGTGCCTTCTCGAGCTCATCCGACGGCACGAGCTCGCTCGCCATCAGCCGGAACTGCTCGGCAATCACCGTGATCGCCTCGTCGACGCGCTGGATGTCGACACCGCCCTGTGCGTAGAGGGTGCCGGCGTCGGTGTACGCGCTGTTCAGGCCGTAGACGTAGTACGCGAGGCCGCGACGCTCGCGCACCTCGAGGAAGAGCCGCGACGACATGCCGGTGCCGAGGACTGTCCCGAGCAGCTGGAGCGCGTAGCGGTCGGGATGGGCGAGCGGATATGACGGCACGCCGATGCAGATCTGGGCCTGGTCGGAATCCTTCGTGTGGAGGCGCACCTGCGGCTCGGTCGAGCCGACGACGTCGGCAGGCGCCGGTGAGCCGGCGCCGTTGCCGCTCAGGTCGCCGAGGAGCTCCTCGAGCCGCGGCGTGAGGTCGTCACCGACCATCCCGGCGAGCCCGACGACCATGCGGGCCGGCGTGTACCAGTGGTCGAGGTAGTTCATGAAGGTCTCGCGCGTCGCGGCCTTGACCGTCTCACGCTTTCCGAGCGTCTCCCAGCCGAGCGGGTTGTCGCCGAACAGCAGCTCTTCGTACACCGACGAGACGTAGTCGCGCGGCGTGTCGAAGTACATGTTCATCTCTTCGAGGATCACGCCCTTCTCGCGCTCGAGCTCCTCGCTGTCGAACTTCGAGTTGCGGATCATGTCGACGAGCACGTCGAGCGCGGTGTCGCGCTCTGCGCCCGCGCAGCGGATGTAGTAGCCCGTGTACTCCTTCGACGTGAAGGCGTTGAACTCACCACCCATGCCGTCGACGATCGTCGTCAGGTCGCGCGAGCTCGGGCGCTTCTCGGTGCCCTTGAAGAACATGTGCTCGGCGAAGTGCGCGATGCCGCGGTTCGACGCGTCCTCGTACCGTGAGCCGGCGGCCAGCATGATGTAGCAGGCGACCGACTGCGCATGCGGGAGCGGCGCGGTCAGGACACGTAGGCCGTTCGACAGGGTCGTGCGCTCGTAGACGTTCATCCGGCGAGTCTCCTCCTCTGATTATCAGTGAGCGGGACCGAAGCGGCCGCCGTGTAGTCGTACCCAACGAGCACGCTCTTCGCCTCGGCAACCAGTCGGTCGCCGGCACGGATCTCGTGCTCGAGCTCGAAGCTCTTCGATCCGATTCTCGAACAGCGGCTGTGCACTTCGACGTCCTCGCCGGCACGAAGCTCGGCACGGAAGTCAATCTCGACCCGGGCAAGGATGAAGGGGTCGAGGTCGCCGAGCATGCCGATCCGCGCCTGCTCCAGATAGGTCGAGTACACGGCGTTGTTCACGTGGCCCATCGCGTCACAATCGCGGAAGCGCACGTGCTCACGCTGCACGAAGGGGAACGCATCGGCCACGGCGCGATGGTATAGACGCAGATATGCCTGGAGAGACCCGCCGCGCGATCTTCGCGCAGCCCGAGTGGCTGCGGGCGATCCCGGTTGGCCGGAGGTTTCCCGACGGCGCCCGCGTCGTCCACACTGGCTGCGGCACGTCGTTCCACGCTGCGCAGACCGGTGGGGCATCGATTCAGGCGCTCGAAGCGGTGCTCTCGCCGCCCGACGCCGACGTCCTCCTCTGCGTCTCGCACGAGGGGGAGAGCGCCTTGACGCTCGAGGCGGCTCAGGCCTTCGACGGCGAGGTTTGGCTGCTCACGGGCAAGGAGTCCTCGCTGATCGCAGACGTCGCCGATGAGGTGATCGTCTGCACGCCCGAGCTCGAGCGCTCGTGGTGCCACACGGCGAGCTACACCGCGGCCGTCGCGACGCTCGCGTCGTTGCACGGCGAGGAGGTCGGCTGGCTACCGGGGGCCGTCGAGGAAGCGCTCGCCACCGCCGTGGCCGCTGATTCGCAGGATCGCATCGTCGTCGCGGGCGCGGGGCGCGACTGGCCGACGGCGCAGGAAGCGGTGCTGAAGCTCCGCGAGGGCGCCTGGATCGCGGCTGAGGCCTACGAGACCGAGCAGCTCATGCACGGCTTCCTCGCGGCGGTCGACGAGTCGGTTCGCGCGTATGTGCTCGAGGGCGAGGGCCGTGCAGCGCAGCGCGCACACGATCTGGTCGCCTCGCTCGAGGCGCTCGGCTGCGAGACGACGCTCGTGCCGACGCGCCACCCCGTCGTCGACATCGTGCGCTTCCAGCGCCTGACGGTCGCGATCGCCGAAGCCCGGGGCATCGACCCCGACCCGATCCGCCGCACGTCCGGCTCGAAGTGGGCGATCGCAGGCGGCGGCGAGCCGTACCCCGGCTAAGCGCCCCTCGGTCTGATCTCGCTGCCTCGCCGGGCCATGACCAGGCGAGCGCCGTCCGGTATCTGGAAGTGCTCTCAGGGCACCACCACGAGACCGTGACGATGTGTCCACACGTGCGAAGGCCCACCTTCCCGCGTTGGGCTTGAACACTCGAACAGTCGCGGGACGCGGCGTGTTCGGTCGCGTCCCGTGACGGCACGGCCGGTGCCAGGCACCGTTACGGGGAGGTGACAATGCGTCCACAGAGCGCGCGAGGCGCTGTGACTCGAGGTCTAGTCGTTCAGCTCGGCAAGCGCCGCGA
>JBAQHS010000015.1:0-4164 GCA_049288455.1 Gaiellaceae bacterium | reverse complement strand
GCGCAGCTGGAAAAGGAGCTGCCGATTGAGCAGGACCTGACCCGGTGGCTCGCGCTCTTCGACGCGCCGATCTAACCGCCGTCGCGCTGCCGGCGCTCGTCGGGGCCTCGACGCTCGTCCACTGGCTTGCGGGAAGACGCGTGCGAGGGCCGTGGATCATGCCCGACGAGGTGATCTATGCGGCCCGCGCGCTGCGACTCTGGCACCACGGCTCGCTGCCGCTTCTCCAAGGCATCGGCTCGGGCTATGGGGTCCTCTATCCGGCTGTCGCCGGCCTCCCCTTCGCCATCGACGGCGTCACGAAAGGCTATTCAGATCTGAAGCTACTGCAGGCATTCGTCATGTCATTGGCCGCTGTCCCGGTCTTCGCTTATGCACGTCGGCTGATGTCTCCGACTCATGCGCTGATCGCCGCCGCCTTAACGGTCGCTTCGCCACTCCTTCTCTACTCCGGGTTCGTGATGACAGAAGTGCTGTTCTATCCCGTCGCCGCGCTGACGCTGTGCGCGATCGCGCTTGCAGTCGAGCGTGGGACGATCCGCACACAGCTGTGCGCGCTGGCTCTAATCGGCGCCGCGACGGCAACGCGAGCTCAGGCGGTGGTCTTCGTCGCCGTGTTCGCTGGAAGCGTCCTCGTCGACGCCGTGTTCGCGCGAGATCGTGGCCGTCTGCGAGCGTTCTGGCCGGTCTGGACCGTCCTCGTGCTGGCAGGGTTGGCGGTCGTCGCCGCGCCTGGTGTCCTCGGCTCGTACTCAGGCACGGTCGGCGGTGGCTACCCACTCGACGCCTCGTTTCGCCTTGGCATCGAGCACCTCGCCTACCTCGCCCTCATGACCGCGCTGCTTCCAGTCGTGGCAATCATCCTCCTCCTCCTGGACGCGTTCCGGGGTCGCGAGAAAGATCACGCGGCGCGCGCATTTCTCGCCGTGACGATTTGCGCGGTCCTCGCCGTGTGCGCGCAGGTCGGGTCCTTCGCAGCCCGGTATGCACCACATCTCCTCGGCCGCGATCTCGCGTCTTTGCCGCCGCTTCTGTTCGTCGCGTTCATGCTCTGGCTGTCGCGCGGTCTTCCGCGCCTGCGGCCGGTCGTCGTCGGCGTGAGCTTCGCAGTGCTGGCGCTCGTCGCCCTCACTCCGTGGAACAACCTAGTAGTCATCGCGGCGCTTCCGGACTCCTTCGACTTGGCGCTCGTGTACCGATCGATGGGCTCGGTCGACGCCGCGACTCTTGTCACGCTCGCCTCCGTCGCTCTCTTGCTGCTGCTCGTTGCCTTGCCGCGCCGCGCAACACTCGCTCTTCCCGCCATTCTCATAGCCGTACTGACGGCGACCTCGATCGCGGCGGCTCAACTTGTTGCCGACCAGGCGCGCGTCGACCAGGCGAAGCTCCTCGGCTCGCCCCGCGCGTGGGTCAACGCCCTGGCGCACGGCCCGGTGACCTACCTCTATGACGGTGAGCCGGAATGGCCGAGCGTCTGGCAAACGCGATTCTGGAACTCGCGGATCACCCACGTGTTGGATTTTCCGCCCGCGCTCGTCCCCGGTCCGATGCAGCAAGTCCAGCAGGGGCCGACACCCGACGGTCACCTCGCGATCAGCGACGACTATGTCGTTGCGAGCGATCGCCTCGAGTTCTTCGGGACGGCGATCGCACGCCAGTCGCGCGGGCCTGACATGACGAACCTCGTCCTGTGGCGTCTCACGAAACCAGCGCGACTCTCGATGGTGAGTGCCGGTCTCGAGCCGAACGGCGACATCCTCAGTCAAGCGACGATCACTGTCTACGACTGCGCCGGCGGCACCCTCGAGCTGACGCTTCTACCGAAGGCGACCGACGTCTTGACGGTCCTCCTCGACGGACATCCTGTCGTAAACCAGCACATCGCCGGCTTGCCGTCGTGGAACGGAGCGTTGAAGGTGCCGCTCTCCCATCGAGGCGCGTGCCGGTTCACGGTTCTCGGCGGCCCACTCCTCGGCTCGACGGTCCGGGCGTTCGAGCGACGCTAGTCGTCAGGGCCGACGCGCACGAGCATCTTGCCCGTGTTGTCGCCGCGGAAGAGACCGGCGAACGCGGCGGGGACGTTCTCGATCCCGTCGAGCACCGTCTCGCGACAGACGATCTTGCCGTCCGCCACCCACGGACCGACCTCGGCTGCGAATTCGCGGAAGCGATCGGGATGGTCGCTGATGATGAAGCCCTCGACGCGCAGGCGCTTCGTGACGATGAAGCCGAAGTTTCGCGGGCCGGGCGACGGCGCCTCGTCGTTGTACCGAGAGATCGCGCCGCATGCGACCACGCGGCCGAAGGGCCGTAGCGCGCTGAGGGCAGCCTCGAGCTGATCGCCGCCGACGTTGTCGAAGTACACGTCGATGCCGTCGGCGAGCGCCTCCTTGGCAGGCGTCTCTCGGTAGTTGAACGCCTCGACACCGAGCGACCGGAGCCACTCGACCTTCTCGGCGGAGCCGGCGCTGCCGATCACCCGCAGTCCCTTCAGCTTCGCGATCTGCACCGCCGCGCTGCCGACCGCACCGGCGGCGCCTGACACATAGAGGGTCTCTCCTTCCTGCACGCGGCCGACCACGACGAGCCCGTACCAGGCCGTCAGCCCGGTCATCCCGAGCACGCCGAGCGCGGTCGACGGCGGCGCGAGGCTCGGGTCGAGCTTGCGCAGCCGGTCGCCCGCGATCACACCGCGCTCGCGCCAGCCGAGCATGGAGCTCACCCAGTCGCCCTCACCGAAGCCGGGATGGTTCGATGCGACGACGCGCCCCACCGCGCCTCCCTCGATCACACTGCCAACGGCGAACGGTGGGACGTACGTCTTGATCCCGGTCATGCGGCCCCGCATGTACGGATCGACCGACACGAAGACGTTGCGCACGAGTACCTCGCCGTCGCCCGGCTCGGCGTCGGCGGCGTCGCGCAGCTCGAAGTCCGACTCCTGCGGCTCGCCGCGGGGATGGGCGACGAGAAGGATCTCGCGGCTCACGACACGGACGGCAGGTCCGGGATGAGCCCTTCGCCCGTGAGCAGCTCGTGCGCCTCCTCGAGCGAGAGGTCCTCCGGCGGGATGATCGCGTCGGACGGCGAGAGATCGTCGTCTGCGAGCTTCTCGCCGCTCTCTCGCACCGCATCGGCGAGCGCCTGCAGCCCCGACCAGAGGGCTCGTTCGTCGGCCGCTTCGACCGCCTTCGTGACCGCGCCGTCGAGCTCGTTCAGCCGGGCGAGGAGCGAGTCGTCGACACGGTACTGCCCCTCTCCCATGAGCCGCACGATCATTTCGCCGGTTCCTCGCCGCCCGCCGGGATCTCCTTCGCCGACTCCGCAGCGCCTGAGCCTAGCTCGGCCTTCATCTTCGCGAGCTCGTCGTCGACCTGCGTTCCCTGTGAGATCTGCGCGAGCTGCTTGTCGATGTCGTCGCCGCTCGCGGTGTAGTCCTCGAGGGCGCCCGAGGCGGTGAGCTCGTCGATCGCGCTTGCACGCGCCGTCATCTGCTCGGTCTTGTCCTTGGCGCGCTCGATCGCAAGCCCGACGTCGGCCATCTGTTCGCCGATTCCGCTCGCGGCCTCGCCGATCCTCACCTGCGCCTCGGCGGCCGAGTACTGCGCCTTGATCACTTCCTTCTGCGTGCGGAACGCCTCGATCTTCGCCTGCAGCGTCTTCTGCCCGTCGATCAGCTTCTGCTGCTGGGCCTCGAGCTGCTGGCCCTGCTGCATGATCCCGTCGAGCTGCGCTTGCACCGCGGCCTTGCGCGCAAGTGCCTCGCGGGCGAGATCCTCACGACCAGCCTGCAGCGCCGAGCGCGCCTGGCCGTCGAGCTTCTCGACCTGCTGCTGCATGCTCGTGTACTGCAGCTCGAGCCGCTTCTTCGCGGTCGTCACATCCGCCACGCCGCGCTTCACGTTCTGCAGCTGACGGAGCTGCTCCTCGTAGGAGTAGTCGAGGGTCTCGTTCGGATTCTCCGAGCGGTCCAGGAACTTCGAAAACTTCGCTTTGATGATCAGGGTCGCGCGTCCCATCAGGCCGGGCATGGTGGAGCTCCTCTTGGTCGGGTTGTCCGGTTAGCCTAACGACCATGGAGATCACGAACCCCCGCGTCGAGGAGTACGTCGAGCGGCTGACCACCGCCCACGAGGGCCTGCTCGCCGAGCTGTCGGCGGAAAC
>JBAQHS010000014.1:0-2415 GCA_049288455.1 Gaiellaceae bacterium | reverse complement strand
GCAGTAGCGGTTGCGTTCGCAACCTGGTTTGGTTTTCAACCAGGAACTTGTCTCATAATGTCCGTTCGCCGATCGGGTGTGATCGGCGAGTGCGATGCAAGGACGCAGGGAGAACCCGATAGCGGTGTTCTATCGGGTCGACCGAGGACGCAGCAGCGCGCCGCCGAGCGCGACCGAGCGGCACAACGCTCGTTTTGAGACGAGTTCCAGGTTCATGAGCTTCGAAACTCGGGCAACCTGGTTCACACCCCGAAACCAGGTTGCGGCCTGATCCGCCAGGGAACCAGGTTCCGCCCCGCGACCCGCGCCGGAGTGCGGGCGCGAGAACCTGGTTTCATGAGTTTCGAACCGTCGCGTCGCTAGAGGCCGAGCCGCTCGAGCATCGTTTCGTTTCGGCGCCACTTCGGTGAGGCTTTCACCTGCAGCTGCAGGTAGATCGGGTGGCCGACGAGTTGCTCGATGAAGGGTCGCGCGGTGCGGCCGATCTCGCGCACCATCGTGCCGCCCTTGCCGATCAGGATCTGCTTCTGGCTCTCGGTCTCCGTGTAGAGCCGCACATGCACGCGCTTCTCGTCGATCTCGACGACCTCGGCGGTGACCGCATGCGGCACCTCTTCCTTCGTCACGCGCAGCGCCTGCTCCCGCACGAGCTCCGCGATCCGCGCCTCGAGTGGCATATCGGTGTCGGTGTCCGCGGGGTAGTACATCGGGCCCTCTGGCAGCAGCGAGATGAGGTCGCTTCGCAGCTCGTCGATCCCGTCACCCGTCTTCGCGCTGACCGGATGGAGCGCGTGAAAGTCGCCGAGCGTCGCCGCAGCCTTCATCTGCGTCGCGACGTGCCCCGGCTTCAGGCGGTCGATCTGATTGACGACGATCACGACCGGCACGCCGATGCGGAAGACATTGCGCGCCACGTAGCGGTCCCCGGCGCCGATGCGCTCTCGCGCGTTCACCACGAGGAGAAGCGCATCGATGTCGTCGGCCATCGTCTCGTCGACCGTCACCTGCATGCGTTCGGTCAGGCGGTCGATCGGCCGCTGCCAGCCGGGCAGATCGACCAGTACGAGCTGTGCGTCGTCGGTCGTGTGGACACCGCGGATGCGATGCCGGGTCGTGTGCGGCTTGTCGGAGACAATCGCGACCTTCGTGCCCGTGAGGGCGTTCACGAGCGTCGACTTGCCGACGTTCGGCCGTCCGGCGACGGCGACGAAGCCCGATTTCACTCGGGCAGATCCCACGTGTCCGGCAAGAGCTCGGACGCGGCGTACGTCGCGATCGAGCCGTCCGCACGGCGAAAGCTGACCTCGGGAACCTTCCATTCGTGCAGCCACTGGCGGCAGCCGCCGCACGGCGAGGCCGTGATGCCGACCGCGATGATCTCGCCCGGCCGGACGCCCGCCGTCGCCGCGGCCGCGAGGGCCGACTTCTCGGCACAGACCCCAAGCGGATACGCAGCGCTCTCGACGTTCACCCCGGCAAACTCGCGGCCGTCCTGCGTTCGCACAACCGCGCCGACGCGATAGTTCGAGTAGGGCGCGTAGGCGTTTGCGGCCGCTGCTTCGGCGAGTGCGACGAGATCGCTCATGAGAACACCTGGAAGACGACGAGCGCGGCGAGCGCGCCGACGAGCGCGCCGTAGGTGACCTCGAGCGCGGAGTGAACACCCGACTCGACCCGCGTCTGCGCAACGAGCAGCGCCATGATGAGCGCGATCGACGAGATCAGGAACCGGTGCCCGGCGCCGGCGACGTAGGTTGCGGCCATCCAGCCCGCGAACGCAAGTGCGGCATGACCCGACGGGATGCCGCCGCGCAGCGGCGTGCCGCGACCGGTGTAGGCCTTCGTCGCGATCACGATGATCACTGTGAGCACGAGCGCGACCAGCGTCAACTCCGCGGGCGCGTCGCGCAGGCGGACGAGCAGTCGTGACGACCGGTCGGCGACCTTGCCCGCGAAGACGAGATAGCCGACCGCGATCGCGTTCACCGATGCGATCAGCACCGCGCCCGCCGCGATGTCCTTCGCAAGCTTCGCCATCGGATCGAAGGACGTCGTCGCGATGTCGATCGCAGCCTCCACCGCGGTGTTGATCATCTCGGCGATGAGAACGAACGTGATCGAGATCAGCAGAGCGATCAGCTCGAGCTTCGTCACGTTCACGATCAGCGCGGTGACAATGACGATGAACGCGACCGCGAGGTGGATGCGCATGTTCCGCTGCGTGCGCAGCGTGTGGATGATCCCCTCGAACGCGAAGTTGAAGGAGTCGAGAACACCGGGGGCACGGCGTGCGCTCATGCGAGCAACTGCCCCTCGCGCGCTTCCATCTCGTCGCCGTGGTCGTAGCCGAGGAGGTGGAGCAGGCCGTGCGCGAGCGGCCAGCGCCAGTCGTCGCCGACCAACTGCGGGCAGAGC
>JBAQHS010000013.1:0-5343 GCA_049288455.1 Gaiellaceae bacterium | reverse complement strand
TGCACTCCGCCGTCGCCCGCTGCCCACACGCGAGCCGGGCCGGATCAGCCGGGATCGCATAGAAGATGATGTACGTCACGATCGTGACCGCGACGAACAACACGCACGCCCACATGAGGCGACGGATCAGATACCGGAGCACAGGCGCGGGATGTTAACGAAGTCTGTGTTGAGTCGTTGTTGAGAAGCGGATGGAAGGTATCGGGGTGCCCCGAGCGGGGCACCCCGATGGTCATTCCGTCAGGCGAGGCCTACTTGAGGCAGGCAGCCGCCAGGTCCATGCTGTAGATCGAGTTGTAGGTGAAGCAGCCCACCTTCGCCGACACGAGGATCCGGTCGTTGAAGTTGTTGCGGGCAGCCCACGGCGGGTTCGTGTTCATCATCTTGACATCGAGCTGGCCGTAAGCCGAGTAGCGCGCAGCGCCCGACATCAACGAGGCAGCGGTCATCGCCTTGTTGTACGTCGGGTCGTTGAAGTACGCCACGTTGTTGTTGTTGGAGTCGTGGAGCGAGCAACCGCAGAGCAGCACGTTGATGAAGTCGTACGGGTCTGCGTAGTCCGCGATCCAACCCTCGGACGTGATGTCGAACGGCTCACCACGGGTGCCTTCCTTGTCGATCTGGACGGCACGCGCGAACAGGTGCGAGTTCACGTTCAGGCCGATCTGCTTCAGGTTGAACTGAACGATCTGAGCCTGCAGCGGTGAGGCACCACGGTTCGAGGTATAGAACTCAATGGTCTGACCGTCCTTGACCCCGGCCTTGGCCGCCCACTTCTTGGCGGTCGTGATGTCCGGGCCCTTGAGCGGATACAGGTTCGCGTCACGGAAGCCGGCGATGCCCGGGGGCAGCACCTGATCCGTCCGCTTGCCGGCGAGGTAACCGCCCTGGGCGAGCAGAGCCTTGCGGTCGATCGCGTAGTTGACGGCCTTCGCGAGCGCCGTGCCGGCCGCACCCTTGAACAGCGGGCGGTCATGGTTGAACGCGAAGTACGACACGCCGAGCTGCGGCTTGACCCAGAACTGGCTCTTGTTGACGCCGTACTTCTGAGCGGCCTCGGCATACGACGCGGGCGGGATACCGCCGGCGGCGTAGTCCGCTGCACCCTGCTGGACGCGAAGGTACGTCGCGTCGAGCGAGTTGCCGACCACGTAATCGATCTGGTTCACGTTGTGGGGGCGCTTGCCCTTGTAGTTCGGGTTCTTCTTGATCGTGATCGACTTGTTCGGCACACGATCCGAGATGTAGTACGGGCCGGCCGAAGCAGGCGCGAGCACACCATTCGGGTCATGGGTGAGGTTCGTCGGGATCGCGCAGAAGAACGGCATTGCCGTCCGTGCCAGGAAGTCCGGCGCGGCATGCGTCAGCGTGAAGATCAGGTGCGAGCCCTTGACCTTGACACCCGACACCGGGGACGTCGACGAGCCGACGATGTCCGAGAAGAACGGAACCGACGGCGACTGCATCTTCGGATCGGCATCGCGATCGAACGCTGCCTTGAAGTTCGCAGCGGTCACCGGAGCGCCGTTACTGAACTTCGTGAAACCAGCGTTGACCGTGAAGTCGTAGGTCTTCCCGTTGTTACTGACCTTCGGGAAGCCTGCCGCTGCCTCGGGGACAAGCTGCGAGCCCTTCGGACCGTTGGCGTCCGGGTAGTTCATCAGCTTGAGGCAGGTCGCATACTCGATCTCCCAGCCGGTCGACAAGTAGTCGAGAGCCGGATCGGTGTAATCGACGTCCGTCGAAATGTCGACGGTCATCGTGCCGCCCACCGCACCGGCCTTCGCCGTGTGGCCGGACTTGGCACCAGCACTGCCGGCGAACACCGCGAGCAGGGCGACCGTGACCGTGACGGTCGAAAGCCAAAGCTTTCTACTCAACACGTACTCCTTTCTTGGGGTTGAACCGGCGGCGTCAAGCCCGCCGGCTCAGGCGCAGAACGCATCCTCGGTCTGTCTGACGAGGCGGCGGCAGTTTAGTTAGTTCTCTGTTAAGCGCAAGCCGCTTCTGTCGGTCCTTGATCCGAAGGCCGGATCAAGCGAGTCGCAAGCGCTATTTGCCTGCACCTGAGGCCGCGGCGGGAACGCCGAGACGGCGCCTCGGGAGGCGCCGTCTCGCAAGCTTGGCAGGGTGATGTTGGGAGGGGTTGGCGAACCACCAGGTTGTGCCCTCGGGCCGCGTTGGGCGTCCCGATGCTGCGTCCTCGGTCGCATCGATAGAACACCGCTATCGACGCTCCCTGCGTCCTTGCCTCGGAACACCCACCGCACCCCGAGAACGAACGGTGCTCCGCCAATCCCTCCTCGCTCTAAGCTTTGCCGCGATGCCCGCGGCGTTGATCCCGTTCCCGCCGATGGAGGCGGAGCTCGTGCGCGAGCTGCCCGAGGGCGACGGCTGGCAGTACGAGCCGAAGTGGGACGGCTTTCGTGGGGTGATGGAGAACGCCGGCGGCGAGCTTGCGATCTGGTCGCGCAAGGAGCGGCCGCTCCTGCGCTACTTCCCGGAGCTGCGACCGCTCGGCGACCTGCTGCCGCCGCGGACTGCGCTCGACGGCGAGATCGTGATCGCGCGCGACGGCGCGCTCGACTTCGATGCGATGCAGACGCGACTGCATCCCGCCGAGTCGCGCATCAACCGGCTCTCCGCCGAGATCCCCGCCGAGTTCGTCGTCTTCGACATGCTCGTCTGGGACGGGGAGGCGGTGTGGAAGCTGCCGCTCGAGGAGCGCCGGGCGCGGGTCGAGGCGCTCGAGGGCTTTCGCATCTCGCCGGCGACGCGCGATCTCGCCGAGGCGCAGGCCTGGCTTGCACGCTTCGAGGCACTCGGGCTCGACGGCGTGATCGGCAAGCGGCTCGGCATGGAGTACCGGCCCGGCTCGCGCGACGGGATGGTCAAGGTGAAGGAGCACAAGTCGGCGGACTGCGTCGTCATCGGTGTGCGCTGGAAGGGCGACGCGCGCGAGATCGCGACGCTGCTGCTCGGCCTCTACCGCGAGGACGGCGGGATGGACTACGTCGGCTCGTGCGCCGTCGGTGCCGGGTTGCGCAAGGAGGTCGCGGCGCGGATCGTGCCGCTCATCGAGGAGGGGTCGGAGGGCCGGGTCTCGGAGCCGAACCGGTGGGGGACGGGCGAGCTCGAGGAGAGCCCTGTTCGTCGGGAGGTCGTGGTCGAGGTGCGGTACGACAAGGTGCAGGGCAACCGCTTCCGGCACGGCACGAAGTTCCTGCGCTGGCGCGAGGACAAAGCGCCCGTGGACTGCACGTGGCGCGAGCTACGCCCCCCGCGCGACCCCAACGCCCCCGGCATCGACGAACTGCTCACGTAGTTCGGTGGGGTCCAAGGCGCCGCTCAACACGTCTGATCGGTCGTTGGGCGTCAGCGGCACCTCGCCGAAGATTTCTTCAACGGTCGTCTCGAGAGCGCGCGCGATCACGAGCGCAAGTCGGACTGACGGATCCGAGAGGCGACGTTCAACCGAGCTGATCGTCTGCCGCGACACGCCGATCTTTGCCGCGAACTCCTCTTGCGAGAGCCCCGTCATGATCCGCTTCAGCTGCAATGTCGTGAGCACGGCCATCAAGCGTGCGCAACCGCATGCCTGCCCGCAAGTCGCAGTTCAAGACATGTCGAGGACGCCAAGGGCACTTCACCGTGGTCAGACCAGCGCCAACCACCCTTGACAGGCGAGACCCGTCAATCACGCCAACCGCACTTCACGGTGGTCAGACGACTGCCAAGAGCGCTTGACCGTCGTTTTGGCGAAGGTCAAGGCACCTTTCCGGCGCAGCCGAGGCCCTACGTGACGGTGAGGATCGGGCTGAAGGCGCGCTCGGCGACCGACCAGACGCGGAAGCGCGCGCCCGCACCCGCACGCACCGCTCGGCTATAAAAGCCCTTCGCGCTCGTGAGGTAGGCGCCGCCGACCCAGTGCCAGCTTCCGTCACGGAACTGCTCGATCCGGTACGACGAGCGGCCGCCGGGCCGCACCTGCCCCCAGAGCACGGTGCGCAGGCCGGTCCTCGACAGCTCCGTCAGCGGGAAGCGAAACGCGGCGTACGACGGTTTCGCCAGCTCCCCGACGGTCTCGAGCCCGCTCTGCCAGCGCGCGGGGTCGGGCTCGTCGCGCACGAGGTAGTGGATGAGGATGTCGACGCGCGCGGCGAGATACGTGCGCAGCGCCGCTTCGCTGTCGTAGCGCGCCTGCGTCGCGTACGTGACGCCGAGGACCCGGTCGGGCGGGTTCGTCTGGTAGCCGTATTCCGTCAGCCAGATGCGCGTCCGGGTGCCGAAGGCCCGCTGCACGTCGGTGATGAGGCGGGGGAGAGTCGCCATCGTGATCGTCGTGCAGTGGGCGCAGCCACCGGTCGACGGTGTCTCGCCCGGGCTGAGCGGATACGGGTTGTGGGCGTACGCGTCGAGCTTCGCGTGGGCCACCTTCATGCCGGCGATCCAGTCGACCGGTGAGACGCCGCCGGTCGAGCCGCGCGGCGCCGTGACGCCGCCGGCCACCTGCGAGCCGGGGCTCGCCGCGTGAATCGCGATGTAGGCGGGATTCAGCAGCTGCCGCACGTACACACGCGGCGAGGTCGGCTTTAGCCAGCGCTGCTGGTTCGGTTCGTTCCAGATCGCCCAGAGGTGCACGTACGGATAGCGCTCGGCCACGTTCCGGGCAAACGCAGCGAACGTCGAGTTCGACGTCGGCGCCCAGTTCTCCGCCCTCCCGCCGTTCGACCAGCGCGGCGCACCCCAGAGCGTGACGAGCGGCGCGATCCCGCGCTCGTGCAGCCCGTCGAGGAGCAGATCAGCGCGCGACCAGTCGTAGACGCCGCGCTTCGGCTCGGTCTGCGACCAGTCGAGCGTCACGCGGACGACGTCCACACCGAGGGAGTCGAGCTGGTCGAGGCGGTCGCTCAGCGTTCCCGGGCCGTACTGGAGCCACGCGTCGTCCTGCACGCCGTAGCGGATGAACGGCGATGCGCCCGCGGAGGCGGGCGCCGCGAGGATCGCGAGCGCGAACGAGAGGAGAAGCAGCCGCCGCACGACCCCCACCGTAGGCGCATGAGTTGAGAGCGATGTTAGGACGACTTACGGATCTGATGCAGGCTCGAGGCCGAGCTTCGCGAAGCGGGATCGAAGCGACGGCGGCCGCGACCACATGCCGCGCATCGGATCGCCGGCCGCCGCGACGCGTGCCGGCATCGTCTCGAGCGTGAACGCCTCCGGCTCCACTGTTGCGACCTCGTCCCAGGTGAGCGGTGCCGACACCCGCGCGTCGGCCGTCGGTCGCACGGAGTACGCGGACGCGATCGTGCGGTCGCGCGCGTTCTGGCCGAAGTCGACGAA
>JBAQHS010000012.1:0-2216 GCA_049288455.1 Gaiellaceae bacterium | reverse complement strand
AGCCGAGCGCCGACCTCCATGCCGACGCCGACTGCGCTGATCGCGCCGTCGACCAGCCACGTTACGCCGTAGAGGTCGCCTGTGCTCCGGATCTGCAGGTCGTATTCGTCGGAGAACTCACCGTTCTCAAGGAAGTAGCGAATGTGGAAGTCTCCGACGAATCCCTCCTTCGGACCACCTGTGGCCAGTCCCGAGCCGCTGTAGGCATTTTCGTATGACCAGCGGGCGTCGAGTGTCCCAGATGTCTCGCCGATCGCGTAGAGAGCGAAGCCGATGTTCGCGCCGGTCATCGACTGATCCTCCCACAGCACGCTGCAGGTGTCTGCGCCATTGCTCAGCAATGACCCTGACGTGCGTCAGCTGGTTGGGCTTGCTCCCTCGCGGAGCTGGCGGTCGTATTCCACTTGGTCGTACCGGCCGCGTGACTCAGCGATGAGGCCGCCTCCGCCGATTCTCCACTCTTCGAAGCCGGGAATCTGCACCCACTTGCCCGTCTCGGCACTCGTGCCCGTGAATGTCCATTGGTACTCGACGACGTCATCCCTGAAGACGAGATCGTTCATCACGACCTCGATGTCGGGGAAAGCCGCGATGAACGCGGCGGCCACGTCGGCGATCGCGGCGGGCTCACCCTCGTTGATCGCGATCATGCCGCCCGGGACATAGTGGGCCGCCACACGGCCCGCGTCGTGGCTACACCAGGCTTCGGTGTACGTGACCGCAAGGTCCGCGATCTGTTGTTCGTCGCGCGCCATCCTCCTCTGACCCTACGCCGCGTCCTCCAGCGAGGCAACGCTCTCGGATGGGCGAGCGTTCACCAACGGCCCCTGAGCCTGTGTTTGGTTCGCAGACCGGCGCGGAAAGGATCGGTGCGACGTGTCTTCTACCTGCGCCCGCATATTGCTTCGCGCCGATGCGTGAGTTGCGCCCTGGGGTCTGGCATTGGCAAGCGCCGCATCCGGACTGGGACAAGGAGCAGTGGTGGCCCGAGCTCGTCTCGTCGTACGGGATCGAGCTTGGTGACGACTTCCTTTTGTTCGACCCGCTCTCCGTTCCCGACGAGCTGCGTGAGCGCGCGACCGCCGTCGTCCTGACCGCGCCGTACCACGAGCGCGACGCCCGTCGGTTTGGCCTCCCGGTGCACACTCCGCCCGCAGACACCTGGCGGGACTGGGTCGAGAAGTTCGGCGTCGATCCCGAGCGCGTGCGCGGCATGGAGAGTGAGGACCTCGCCTGGCTGCGTGCGGGCGAAGGCGAAGGGCACTTCCATGGTCCCGGTGCGTGGCCGTTCGGCATCAGCGCGTACGCGGGCCGCGAGGACAACGATCTCATCCTCTGGCTGCCGTCGATCAATGCGATCGTCACCGGCGACTCGCTCTCCGACTTCGGAGATGGACTGGACGTCCAGCTCGGCGGTCGCATGCAGGTCACGCGCGACGATGTCGTCCAGCGGCTGCGTCCGCTGCTCGACCTGCCGGTCGAGTTCGTGCTGCCCGCGCACGGCGAACCGACGGACCGCGCGGCGCTCGAGCGCGTGGTCGCCTGAGAGCACCAGCGAGAGGTGTTTCGGGCGATTCCCGCAGGTCACGCGACTCGCTTGCACCAGTGATGCGGAATGACCCAGCTCCTCAACGTCGTGGGCTCTGCGGATGATCAGCGCCGGAGGCGGTACGACGGCGCTCGAGACGTTGCGCTGGGGCAGCGTCACATCCGGGATCTCAGCACGTCGACCTCGCAACCCGGCGCGAAGGGATCGAAGCCGTGCTCGACCAGCCAGCGGACGACCAGCAGGCTTCGTAACGACCACCACGCGCGAATCACGTCGAGGTCGACGTCGGTGCCGTAGCCGGCGACGACGTCGCCGAGGTGCTCCTCGTGTCCGAGCGTCAAGCTCGCGAGGTCGTAGAGGGCATCGCCTTGACCCGCCTCGGACCAGTCAATCACGCCGGTGATCTCGTCACCGTCGACGAATACGTGGGTGACCTGCAGGTCGCCGTGTGTGAACTTCGGTGTCCACGGGCGGAGTGCAGCCTCGGCGACCTGGCGATTGCGCGTCACCAGGTCGGCAGGCAGGACGCCGTTCGCGACAAGCCACTCGCATTCGTCGTCGAGGCGCAATGCGACCTCGTCGACACTCCGACCGGGCCATGGCGGCAGCGGCGCGTCGTGCAGCGTCCGTGCGGCGGCACCCGCCGCGGCCCACGCCGCCGATGACG
>JBAQHS010000011.1:0-19325 GCA_049288455.1 Gaiellaceae bacterium | reverse complement strand
GATCACTCATCTGCACGTTATGTCCGACCGAAGGCCCGTTGTTCTTGACCGTGATCAGATACCGCACCTTGTTCCCAAGCACCGCCGGATCCGGACTATCCGTCTTCGTGATCTGAAGATCGATCACGGGCGGCGGGGGCGGAATCACCGGCGGGGGCGGCGGCGGGACTGCGTTGACGGTCACCGGAGCGGTGTCGCTCGCGGTCACGTCGGGGCCGATCGGCGGATGGCCGGTCACCGTCGCGCTGTTCGTGAAGGGCGAGGTGACGCCACCGAGCGAGCAGGTGTACGTCGAGTTCGCCCCGATTGCCAGGTTGCCGATCACCTTGGCGCAATTGGGCGCCTGTGCATCGGTGACCGTGACGTTCGTCAGGTCCATGTCACCGGTGTTCGTGACCGTGATCGAGAACGTCGCCGTGCCGCCCGAGTCGATCGCCTGGGACTTCGGCCCCTTCACGATCGAGATCGACGGATGGAAGACGTTCACTGTCTCGTTGTCGCCGTTGCAACCTTCGGTGACACCGTTGTTGTTGATGTCGCCCGAGTACTCGGCCGTCCAGAAGTACTTGCCGGTCTTCGTCGGCGTGAACGGCAGCGACGTGTAGTCGCCGTTGTCGTCGACCTGCTGCACATCCGTGAAGACCGGGTCGCCCGTGCACTCGGAGTCATTCGGCCCGTAGAGGTTGAACGTGATCGTTCCCTGCGGGGTGTTGACACCATTGCCAAGGTGAGCCGTGTCGGTCAGCGAGTCGCCGTTGAGCACGACATCCGGGGATGCGGTCGTCGAGAGCTCCGGCGTCACCATGTTCGGCGTCAGCGGCTCACAGCCGCCGTTCGCGGCCGTGTAGACGTCGTCGCCGGCGTAGTGGGCACGGTACGACAGCCCATCGGCGGTAACGACACTGGTGTTGCCGGTGTTGTCGAAGTTGCCGTTCCCGTCGAGCGTGCCCCCACCGTCAGCCGTGCCGGTCTCCCCGCCGCAGTTCACGTTCGGGTAGACGGTGAACGTCACGTCGCCGGTCGGGGTCACGTTCGACCCGGACACGTTGACCGAGTCGTGCACCGTCGAGCCGATCAGGGCTTCCGTGATCACCTGATGGTCGTCGTTGTGGATGTTCGTGACGACCGTGGGGGTCAGCTTGTCGGGCGTCAGCGGCTCACAGTCGCCGTTGGCGGCGGTGTAGACCGAGTCGCCGGCGTAGTGAGCCCGGTAGGACAGGCCGGTTGCCCCGACGACATGCGTGTTGCCGGTGTTGTCGAAGTTGCCCGTCCCATCGAGCGTGCCGCCACCGTCAGCCGTGCCGGTCTCCCCGCCGCAGTTCACGTTCGGGTAGACGGTGAAGGTGACATCGCCGGTCGGGATCACGTTCGTCCCGGAGACGTTGACCGAGTCGTGGACGGTCGAGCCGATCGGAGCATCCAGGATCACCGCGTGCTGCGCGTCGTGAATCATCGTGATGACCGACGGCGTCAGCTTGCCGGGCGTCAGCGGCTCACAGTCGCCGTTCGCGGCCGTGTAGACGTTGTCGCCGGCGTAGTGGGCACGGTACGACAGCCCATCGGCGGTAACGACACTGGTGTTGCCGGTGTTGTCGAAGTTGCCGTTCCCGTCGAGCGTGCCGCCACCATCGGCCGACCCTGACTCCGAACCGCAGTTCGAGTTCGGGTAGACCGTGAACGTCACGTCGCCGGTCGGGGTCACGTTCGACCCGGACACGTTGACCGAGTCGTGCACCGTCGAGCCGATCAGCGCAGAGGTGATCACTGCATGCTGCGCGTCATGGATGTTCGTGACGACGGTCGGGGTCAGCTTGTCGGGCGTCAGCGGCTCGCACGCACCGTTGGCGGCGTTGTAAACCGAGTCGCCGGCGTAGTGCGCCGTGTACGACAGGCCGTTGGCACCAACCACGTCCGTATTGCCGGTGTTGTCGAAGTTCCCGTTCCCGTCCAGCGTGCCGCCACCGTCAGCCTTGCCGGTCTCGGCTCCGCAGTTCACATTCGGGTAGACGGTGAACGTCACGTCGCCGGTCGGGGTCGCGTTCGAGCCCGTGACTGCGACTGAGTCATGCACCGTCGAACCGATCGGAGCATCCGTGATCACCGCATGCGCGGCGTTATGGATGTTCGTCACGACCGTCGGCGTCAGCTTGTCCGGCGTCAACGGCTCACACGCGCCGTCCCCGGCCGTATAGACCGAGTCACCCGCGTAATGCGCCTTGTACGACAACCCGTTCGCGCCGACGATGTCGGTGTTCGCGGTGTTGTCGAAGTTGCCGCTCCCGTTCAGCGTCCCACCGCCATCGGCGCTGCCGGTGTCGGTGGCGCAGTTCGTGTTCGGGTAAACGGTGAACGTCACATCGCCGGTCGGAACCGCGTTCGAACCGGTCACGCTGACCGAGTCATGCACCGTCGAACCGATCGAAGCATCCGTGATCACCGCATGCGCGGCATTGTGGATGTTCGTCACGACCGTTGGGATCAACTTGTTGGGATTCAGCGGCTCGCAAGCACCGCTCTTCGCCGTGTAGACGTTGTCGCCGGCGTAGTGGCCGATGTACGACAGCCCGTTGGCGCCGACGATGTCGGTGTTACCCGAATTGTCGAAGTTGCCGTTGCCGTCGAGCGAGCCGCCGGCCTCCGGCGAACCGTTACCCGAGCAATCGCTGTTCGCATAGACCGTGAAGGTCACAGCACCGGTCGGAGTGGCATTCGAGCCCGTCACCGCGACGGAGTCGTGCACGACCGAGCCAATCGCCGCAGCCGTGATGACCGCGTGCGCGGCGTTGTGGATGTTCGTCACGACCGTCGGCGTCAGCTTGTTCGGCGTCAACGGCTCACACGCGCCGTCCCCGGCCGTGTAGACCGAGTCGCCCGCATAGTGCGCCTTGTACGACAGACCGTTCGCGCCGACGACATCCGTGTTGCCGGTGTTGTCGAAGTTGCCGCTCCCGTCGAGCGAGCCGCCGGCCTCAGCCGAGCCACCATTCGAGCAGGTCGAGTTCGTCCAGACCGTGAACGTCACGGCACCTGACGGAATCGCGTTCGAGCCCGTGACTGCGACTGAGTCGTGCACCGTCGAACCGATCGGAGCATCCGTGATCACCGCATGCGCGGCGTTATGGATCTTGGTGACGACCGTCGGAGTGAGCTTGTCGGGAGAGAGCGGCTCGCATGCTCCGTCCGCGGCGTCATAGACGCTGTCACCCGCGTAATGACCGACATAGGAAAGGCCGTTTGCCCCGACGATGTCGGTGTTACCCGAGTTGTCGAAGTTGCCGCTGCCGTTCAGGCTACCGCCGGCCTCAGCCGTGCCAGTGCTCGCGCACGTCGAGTTCGGATACACGGTGAACGTCACCGCGCCCGTCGGAATCGCGTTCGAACCGGTCACGCTGACCGAGTCATGGACCGTCGAACCGATCGGAGCATCCGTGATCACCGCATGCGCGGCGTTGTGGATGTTCGTCACGACCGTCGGCGTCAGCTTGTTCGGCGTCAACGGCTCACAGGCACCGTCCCCGGCCGTATAGACGTTGTCACCCGCGTAATGCGCCTTGTACGACAACCCGTTCGCGCCGACGACATCGGTGTTGCCGACGTTGTCGAAGTTGCCGCTGCCGTCCAGGTTGCCACCCGCCTCAGCCGAGCCGTTGCTCGAGCAGGTCGAGTTCGTCCAGACCGTGAACGTCACGGCACCGGTCGGAATCGCGTTCGAACCGGTCACGCTGACCGAGTCATGCACCGTCGAACCGATGGCAGCGTTCGTGATCACCGCATGCGCGGCGTCGTGGATGTTCGTCACGACCGTCGGCGTCAGCTTGTCCGGCGTCAACGGCTCACACGCACCGTCGGCGGCGTTGTAGACACCATCGCCCGCGTAGTGCCCGATGTACGAGAGACCGGTCGCACCGAGAGTGTCGGTGTTGCCCGAGTTGTCGAAGTTGCCGCTGCCGTCGAGGTTACCGCCGGCCTCAGCGGTGCCAGTGCTCGCGCACGTCGAGTTCGGGTACACGGTGAACGTCACCGCGCCGGTCGGTGCGCCATTCGACCCCGAGACCGCGATCGAGTCATGCACGACCGAGCCGATCGGCGCGTGCGTGATCACTCCATGCGCGGCGTTGTGGATGTTCGTCACAACGGTCGGGGTCAGCTTCGTCCCCGTCAAAGGCTCGCAGGCGCCGTCGGCAGCTGCGTACTTCGGGTCGCCGCCGTAGTGGGCCTTGTAGGACAGGCCGCCGACCGGAACGGTCGCCGTCGTCGCGGTGTTGTCGAAGGCGCCGCTCGAGAGCGACCCAGAACCCGCGGCCGTGCCGGCGGTGGAGCAGTCGGTCACACCGAGATAGACAGTGAAGCTGACGGTGCCGGTCGGGGTGCCGATCGGGCCCGTGACCGAGACCGAGTCATGCACGATCGAGCCGATCGCCGCGGTGGTGATCGCGGCATGCGCCGCGTTGTGGATCACCGTCACGACACTCACACCGGCGGCGGTCACGTTGAAGCACTCCGTCGTCGTGTTCGTCGCGGCGGTCGGCGAGTAGACAGCCGAGCTCGCCGGAGTGAACACGGCGCGGAAGCAGTAGTGACCGACGGCGCCCGGCGTGAACGCCGGCGAGGTCGCGTGGCCCGTCACGTCGATCGTGACCGGGCTGCCGAAGTCTGTGCTGTTCGAGGCGTCGCAGGCGGGGTTCACTGTGAGGTCCGGGCCGCACGTCTGGAACTGAATCGTCCCGGTGACCGCGCCGTTCGTACCGGTAAGCGTCGCGGTGTCCGTGACGCTGTTACCGAGCGAGAAGGTCGCCGACGAGGCCTGCGTGGTCAGGTTCGGGATCGGCGGAATCGCGTCAGCCTTCAGCGAGCGGTCCTGGTTGCCGAGGGACGTGTCGTCGAGAGTCAGGAGCCGCATGTGGTACGGCGAGCCCGAGATTGCGCTCGCGCTGTTGCCGAGGCCCCAGTCGAGCTGCGAGGCGATGTGGCCACCCCAGGCGATCACGGCAGTGGAGTCCGTCGCGGTGAAGTTGACCGTGATCGACCGCTGGCCGGCACCGTCGAGTGCCGACCCGTAGACGAGCGACGTGATCGTGCCGTTCCAGATGCAGATGCTGCCCGGCTTCTGCACCGCGCCCGCCTGCGTGAAGATGACTGTCGGGTCGGTTGGGATCGCGACGCAGTTGCCCGGGGTCTGACCCGAGATGTCGTGGACGGGGTCTGCGTCGAGCTCGCTCGCGTTGTAGGACCGCAGGTAGTCGTAGGCGTGCTTGCCGCCCTGCAGCGTGTCCCACTGGATCAGCAAGGAGTGAGGGGTTGCTCCCGTGGTGATCCCGGTGACGACCGCGCGGAACGGAACGGAGTCGTCCTCGCGGTAATGCGAGTTCGTCGAGCCGAGGTTGCCGTTCTGGAACGCGGCGTCGATGCACCGGTTCTGTGACGCGAACGAGCCGTTACGACATTGGTCGATGTTGGCCGCGCTGTTGGCACGCGCAATACCCGGCAGCGCGAATACCGCGCCGAGCACAAGCGCGACGAGTGCGACGCGCGACCACCATGAAACCGAACTACGACCATGGCCGGCAGACGCCGGCTCGGTCGTCAAATTTGAACCAATCATTTTTCCCTACTCCCCTCGTTCGCAGGCCCAGTTTTTGTGAGGAGAACGCGGGCCAACTCCCAGGCCTGGCGCTCCCAGCTATGTCGTACGGCCAGCGAGCACTGATTCCGCCCCTCCAAGGTCGGGGGTGCGGCTAGCCCTTCGCCTCGACCGTTCAATGACTGAGCGCTCCCTCAACTCAGGGATGCCGCACGTTCTTGTCCAGTCGATGAACAGGAGGTGCAGCGCCGTCTTCTCCTTCTCGTGACCGCAGCAGCAATCGGCCTGGCTGCTGCCCCGAGCGCACTCGCGTGTGGCTCGGCGGGTTACAGCTATGCGGGCATCTCGAGCCGGACATCGGTCTACGGCGTCGGGGCGACGCTCACGTCGCTCGCCGCTCCGGCCGTCCAGAACGGACACGTCGCGGGCTGGGTCGGCGTCGGCGGCCCGGGCCTCGGGCCGCACGGCTCGACCGAGTGGATCCAGGTCGGATATTCGGGCTTCCCGGGCCTCCGCGTCGGCAGCCTCTACTACGAAGTCACCTTGCCCGGCAAGGCGCCGACCTACCACGAAGTGTCGTCGCACATTCATCCCGGCGAGCGTCATCGTGTCGCGGTGCTCGAGGTCGCGCACCATATGAACTGGTGGCGCGTCTGGGTCGACGGGCACGCCGCGAGCAAGCCGTACCACCTCCCCGGCAGTCACGGCGCGTGGCGCGGGATCGCAACGGCCGAGAGCTGGGGCGGCGGCATGCGCGCCTGCAACCTCTACTCCTATCGCTTCAATCGCGTCGCGGTCGCGCATCACCCCGGCGGCAACTGGAAGCTCGTGAAAAGCGTGTACGCGATGCACCAGGGCGACAATCGCTTCGTCCCGCGCACGACGAGCAGCTTCGTCGCGCGCACGAAGACATTGCCACGCGCACCGCAACCGCAGCCGCGGCCGACCACCTCGACGACGCGCGGCACCACCGCGAACCGCACCGCGAACAACGCCCCGACCTCTACCACCGCGACTTCAGTCACCCCCACTGCCGTGACGACAGCCGCACCGGCCGATCCGCCGGCGACGGACACTGCGGCACCCGCAGTCGATGCGACGCCGCCGGCAGACCCGACCGTTCCCGTCGATCCGAATGACCCGGGTGACCCGGGCACGGACGACGGCCACGGCCTTACGCCGTAACGCTGTCTAGTTCGCGACGATCGAGATCGGCGTGCCAAGCGGCGCGAACTTGCGCAGCTGAACGGCCGTCGAGTTGAGCACGCGAACGCAGCCGTGTGAGACAGCCTGGCCGATCAACTGCGGCGCGCTCGTCCCGTGAATGCCGACAAGACCGCCGCCGGGCCACTCGGTCATCTTCGAGTACGCGCTCGTCTCGACGGCAAAGACACCGAGGAACGGATCGTCGGGAATGAAGCGCGCGGTGACGTAATAGTTGCCGAGCGGCGTCTCCCGACCCGGCGCGCCGATGGCAACCGCGGCCGTGTACGCGAGCGCGCCGTCGTGGTACATATCGATCTTGCGCAATCCGCGATGCACGATGATCTTGTCGCGTTCTTTCGCGAGATGCAGCGACGACGCGCGCACCCAGCCGAGCGTTCCGTTCGGGCGGAGCTGCAACCGCAACTGCACCCAGACCGCGCCGTTCTTGTCACGCGTGCCGCGAACGGCGAGGACGTACTGCTCGCGATAGTCGGATCGGAACTGGTGGATCACGGCGACCCGACGACCGGAATCAGAAGGCGTCGCCCGCGCGATCAGGTTCGGAACGGCGAGCGGACCTGCCGCCGGAAATGTCGGCATCTTGGCCAGCGCCGGCTTGGCCGGTGCTTGCGCCCCGCTCGAGCCAACCGACATGAGCGCGCACACCAACACGAGAAGTGCAGTGACCCCCGTTTTCCGCATACTCAGACCGTAGCGACTCGGACGGACGAGTCGTATGCCCCATTCAAGGGATCCCAACTCGGCAGTGTCGCGACAATTCGGGTACCGGTTCCGAATGAGCTAGTGAGCGAAAACGTTCCGCCCAGGAGCCGCACCCGCTCGCTCATGCCCACCAAGCCGAGCCGGCCCCGGCGTGCAGCGGAGACGACCGTGCGGGAAACATCGAAGCCATCGCCATCGTCGGCGATCGAAAGACGCACTCCATCGGCAAGCTTCTCAAGCCTCACAGACACCATCGTCGCCCCCGCGTGCTCTCGGACATTTGCAAGTCCTTCCTGTGCGATTCGGAAGAGCGCGATGCGCTGCGAAGCGCTGAGCGAATCGAACGAGCCGGAAATCTCGAGCGTCGTGTCGATCCCCGCGCGTCGGTCGAATCCCAAGAGCTCTCGGCGAAGTGTGTCGGCGAGTGACGCGGTACCGACGCTCGACGACTCGAGCGACTGCGACAGCTCGCGGAGCGTCTGGTCGATCTCCGCAAGCCGACCACCGAGATCATCGAACCGACCGAGCATGATCGAGCGAACGCGGCCGGTCAGAGTCTGCGAGAGCTGGTCGCGCGCGAGCCTTAGGTCCGCGGCGAACGCGGCAATGTCCTGCAGCGGACCGTCGTGCAGGTCGTACCCGACGCGAAGCAGCCGCCGCTCGTTGGCCTGATGGATTTGCTGCTCGCGCGAAGCGCTCCGCCCGAGCAGCAAGTCGCGCTCGAGCACCGAAGCAAGCATTGCCGAGCACTCGGCGAGAAAGACAAAGACGCGTGCGCGGTGCTCGGGCCGTGAGCGCGCAACGATGGCCCCGACAGCACGCTCCCAGCGGACGACGGCAGCGCCGTGGATCTGCGCGCGGTCGTCTCCACGCGCCGGTGTGCGACCGCCGGCGATGGTTCTTACGGCAACACCGCGGCACCGGCGGGTCGCGGCGTGAGCGCCCACGGCTGCGATCTGCGTGACGCGGCCCGAGAGCTCCTCGACCCAGAGCGAGACGTCGCTGACCGGCGCGAGGCCGAAGAGCAGGTTCAGGTGGACCTCGGCGGCGACCCGCGGCGACAGCGCGAGGATGCTCGGGTTCGCGATCGCGCGGAGATAGAGAGAGTAGGCCGCGGCGTCCTGTGAGAGCCCGGAAACATCTGCAACGGATTCGACGAGCGGCGCGCAGTCCTCGACTACAGCTTGTCCTTCCTCGATCACCATGGCGACGAGAGCATCGGCGGCGAAGGTCACAGCCGCGTCGGCAAGGTCGCGCGCATGTGGCGCGGCTGTGTGCGTCATTGCCGTCGCACGGGCCTCGGCAGCGGCGAACGGCGACGGCCGCAGCACGCGCTCGGAGACGTCGCCCGATGCGAGCGAGCGAACGCGCTCCAGCAGATCGTCGAAGCCGGTTGCGCGCTGCTCCCGCCGCGCGCGGTCGTTCAATTGGGCCGTGACCGCAGAAGTCACCCTCCACCACCCTCCCGGGGTTTGTTGCGTGCAAACCCACGAAGGGCTGCCGTTCAATCGTTGCTACACCTTGAGCAAGAGACAATAGGCCGCGCGGCCCGTTGTCCGTTCACGCCTTTGAACGCTTGACCGTCGAGCAGAAACGGCGGTTTTTAGCCGCAGGAATGCGATTCCGCTCCGCCGCAGCACAATCGCGATTGCGAGAATACCGCTTACAAGCGTGGGACGCTAGCCACACTTTCTGTTCAGGCTATGAACGAAAAGGCGGACGGCAGCTCGACCCACGCCCGCTCGACCGCGACGGCCAGTTCCATGAACGACCCCCACTTCGGCACGAAGCGCAACTGCTCCGTATCTGGCGCATCGGGCCGCGAGGTCGAGAGGACGACGCTCAGACGGTCACTCCGCGCGATCAACGCCATCGCCTGACCGACCGCATCGGCGAACGAATCGCCTTCGACGAGTACGACGACCTCCGGCTGAAACGACTCGGCATCCTCGAAGAGCGATGCGGGACGCACGCTCAAGTACGTCTCACAGCCGCGGCGCTCGAAGAGAAACGCAACCGCGCGGAGGTATCGAACTTCGCGCCCGGCGAGCAGTACGCGGATCGGGCGCAGCGGCCGCACATTCGCGAGGCCCTCGAACGGGAGCGGACGCTTCTCGGAGTCGATGTTCACCATGGCTACCGTGACGTTCCTGAACCGGCCATCGCGCAAGCCAACACCACCGGCGCACTCGACGCTCAGACAATCGTCTGGCTCCGGCCTAACCGAGCAGCGAGTTTCGCCTTCGCTGGGCAGACGGAACGCCACCACCAAACGGGCTATAGCGTCCGGCGCGTCGTATAACTAGGCTCAGCGCTCAATCCACGCACCCGACAGCAAATCTCTGTCAGGCAAGGAAATGGGAATGGCAAGCGGCACTGCGGCCAGTCGTCGATCGAAGGAAGCGCGCGCCCGCGCGGACGTCCCGATCGCCGATCATGGAGGACACGCCCGCCGCGGACCGGGCGGCTCGGTGAACGTCCTCATCGCGGATGCTCACCGTCCGTTTCGCGAGGGACTGCGGATCAACCTGCGCTCCGGGTTTCTCGTCCTCGGCGAGGCCGCGAACGTCGCCGAGCTCAAGGAGCTGATCGAGACAACCGCCGTCGACCTGATCCTCGTCGCGCAGGACCTGCCCGGCGGCGGGCTGCTCGCTGCAGTCGAAGCTGCTCCGCCATCGGCGCGCATCGTTGTCTTCGCGGACGAAGCGCGCGGCGACCGGGTGATCGAAGCGCTCCAGCTCGGCGTCTCCGGCTACCTGCTGAAGAGCACGCCGGCGAGCTCGCTCGGCCTCACACTGCAAGCGGTGATGCGCGGCGAGCCCGTCGTCGACCACTCGCTCGTCAAGACACTGGTCGCCGCGGTCACGCGACAGGCGCCGATGCGACGTGTGACAGCCGACGGCGAGCGTCCGGCCCTGACGCCGCGCGAGCAGCAGGTGGCGGTCCTCCTCGGCTCGGGCAGCTCCACCCGCGAGATCGCCGAGGCGCTCGGAGTCTCCGCCGTCACCGCACGACGCCACATCTCGTCACTCATGCGGAAGCTTCAGGTCGCGACGCGGGACGACGCGCGCGAGCTGATCGGCGACTGAGTGATCCCGAGCGAACGCATGAGCAAGCGCCGATGACCGACGCATCAACTCCCCACGGCGACCGGCGTCCCGAGAGCGAGGGAGCCGCCGAGTACGAGGCCTCGACGATGTCTTCGCGACAATCGTCATCGGTGTGGCCGCCGCCACGGGTGGCGACTCCGGCTCGGTCGTGCCGCTCTTTCACGCTGCCTACACAGCGCTCGAACGTGGGCTCGGCAAGGACCGCCGGCGCGGCTCGCGCTGGCTGATCCGCTGAGGCTCTACTCGGCTAACGCCGCGTGCGGATGCTGCGCCTGAGGTCTTCGTCGAAGCCGCCCGCGACGCCCTCAGCCCCGAACGCCGCATCGTCGTCGATCAGCGTGACGCGGCTCGGCGCAACGCCGCACCCGGAGACGATTGCCGGCACCTCAGGCGCATCGGCTGCGACGTAGATCGACCACTCCTGCTCGCCGAACTGGACGAGCGTCGAGGGGCGATCGAGCAAACGCTCCAGCAACTGCAGTGCATCGTCGTACGACCGTGCTTCGATTCTCGCCCAGGTCGTCGCGGCGGTTTCTCGTTGGTGCAGCATCGTCATTGCTCGTTCCCCCCGGAATTGAGCGTTGAGTAAGCGCGGAGCCTAGCGAGGCAGCGCGCAGCGTGCGCCGTTGATCGGTCGCGTGCCGGGAAGCTCTCTCTCAGAACGGGAGCGGGTCGGCGAGCGAGGCGATGGCGTAGTCGGCCCCGGCGCGACGAAGCTCGTCTGCGTCGAACTTGTGACTGCCGACACCAACGCATTCGAGGCCGGCAGCATGAGCACTCTCGACGTCATGAGGTGTGTCGCCGACGACGATCGCCTGCGCGGCGGCGACCTCGGCGCCGTAGGTCAGCGACGCGCGGCGATGCGCGATTCTCGTCAACTTGCTGCGGTCGGTGGAATCCGAGCCGTAACCGCCGAAGCAGAAGAATCTGTTCAGCTCCGCACGATGCAGTTTGATGTGCGCCGCCGGCTCGGTGTTGCCGGTGACGAGGCCGAGCAGGTAGCCGTCCGCGAGCAGTCTCGGCAGCAGTTCAGCGACGCCCGGCAAGACGCGGTACCCCTCCGAGCCGGCAACCGCCTGGTGGAGGTAGTGCTGACGCCGTTCGAGCAGCCGGTCGAACTCCTTGTCGTCGGGCGTGCGCTTCAGCACCGCCTCGAACGTCTTGTGGCCGACGTCGGGATCCGTCATGCCGCTGTCGGTGAACTTCCCGATGTCGGCCGGAATGCCGTAGAGCTCGTCGAACGCAAGCCGCCATGATTCCGCTCCCGCACCGCCGGTGTCGATCAGCGTGCCGTCGATGTCGAAGAGGATTGCGATGCGGCGATTGATCGTCTCTGCAGTCACGCGCACAGCATGCCCGCTCGGCTTACAAACGACGCAGGGGAGCGGCTCGCGCCGCTCTCCCTGCGTCGTGCAGAGGATCAGATCTCGCTCGGGCCTACTTCAAGCAGACGGCTGCGAGGTCGGTCGCGTAAATCGAGTTGTAGGTGTAACAACCCACGCGCTTCGAGACGAGGATCCGATCGTTCAGGTTGTTGCGCGGCGCCCACGGCGGGTTCGTGTTCATCATCTTCACGTCGAGATTGCCGTACGCCGAGTACCTCGGCGAGCCCGATAGCAGCGAGGCTTGGCTCATCTGCTTGTTGAAGGTCGGGTCGTCGAAGTACGCAACGTTGTTGTTGTTCGAGTCGTGCAGGCTCGATCCGTCGAGCAGCACGTTGACGAAGTCGTACGGATCGGCGTAGTCCGCGATCCAGCCTTCTGCCGTGATGTCGAACGGCTCGCCGCGGGTGCCTTCCTTCGAGATCTGCACGGCTCGGGCGAACAGATGCGTGTTCAGGTTCAGGCCGATCTGCTTCAGGTCGAACTGCACGACCTGCGCGATCTCAGGTGAAGGCGAACGGTTCGACGTGTAGTACTCGATCGTCGTACCCTCCTTCACGCCCGACTTCGCGAACCACTTCTTCGCGGTCGCAAGATCCGGCCCCTTCAGCGGGTAGAGGTTCGCGTCCCTGAACCCGGCGATTCCGGGCGGCAGGATCTGATCCGTCCGCTTGCCGGCGAGGTAGCCGCCTTGCGCGAGGATCGCCTTCCGGTCGATCGCGTAGTTGATTGCCTTCGCGAGGTACGCGCCCTTCACGCCCTTGAAGAGCGGACGGTCGTGGTTGAACGCGAAGTACTGCACCGAGAGCAGCGGCTTGACGAAGAACTGCGCCTTGTTGATGCCGTATTTCTGGGCGGCCTCGGCGTAGTCCGCGGGCGGGATCCCCGTGTCCGCGATATCGGTCGCGCCCTGCTGAACGCGCAGGTACGTCGCATCGAGGCTGTTCCCGATCGTGTAGTGCACGCCGTCGATGTTGTGAGGTCGCGGCCCCTTGTAGTACGGATTCCGCTTCAAGTCGATCGACTTGTTCGGCACACGGTCGGCGATGTAGTACGGGCCAGCCGACGCCGGCGCGAGCACGCCGTTCGGATCACGAGCCAGGTTGGTCGGGATGGCGACGAAGAACGGCATCGCCATACGAGCCAGGAAGTCGGGCGCCTGGTGGGTGAGCGTGATGATCAGGTGCGAGCCCTTGACCTTCACCCCTGAGACCGGGGAAGCGGACGAGCCGACGATGTCCGAGAAGAACGGGATCGACGGGGACTGCATCTTCGGGTCCGCGTCGCGGTCGATCGCAGCTTTGAAGTTGGCGGCGGTCACCGGGGCGCCGTTCGAGAACTTGGTGAAGCCGACCTTGACGTTGAAGTCGTAGGTCTTCCCGTTGTTACTGATCTTCGGGAACCCTGCTGCTGCTTCCGGCACGAGCTGCGAGCCCTTCGGCCCGTTCGCATCCGGATAGTTCATCAGCTTGAGACCCGTCGAGTACTCGAGCTCCCAGCCCGTCGACAGATAGTCGAGCGCGGGGTCGGTGTAGTCGATGTCGGTGGTGAAGTCGATGTTGAGGATGCCGCCTTGCGCGGCCGCCTTGCCCGACTTCGCCGAAGCCGAGCCGGCTGCAAGCGCCACCAGCGCGAACAGCACAATCACGACTCCCGCGGTTCCGGCATACGCCGGTCGCATCATCTTCAAGCGTCCACTCCTTTCGAGAGCTGCAACCACCCGGGCTCTGCCGGGTGGCCCTGTGCCGCCTGTGACGCAGCGAGTCGGCGCCGGTTGTCTCAGATCGAAACGACTCGGCTGCTGATCGAAGAGGCACATCAGCGACGGCGGCTCGACGTATGCGCAACGCTCAGCGAGTTATCGAACCTCCACGTGGCGCCGCGCCCGCCGTGCGAGCACACTGGACATGCGCTTCGGTCGTACTCCGGCTCGCAGCGCAGAACGCATCCCGGCCTTTGAGGACCGCAGATCTTCGGGGCCACCCTGACGTGGGGAAGCGGGAGGGGTCCGTCCCCTCCCGCCCGCGTCCAACCTGGTTCGGGGTTAAACCAGGTTGCCGAGTTTCTCGGAGCCGGTGGCGGTTCGAAACTCATCAACCTGGTTCAAAGAGCGAAACCAGGTTGATGACGGGTCGATGACCGGGTCAGCTCGCATCGGGTTCGCGCGCCTGCGGCAGGACGCGCATCGTGAAGTTCAACTCGCGTGCATCGGAGGCGCGCTCGTCCCGACGCTTCTGCAGCTTCGCGGTCGCGCTCAGCATCAGCGCCACGAGGTCCTTGATCTCGTCAGCTGTGCCCCAGACGCGGAAGCTCCCCAGGAACCCGGCGTCCTGCCATTCGAGCGGCAGGTCGTACTTCAGCGACTCCCAACGCTCGAGCGCCTGCTCGTCCCGCTCGAGGATGATGCTCTCGACCTGGGCGTGGGCCGCCTGAAGCTCGGCACGCTCGTCGGCCGGCAGGGCCGGATCGATCGAGTTCGGGATCAGCCTCCTCGTGCCGACGACGCTCCACCAGCGCTCGCGGCCGTTGCGGCGCTCGCACTCGGCGATCATCCCGACGCGATGCAGCACGCGCAGGTGGTAGCTCGTCGAGCCGCTCGACTCGCCGAGCCGCCGGCCGAGCTCGGATGCCGTCGACGCGCCCTCGATGCGGAGCAGATGCAGCAACTGGACGCGCAACGGGTGCGCGAGCGCCCGCAGCTCGGCGGGCGAAACCGGCGCCTGAAATTCCTCGTCGATCCGAGAAGCGTATTCAAAGCCTTCGGCTGCTGGGACGAAAAAGTAGCGGTGCTGAACCGTGATCCCGTTGATCCCAAAGATCGATTGCAAAAATCGTTTGCGGTCACTACGTTGCGAAGCGTGCAAGCCTTCCCCGGCCGGCTCGGCAGCTCGACGGTGCCTTCGACGAGGTGGCACGGGCTCGAGCTTCGCCACCTGCGCGCGCTCGTCGCGATCGCCGACACCTCCTCGTTCTCGGAGGCGGCCGCGCTCCTCGGCTACGTGCAGTCGACCGTCAGTTACAACGTCACCGCGCTCGAGAGCGCGGTCGGCACGAGTCTCGTCCGGCGGCGGCGCGGATCATCGGAGACCTCATTGACAGCGGCGGGCGAGGCGCTTGCAGCGCATTCGCGCCGGATTCTCGCCGAGGTCAGTCGCGCCGAGTCGGCCCTCGGCCCACTCGGCCAGACGCAGCTCGTTGTCGCGCTGAGCACCGACGTCGCGCGCGCAGTGCTGCCGCACCTGTACGCCCAGGGCACATCGGCCGGCCGCGCCATTCAGGCGATCGAAGCTCCGGCGCCGGACATCCGCGCCATGCTGCTGCGCGGCTCGTGCGGGATCGCGATCTTCGAACCGACAGACGAGCCGCAGATCGCGAGCCGCATGCTCGCCGAGGACCGCTACCTCTTCATCCAGCCGGCGTCGCGGCGCGCGCGCTGCGGCGCGGTCGGCCGGCAGGAGCTTTCCGCCGCGAACATGGTCGTGCACACCGCCCGTGAAGGTCGCCTCCTGCGCGCCTTCGACCGGCGCGGCATCTCGCTCAGTCCGGTGCTGCGAGCGGACACCGACCAGTCGGTGATCGAGCTGGTTGCGGCCGGCCTCGGCGCCGCGATCGTCCCCGAGCTCGCGGCGCGCACGGCCCTCGACCGTGTGCACGCGCGGCCGCTCGAACCGGCGATCGATCTTCCACCCCGAGTGATTGCGTTCGGCTGGGAACGCGCGCGCCGGTTGCTGCCCGATGAGATCGCGCTGATGGACGACGTCACGACCGCGCTCTCCTCGTCCACGAGCGTGTTGCTCGCACGTTCGGCAGCCTGACAGCGTCCGTGGAAACGGTCGCTTTCGATTCCGATCGGTGGAGGTGGCCGTGCGAGGCGCAGGTCGTGAACCGCTTTGGGCGGGAGTGCATGGCAGTCAGCGAGCCGACCGAGCGGTTCCTGCTCATGCTCGACGACATCGAGTTGCGCGACGGCGTGATCGAGCTCGACCTCGCTGTGTCAGCGCAGCGAGCCTTCCACGGAGTCGTTTGGCGGCTGCAGGACGAGGAGAACTACGAGTCGTTCTTCGTCCGGCCACACCAGGTCGGCAATCCAGACTCGATCCAGTACACGCCGGTCTCGAACGGGATTGCGAGCTGGCAGCTCTACCACGGCCCTGGGTTCTGGGCGACCGTCTCGTTCCCGATCGACGGCTGGTTCACGATCAGGGTCGCGTTCTCCGGCAGCCGGAGTGAGGTCGACGTCGGCGAGACAACCGAGCCGACGCTTGCGATCGCCGAACTGAAGCGGCCCACAGTCTCGGGCCGGGTCGGGGTGCTGGTCGGCGGCCCGGGGCTGCATCTCGCTCGCTTCGCCTACGAAGGACGCGCACAGGTCGCGTTCAGGACGCCGCCTCCGGTTGCCGCGGAAGGCAGTCCCGGTGTGATTCCTGCGTGGTCGGTCTCCGACGCATTCGCGGAGGAGGCGCTCGAAGCCCGCACCGTGCTCGAAGGCCCGCTGCTCGCCGGGCGGAACTGGACGGAACTCACGTGCGAGCCGGCGGGGCTCGGCGACCTCGCACGTGTGAACGGGATCCGTGACGGTCGGAACTGCGTGTTCGCCCGCGCAGTGGTTCGCTCCGAGCGGGCGCAGACATTGCCACTCGAGCTCGGCTTCAGCGATCGCGCCGTCGTCTTCCTGAACGGGCGCGCGCTCTACCGCGGCGACGACAGCTATCGGTCGCGCGACTACCGCTTCCTCGGCAGCATCGGCTGGTACGACACGGTCTACCTCCCCCTCGGCGAGGGCGCGAACGACCTCGTCGTCGCGGTCGCGGAGGACATCGGCGGTTGGGGCGTCCAGGGGCGTTTTCCCGTGTGGTCGGGAATCACGTTCGCGTAGCGACAGGGGCGCGGTCAGGCGCCGTTCAGGGACCCGCGGTAATTGTGCTGTGTGCAGCCCGTGCGCAGATCGCGTCGCCGCCGTCGCCGCCGCTCAAAGCTTCCCTATGCCGTTGCGGCCCTCGTGGCCGTGGCCGTCGTCTTCGGCGCATGGCTCGTCGGTGGGCGCAAGCAAGCGGCTCGCACCCCGAGCTCCGCGATCGAGACGACGCTGACGCGGTCGACCCCCGTCTCTGCGCCGCGGCAGCCCCGCGTCACCACGCGCCTGGTCGAGCACCCGAGCGGTGCACTGCCGGCACCGCTGCAGGACCCGTCGGTCGCGGCACTCGGCGGTGGGCGGGCACTGCTCCTCGGCGGCCTCACCGCAGCCGATCAATCGACCGACGAGATCGTCGTTGCAAACGCAGCGGGCGCCCGCGTCGTCGGCCGGCTGCCGTCGGCGCGGCACGACACTGCCGCCGCGAGGATCGGACAGTTCGCGTACGTGTTCGGGGGCGGGACCGCCTCGGCGCAACTCGATGACATCGTGCGTGTCGACCCGCGAACCGGATCGTCGGCCGTGATCGCGCATCTGCCCGCAGCGAGCTCGGATTCGACGGCTGCCACGATCGGGGGCACGGCGTACATCGTGGGCGGCTACACCGGCTCGCGCTGGCTGGACACGATCGTGGCCTGGCGGCCCGGCTCGGCGGCGCACGTCGTCGCGCACCTTCCCGCCACGCTCCGGTACGCGGCCGTGGCCGCCGCGGGCGGGAAGGTCGTGATCGCCGGCGGCTCGCTCGAGAACGGGTCGGCAAGCGACGCTGTGCTCACCTTCGACCCCGGCACGCGGCGAGTGCTGCACGCCGGCCGGCTCGCTTCGCCGACGACACACGCCGCGGCCGCTGCGCTCGGCGACATGGTGTACGTGATCGGCGGCCGCGGCGCGACGTTGGGAACGCAAACCGCGCGCATCGAAGCGATCGACATACGAACGGGCCGAATCCGGCCCTTCGGCACGTTGCGGACCGGGAGATCCGACCTCGGCGCCGTGACCGCCGGCGATCACATTCTCCTGGCAGGCGGCAAGGCTGCAACGGGAACGGTCTCGACGCTCAGCGAGCTGCGTCCCGCCGTCTCGGTCGTCGCGCCGCGGCCGCGAGCGCATTCGATCGCCGCGGGCAACGTCTATGCGCACGATCGCGTCCTCAGCAGCGTGGCGGCGCTCGCACTGCCGCGGATCTACGTGCCGAACAGCCAGAGCAACACCGTCGATGTGATCGACCCAAGCACGTTCAAGGTCGTCGATCAGTTCGCCGTCGGTGGATTGCCACAGCACGTTGTGCCTGCCTGGGATCTGAAGACGCTTTACGTGACGAACGACACCGGGAACAGCCTGACGCCGATCAACCCACGCACCGGAAAGCCGGGCCCGGAGATCCGCGTCGACGATCCCTACAACATGTACTTCACACCGAACGGGCGGTTCGCGATCGTTGTCGCAGAGCGCCTCCATCGGCTCGACTTTCGCGATGCGCATACCTTCGCGCTCCACCGGTCCGTGAGCATGCCGTGCACGGGTGTCGATCACATGGACTTCTCGGCCGACGAGCGGTATCTGATCGCGAGTTGCGAGTTCTCTGGGCAGCTCGTGAAGGTCGATGTCGCGAGCGAGCGCGTCGCTGGAGTGCTGACGCTCCCGGACGGATCGTCGGCAATGCCGCAGGACGTGAAGCTTTCGCCGGACGGGAAGACGTTCTACGTGGCCGACATGAAGGCCGGCGGGTTGTGGAAGGTCGACGGACGTCGCTTACGCGTCACCGGCTTCGTCCCCACCGGCGCCGGCGTGCACGGTCTCTACCCGAGCCGCGACTCGCGCTATCTCTATGCGACGAATCGCAGCGAGGGATCGATCTCGGTTCTCTCGTTCAAAACCGGGAAGGTCGTCGCCAAGTGGCGCATCCCCGGCGGCGGCAGCCCCGACATGGGCGGCGTCTCGGCCGACGGACGTGTGCTCTGGGTGTCCGGCCGGTACAACGGCGTCGTCTACGCGATCTCGACGCGCAACGGGCGCCTGCTCGCGAAGATCCCCGTCGGCTCAGGCCCGCACGGCCTCTCGGTCTGGCCCCAACCCGGCCGCTACTCCCTGGGCCACACGGGCATCCTGCGCTGAAGGACACCACCGCCCGAACCGTGTCCGAGAGGCCCACGTCCGGTGTCAGACACGCGCACGGAAGTGTGACCTTCGTTCCACAGGGCACGCCGTCAGCCTGGCTGTGAGCCAAGAACCGCTGGTGTCAGACACACGCACGGAAGTGTGACGTTCGTGTCACGAAAGGCGCTCGGCTACGCGGCGGGCAGGCGTACGACGAACCGGCCGTAGCCGCCGGGGCTTGCGATTACGTCGCCTGAGGCCGCCCGCGCCAGCCGACGCGCGAGCGCGAGGCCAAGGCCGGCGCCCGTCGGTGC
>JBAQHS010000010.1:0-12040 GCA_049288455.1 Gaiellaceae bacterium | reverse complement strand
CGCTGCGTCGACGCGGTAGATCGTGATCGGCGCGGGGGTCGGATCGCCGTCTGCGTTGAAGGCGATCGGGCCGACCAGGCTCGTGCGTAGGTGCGTGGCGAAGAGCGCTCGGTCGACGGACGCTCGCGTGCCGTCCGACCGGGCGACGGCGTCGAGCAAGACGTTCGCGGCTTCTGCCGCGTAGGCGGCGGCCGGATCGACGTCACCGGGAACGCGCTGCCGCGCGACCCGCGCGAGCAGCTCACGGCCGGCAGGAGGCAACGTCGTCGTCGCACGTCCCGCCCCCGCGACCCTGAGGCCGAGCGACCCGAACGTCGTACCGAAATCAGATCCGGTGTCGCTGAAGTTGTCGGTGCCGATGATCGTCACGTCACCGCCGAGCGCTGCGCGAAGGTCGGTGACGAGTTGTAGGCCGTTGGAGCACACACAGCCGGAGAGAACGACAGCGTCGGCCCGCGACCGCCGCACGCGCTCGGCGAGCCCGCGGTAGTCGCTTGCCGTGACGTTCCACGTCTTCCAGCCGACGATCGCAACGCCGAGCTTGCGCGCCGCGCCTGCGACGTAGCTCGCGCCGGCGAATCCGGTTCCCTCGCCGTCGTCGAGCAGGTAGACACGTCGTCGGTGCTGGTGCTCGAGGAACATCGCGATCGCGGTGCTCTCGTAGTCGTCCGAGCCGAGCAGCCGCACGTAGTTTCGTGCGCCCGTCGGGCGATACCGGTCGGGCTCGTCGGCCGCGGTTGCCGGCCCGGCGTGGGTCAGCCCGACATAGGTGTTCGTCGGGCTGATCATCGGCACCGCGCCGGCGGCCGCTGCGTTCAGGGTCGGGAGCTCGATCCGCGCACAGCTCGAGTCGAACGGCCCGACCACGCCGAGTAGGCTCGGGTTCAGCGAGTACAGCCGAGCGTTCGCAGCGCAGCGCTCGGGAGTCGGCCCGCGACCGGGGGCCGAGTCGTCGCACGATTGATAGGCGACGCGGTAGCGGCCTGCCCGGAAGCCACGCCGGCGCAGCACGTCGAGGATCGCCGCGCGCATGTCGGCGACGACCGGATCGGGCGTCTGATCGCCCCCGAAGGTGGGCAACTCGGATGTGATCAGCACGTCCGCGGTGCCGTGCCCGTGGACGGCCGGCGAGCAGCTCGAGAGCGGAAGCGCCTGAAGGCGCGGGTGGCGGTCGCCCGCTGCCGGCGTGGGTGCTCCGCCTGCGACGGTCACCCAGATGCCGCCGAGGCCCGCAGCGATGCCGGTGACGGTTCGCCCGACGTTGATCGTCGCGGCCACAGCATGACGTCGCGGGTCGATGCGAGTGACGGTGCCCGATCCGGCATCGAGCACCCAGACGGCCCGCTCGCCGACTGCGATCGCCGTTGGTCGCTCACCGACGGGAATCGTCGCGACGACGGCGTTCAGCTGCGGGCTGAGCTCGGAAACGGTGTTCGAGAGCGCGTCTGCCACCCAGACCGACCCGAAGCCAACCGCGATCCCGAACGGGCTCGCCACACGCGCATCCTGCGCGACGGCGATCCGGATCTCGGCGACGACCGCTCCCGTCTGCGGGTCGAGCCGCACGACGCGATCGTCAGCACCGCTCGCAACCCAGACCGCGCCTTCGCCGACGGCGATCCCGTCGACCGAACGCGACGCGGGCAGCACCTGGGTGTGGATGCCGGGACGACCCGGGTCGAACCGCGCCAGATTCGAGTGCAGGTCGTTCGCCCAGACCGTTCGTGCGCCGACGGCGAGCGCGTTCGGTGTCGGCGCCGCGAAGAGATCGTCACCTCGCCCGGCGCCGGTCCGGATCGTCCTCGTCTCGACGACGGACATGCCCGCCGGGTCGATGCCCTGCACGACACCATGGAGCCCCACTGCGCTTGCGACCCAGAGGCGACCCGCCCCAACCGCGAGCTGACTGGGGATTCGGCCGAGCCCGAGCCTCGCGACCACCTGTCGGCTCACGGGATCGACGCGCGCGACCGTCTGGTCGCCAGCGTTTGCGACCCACACCGACTGTGAGCCGACCGCGGCCGCAACCGGGCCCGAGCCGATCGGAAGCTCTGCCACCACCGTGTTCGAGCCCGGGTCGATCTCCGCCAGCGAGTCGGGCGCGACCGTGGAGATCCCGGCGCTCCTACCGGTGTGCAGTGCGATCAGCAACGCAGCCGTGCCGGCTGCGACGAGGACGAGACCGCCGACCACGACCAGCATCGCGGAGCGGCGTCGCCGTTGTGGCAGCGGCGGCGGACGAGGTGCCGCCCGCAACTCCGGCGCCTGGTTGAGAATCGCACGCTCGAGCTCCTGCAGCTCCGGGCCGGGCTCGAGCCCGAGCTGATCCCGGAGCGCCTCGCGACCCTGCCGATAGACCTCGAGTGCGTCGGCCTGACGCCCGGATCGATAGAGGGCGAGCATGAGCAGCTCGCGCAGCCGCTCGCGGAGGGGATGCTCGCGGACCAGCGCGTCGAGCTCGGGAACGAGCGCCGCATGACGGCCGAGGTCGAGATCGGCGGCGATGCGCTCCTCGAGGACGGCCAGGCGGAGCTCCTCGAGGCGCGCGATCTCGACGGCCGCAAGCGGCCCGTCGCCGAACTCGGCAAGCGGCGGCCCTCGCCACAGCTCGAGCGCCGCGGCGAGCTTCGCCGTCGCGTCGGCGTTGTTGCCTTCCGCGCGCAGCGACGCCCCTTCGCGGTACAGCCGCTCGAACCGATCGAGGTCGACGACCTCCGCCGGCAGACGGAGGCGGTAGCCGGTACCCGAGCGCTCGATCGCGTCAGGCCCCAGCGAGCGCCGCATACGCGAGACGTAAACCTGGAGCGTCTTTGCTGCCCCCGCGGGTGGCGCGCTCTCCCAGAGCTCGTCGACGAGCCGGTCGACCGACACCACTTCGCCACGGCGCAGCAGGAGGAGCGCGAGGAGCGCTCGCTGCATTCGCCCACCGAGGTCGACCTCACGACCGTCCTCGAGCACGACGAGCGGCCCGAGCAGCAGAACCTCTTGCCTGCGCCCAGGGTCCTCCACCGCTCAACCGTAGACGCGGCGTCGGCGTCTCTCAAGCGCCCGACAGCGGCTTGTTACCGATCTGTAGGCGAAAGCCGGCTGCGGTCAAGCGCGTTGTAAGCGGTCGCCGTCACGCTCGATCCGATGGAACGACGCCTGATCACCGCCTGGGCCTGCGGGTTCCTGATCGCAGCGACACTCGCGAGCACTGCCGCCGCGACCGACCGTCCGCCGGCCCAGCGAGTCCCGGTGGTCGTTCAGGTCAGAGGCGACGGGTTCCACTGGGGGGACGCCGCGATCGGGGCGGCCGTGACGCTCGGCGCCACGGCCGCCTCCGGCGGCGTTCTCGCCCTCGTTCGCTCACGTCCGCAAGCAGCAGAAAGGAATCATCATGGCTAGACGGAGGATCACCTTCGCAGTCGCGGCGCTCGCGTGTGTCGCGGCGGCTCTCTGGACGTCGTTCGCGCGTGCCGACCTGGTGCCGGGAGCGCACATCGTCGCGGCGATCCCGGTCGGCGGCGGAAACGGCATGGTCGACGTCGGCTTCGGCTCCGTCTGGGTCGCCAACGGCGGCACCGGCGCAGTCTCGCGGATCGACCCGGCGACGAATACCGTCGTCGCGTCGGTTCCCGTCGGGCAGGGAATCCTCGGACTCCGCACCGGAGATGGCGGCGTCTGGGTGACCAACCCGGCCGCGAACACCCTCACACGCATCGACCCGGCGACGAACACCGTCGCCGCGACCATCCCCGTAGGCGTGCTCCCGATCGGGCTCGCAGTGAGCCCGGGCGCGGTCTGGGTCGCCAACCACTGGGCAAGCCCCGGAGACCCGACCGGCTCGGTCATGCGCATCGACCCGGCGACAAACACCGTCGTCGACACGATCCTCGTCGGCGCGGCGACGACCAGCGGCCCCAAGTTCATCGCCGCGGCGGCCGGCTCGATCTGGGTCGGCGTCCCCAACCTCCAGGCAGTCGTCCGCATCTCGACGGCGACCGACGCGATCCAGGCGACGATTCCCGATAAGGGCGCGTGCGCGAACATCGCGGCGACCGACACGTCGGTATGGGTGGCAGGCGGCGCCGGGCCCGGGTGCGCGCCGGGAGTGACGCGGATCGACACCACCACGAACAGTGTCGTCGGCGACAAGACGAACGCAGGCGGCAACGTCGCCGAGGTCGCGATCGGCTTCGGCTCCGTCTGGTACACGACCTTCAAGAGCTACTTCGTCGGACGGATCGATCCCGACACGGCCGCCGTGCAGTCGCAGCTCAAATTGAGCGCCATCCCGACGGGCCTGGGCATCGGGTTCGGCTCAACCTGGGTGCTCGACCCGGCCGACGGCCTCGTGCTGCGGCTCCAGCCCGAATGACCCGCCCGGCCCATCGTTGTCAGCGAACACACAAGGAGGAAGCAACCATGTACAAGAAGATGGCCGCACTCGCGGCCGCGACCAGCACCCTGCTGCTTGCCGGCTTTGGCGCGACGGCGGCACCAGCTAACGCCCTGGGCAACTGGCAGAACCTACCGGCGGACGCGAGCTGTATGGCATTCCTCGCAGCCGCGTCAAACCCGAACGCGAGCGGCGACCACATCGCCTCCCTCGCCCAAAGCGGCAACGCGAGCACCGTCGCGCAAGCCAGCCCGAACGGAACCGGCTTCCCCGGTCTGATCTCCTGCGTCGAGCAGGCCCCTTAAAAGGGCGACGCCCAGGACTTCCAAGTCCTGGCGACTGGGACGGGGGCGGCTCCGGCCGCCCCCGGCACAGATTCGCCTACGGGGCGGTTCCGTACACGCGGCTGTAGAGCGCCTCCCAGTTCGTCGCGATGCCTTGCCGCGCGGCGGCGAGTGTGATCTGCCGCGCGCAGACCATCGCGTGCAGTCGGTTCTCGAGCTTGTCCTTGACGTGGTAGCTCGCACTTCCGGAGCCAGGCTCGGGGAAGATGTTGGCGATGTTGTTCGAGCCGCCCAGCTCGAGCGAGATGAGATGGTCGATCTCGATCGTCCGCCCGTACAGGCGAGCCGTCATTCCGTACTCGATCTCAACGGCGTATTTCTCGCTCTGCGGCACATTGCGGATCGTGCCCGTACGGAAGCCCGAGGAGCAGATCACCGCTCTCGTCAAGCCTCTGTAGTAGGCGCCCGGAGAGCAGCGGTTGTCGGGCCGCGACCCACGCGCGCAACCACTCGACTTTGACCTCGCCGTGATCAGAACCGTCTGGCCCAATTCAGGAGCTGTCGAGCTCGCCCCCGTGCCGGAGGACGCCGAGCCGCTGCCATCGAGCCAGCGAGCAACGCCACCGTGCGAGGAGCACGTACCGGAGTGGTGCGTGGAGAAGCTGTACGTGCCATCTCTGCATTGAGCAGTCGCACCGGGCGGCGACGCCGTGGACGTAGCGACGGCGAAGCCGGCGACCGCGACGACCGCGATGAGCCCGAGCAACCTCATAGGTATCCGTCCTCAAGCATCGGCGATCTTGCAACGTAGCCCGGAAAGGACATGGCTGATTGTCTGACACACGGGCAAGCGTGACGCGTGGGCCGGCGAAGGCCCCGGTCTGAGCGTCGTTCGTCGACGTGATTCAGGCCGCCCGATCGCAGGCCGTCCGGGTCGTGCGCCTTGACGCATCTGTCATTACGCTGCGCCGGTGCTTTGCGCAGCATGCAACCAGGAGAACCCGGCGATTGCCCGCTTCTGCCTGGCCTGCGGGCTCCCCCTGGCCTCGGACGCCGCGCCGCGCGAAGAACGGCGGATCGTCACCATCATCTTCGTCGACCTTGTCGGCTTCACCGGGCGCGCGGAGATGCTCGACCCCGAGGACGTCCGTGCCATCCTTGCCCCGTACCACGACCTGGTTCGCCGCGAGATCGAGTCCTTCGGGGGGATCGTGGAGAAGTTCATCGGTGACGCCGTGATGGGTGTCTTCGGCGCGCCGCTCGCCTACGGCGACGACGCCGAGCGTGCCGTGCGCGCGGCACTCGTCATTCGGGAGAACATCGCCGGCTTCGCGGAAAGCGCGCTGCAGATCCGAATCGCCGTCAATACCGGTGAGGCAGTCGTGACTGTCGACGCGCGCCCCGCGCTCGGCGAGTCGATGGTCGCGGGGGACGTGGTGAACACCGCCTCCAGGCTTCAGAGCGGCGCGCCGACCAACGGCGTCGTCGTGGGTGAGCAGACGTATCTCGAAACGCGCGACGTCATCGCGTATGCGCCTACGGATCCGATCGTCGCGAAAGGGAAATCCGAGCCGCTCGCCGCTTGGATCGCCCTCGAGGCGCTGACCGACGCGGGCGAGAGGGGGCCCGTCGAACGCTCGATCGTCGGTCGCACCCCGGAGTTGTCGCTCCTCCACGCCCTGTGGAGTCGCGTGCTCGCCGAGCAGATCCCGCTCCTCGTCTCGATCTTCGGCCCCGCCGGGGTCGGCAAGACCACCCTCGCCACCAGCTTCGTGGCAGAGCAGGAGGCGAAGGGGGCGCGCGTCGTCCGCGGCCGCTCGCTCCCGTACCGCGAGAGCGGAACGTACGGTGCGCTCGCAACTCAGGTGATGCGGCTGTGCGGCGCCTACGAGAGCGATCCGCCGCTCGTCATCGATCGCAAGCTCCACGAGCGGACCCTGGCGCTGATCGCCGGGGGCCGCGCCGCCGCCGAAACGGTCGCCGGCCATCTCGGCGCCATCCTCGGGATCGATGCCGGGCAGGACGCAGCCGATCGGGATGCGCTCTTCGCATCCACCCGCCGGTTCATCGAGGCAACGGCGCGCGAGCAGCCGACGATCCTCGTGTTCGAAGACGTGCACTGGTCCGACCCGAACCTCCTCGACCTGGTCGAGACGCTTGCCATGCACGCTCACGGGCTTCCGCTTTTGCTCGTCACGCTCGCTCGACCCGAGCTTCTCGACGCGCGCCCTACTTGGGGAGGCCGCCTCTCGAGCTACACCAGCCTGACGCTCGGTCCCCTTGGCGCAGACGAGGCGCGCCAGCTCGCCGTGCGGCGGCTCGCCGATCACGCATGGACGGACGAGGTCGTGCGGATCGCGGAGGGCAACCCGCTCTTCATCGAGCAACTCGCCGCGACGATCGGCGAGACCTCGACAGGGGAACTTCCCACCAGCATTCGTGCGCTTGTTTCTGCGCGCCTCGACGCGCTGCCCGTGCGGGATCGTGCACTGCTCCTCGATGCGGCGGTGATCGGAAAGGTCTTCTGGGCAGACGCATTGGAGGCGCTGCGCCCCGAGCGCGATCTCGACGACGTCCTCGCCGAGCTCGAGCGTCGCGACCTGATCCGCCGCGAGCCGACCTCGATCCTCGAGAGCCGGCAGCAGTTCGTGTTCACGCACGTGGTGATCCGCGACGTCGCCTACGAGCTCCTGCCACGCGCAGACCGCGCGCGCAAGCACGCGATCGTCGCGGAGTTCTTCGAGCGCTCAACCGGCACCTCGGCGCAGGCGATCGGGGCGATGGCACGCCACTGGCTGAGCGCAGGTGAGCACGACCGTGCGATCGAGCAGCTCACGCGTGGAGCCGAGCAGGCCGAACGCGGCTGGGCCAAGGATCATGCAGCGCTGCTGTACCGCGAGGCTCTCGACCTCGTCCCCGCCGAGGACACCGAGCGAAGAACGGCGCTTCGTCGCCGGCTCGCACTCGCGAGCACGGCGTCATTTCACCTCGACGACGTCAGACAGCAGGGAAATCGGCCGGCGTGACGTCGCCGACGATCTCCTCGAGCGAGTCGATCCGATGTTGCCCGAGCCTGGTCGAGTGTTCTCGCACCATGTCCTCGTTCGGAGCCTCGTAGATGCAGAACGTCCGTACGAATCCTTCGCCGTCGACCACCACGTGACTGTGCTCCCAGACGATCTGCGTGAGGTCGTTTTCCACGATCTCGCGCGACTTGCGCCCGACGGCCGGCATGTCCGCCTCGCCGACGTCGAAGCTGCGTACGATCATGTACCGGGGCATAGCGCGATCATACGAGACGAGAGGGCGAAATGGAACAGGCCGATCTGAAAGCAGCGCAGGCGCCGCTCAAGGAGCGCTACCGCGCGGAGCCCGAGGCGGCGCGTGTGACGCTCCGGGCGGAGGGACGGCTCGGCGAAGCCGACGTCTCCTGCCGCGTCGAGACCGGCCGGGCGCTCGTCGAGGCGGGTCTGCACCCGGCAACGGGCGGGACTGGGCTCCTCGCGTGCTCCGGGGACATGCTCCTCCAGGCTCTTGTGGCGTGCGCCGGCGTCACGCTTGCAGCGGTCGCGACAGCGCTCGGACTCGACGTCCGCGGGACGGTGCACGCCGAAGGCGATCTCGACTTTAGGGGAACGCTCGGCGTCGGCAAGGACGACGGCGTGCCCGTCGGCTTCACCGCGATCCGGCTGCGGTTCGACCTCGAAAGCGACGCCGACGAGGATTCGCTCGCGACGCTCCAACGGCTGACCGAGCGCTACTGCGTCGTGTACCAGACGCTTGCGAGCGGCGTGCCTGTCGACGTCTCTTTCTGACGCCGAGAACTCGTCGTCAACACCATGACGACGCACGATCAGAGTCGACAGCGGCGACTTGCCGGACACGTTCCGCGACTGAGCCGTTGACGCGACGCTGTTGATCTGAGAGCGTCAGTCTGGGATGACGGCTGATCGAGGAACGATTGGTCGAGACTCGCTAGACGCGTTACCCCCTTGGGTATCGGCGTGTTGGTGATCTCTGAAGTCGGGTGTGTGCGTGTCGGCGATTGACGACGAGTCTGCTGCGCGGCTGCTCTTCGGGGACGGTTCGGATGAACTGGTGGGTGCGGTCGGGCCGGAGCTTGTTGCCGCGGTCGTTCCGTTTCTTGACGGTGACAATCTCCGTCTGGCCTGCGATGCGATGTTTGTTGCGTTGCTGACGCGTTCGTGGGAGCGGCAGCCGGGCGCCGACCTCATTCGTTCGGTAGATCACGTCGCGCGAGCGTTAGCCGGCCAGGGAGGCGTCCCTTACGACTCCAACAGCCTGGAGGAGTTCTTTCGTGCGCAGCGCCAGCCGATCGCGAAACCGGTGTGGCAGGCGGCCACCGACCTTGCGCACACGGTCAGTCAGTGGAGGGAGATCGAGACGCTTGCGCTGATGCCGTGGCGGTCCGGCGAGCTTCTCGCTGCGGCGAGATCAGCCAAGGGAGCGAAGAAGGTCCCGCTCTACGCTGCGCTGGTCGGGACGGAGCCGACCCGTGAGACGGTGCTGGAGGTTGCGGCGCGCGCGCACAACCTGTTGGCGCATGAGAGCGCGGTGCTGCTTGCCTGGTGCTCGGCTGCGAGCGCCGACGACGTTGCGGCTCCTCTTGAGGAATTGACCCTGGCAGCGTTGCGCGAAGCGCTCGGCCGGAGCCACGGAGACATCGGACTCGTCGCCACCGTCGGGTTGACCGAACCACGGCTCACCGGTCAGCTTGCCGCCGAGAACGCGCATCTGATCGCGAGCGTGCCGTCGTACCTTCGCAATGTTGGTCTTGTCGCCGAATGGCTCGAGCAAGCGCTGCCGGCGCCTCCGGTTGAACGCCTGCGCTGGTACGAGCTTCGAGACCAGCTGCCGCAAGCGCTTGCACAGCTGGACCAGGCTACGCGAACGGAACTGCTCGCGAGGTTCGTGAGCGTGCTGGTCGAGAGGTGGGGCACGATGCACGCGTCGACGCTTCACGAGCCAGAACCGGAACCGGAACCGGAACCGGCCGCGGAAGCGCCACCGGCACCGCCGGCGGACGCGATACCGGCTGCGCCCGCAGCATCGCCGCCCCCTGCACCGCCGGCACCAAGAAGCGGCCGCGCGAGCGCTGCCTCGAGAATCACCGGCGCTGTGTCGGGGTTGTTCCGTCGCGGCCGCGCAGACCGTGAGGAGCCAATCTTCCACGACGAAATGGCGACCGAGCTCGACGATCGCGAGTACATCAAGGCCTATTGGAACGATTTCGGGACGATTGCTGCGGCGCTCGAGCTGCCGGAGCGTGTCCTGAACATCGCGGTCACCGATCCGGCGCGCCGCCTGCTCGCGAGCTCGCAGACGCTCAGCCCGGCGAGTGACTATCTGGTTCGGATCGATATTGGCTTGCAGGCGGCGGAGAGCGCGGTCGTCAACCCGACGCCATTCCCGGTCGAGCAACTCGAGCCGACTTCGCCGGAGGGCTTCTGGTTCGACGTCGTCGTCGCGAGCACCGATGTCGATGTTGCGCCCGAGTTGCACCGCGTGTTTCTTCCCTTTGTCGGTGCGAGCTTCGTCTGCGGCTGCACCGGGGTCGAGCATCTCTGCGTCGACGGAGATCGTCAGCCGTTTCTGTATGTCCCGATTCGGACACGCGAGGTGGGCGGCGAGATGATGGTGCGCTGCATCGTCTATGACCGCAACAACGTCGTCCAGACGGCCCGGTTGCAGCTTCGGGTCGCTGACGGCGGCGAGCAGCCGGACGCGATTCACGCGCTGATCGACTACACGCTCGTGTCTCGCTTCGAGGACGCGCAGCTGCTCGCGGAACGGCGCCTGAATATTCTGACGAACGAGTCCGGCGATGGCACGCACAAGATCGTCGTCAAGAACGCCGAGCGCGCGATCGCCGTCGATCTGAGCGAACAACAGGCGACCGACGTGCTACGCGAGCTGCGCGCAAAGCTGAAGGAGATCACGCTCGGCGCGAACGGGAAGACGTCGCAGTACGACGAGGAAAATCGCAAAGACACCGCCGGCTTCGTCGCCGATCTGACTCAGCTAGCCGCGCTCGGCTCGCTGCTTTGGGGTGCCGTCGTCCCCGGCCGCGACGACCGACTTCAGCTGCGCGAGCAGCTGGAATCGCGCACGACGATTCAGATCGCCCGGGTCACAAAGGTGGTGTTCCCGTGGGCGCTTGTCTATGACATCCCGCACGAGCTCGCTGGGGGTTGGACGCTCTGCCCGCTGCTCGAGGATTGGGCGATGAACCGCGAACAGCTCTCCGCCTATCCGGAACGCTGTCCGCACGTCGAGGCCCACCATGCGAACGTTCTCTGCCCGTATGGGTTCTGGGGCTTCCGGCATCTGATCGAGCAGCCGCCGACGGTGCGGGCGGGTGCGCTGCGCACCCGCATCCGCGTCACGGAACCCGCACAGGCCGGCTTCGTCCGCAGTCTGCAGCTGAACCAGGCGCTGACGACGACGCATCTGAGCGAGTTCCAAGGTTGTCTCGGCGCGCGATTCCAGCTCGCCGACTGCGACTCGGGCGCCGACCTGCGAGCGTTGTTCGCCGAACCAGCGTTGCCGTTGATCTACTTCTACTGTCACGGCAAGTCAGCGCTCGTCGCCGGCACGCAGCTCGAGGTGCCGTTCCTTGAGATCGGCACTGACGAGATGATCGGTACCGGCGACTTCGCCGCCTGGGACGAGGACGGCAACTGGGGGCCTGCCCATTGGAGCGATGTTGCGCCTCTGGTCTTCATCAATGGCTGCGAAACAACTGCGCTCAGCCCGGAGGACATCGTCAGCTTTGTCGAGGCGCTCGCCGGGATGGACGCCGCCGGGGTGGTCGGCACCGAGATCCCGGTCACCCAGCAGCTGGCCGGCGAGGTCGCGACACGCTTCTATCGCCTGTTCGCCGGCGCGACGAACGAAACGGTCGGCACGTCGCTCTACCGGACACGAATCGACCTACTCCAAAAGGGAAACATCAGCGGCCTCGTCTACACGCCGTTTTGCTCGATGGATCTCGCGCTCGACCAGGCCGCCTAAACAACAATCCAACGTGACCGGGAGGGGACGGGTATGCATAACGCATCGGATGTCGGGGCCGTGCTTTTCGGGGTCGTCGTCGGCTGGATCACCTACCGGACGCTGGTACGGCGAACCGACGGCGTTGCGCTCTCCGACATCGCAACCGTGGTCGGCGCGATCGGCGGCGGCGCCGTCGTCGTCCACTTCAACAACCCACACCTGTTCGGCCTTTACTCGATCGGCCTCGCGGCCGGCTTCTTCGCCTACCTGCTCCTCTTCTACGCCCTCAACGGCCGGCAGAAGACCGCCGAGGTGATGGGCGACGGCGACACACCGGTGAAGATCCCCGGCTGAGCCG
>JBAQHS010000009.1:0-4251 GCA_049288455.1 Gaiellaceae bacterium | reverse complement strand
CCGCAGGGCTCGAGCCCGCTCGTGAACCCGAACGGCGGCGCGCCCGGCTTCCGGATCGAGAACGTCTGGGTTCTGCCGGGCCTGCCGAGCGAGATGCGATCGATGTTCGACCGTTACGCAGATCACTTCGACACCGGGGCGCCGATCGCATCGTGGCGCCGCCGCTACGCGACCCGCGAGTCGACGATCACCCCTGTGCTGGCGGAAGCGACGAACCGCTGGCCGACCGTCGCTGTCGGCTCTTACCCATCCTTCGACGAGACCGGCCCCCAGGTCGAAGTCGTCCTCAAATCGGCCGAGAAGCAGACGCTCGAGCAGGCCGTCGCCTGGCTCGAGCATGAGCTCGACACCCTGACCTGACCGTGCGGTGCGGAGCCCTCTAGCCACACCCTCGGCTACGGTCGGCGGCGATGAGCCTGCTTGCGCTTGATGCGATTCGCTTTCACCGGTTCGGACTGGCCGGCCGCGAGCCGCTTCTGCTCCTGCTCGGCGCATCGCTCCTCACGTTTCTTGTCACTCGCCTGTACACGCGAGTCGCCCGGGTCCGCAGTTGGCGGAGCGGGAGGGTCGGAGGCGTCCACGTGCATCACATGGTGCTCGGAAACGTTCTGACACTCACCTGCGGCATGTTCGAGATCGCATTCCAACCACGTGACATCGGCGTCGACCTGCTCGCGGTCGGGTTCGGCGCCGGTGCCGCATTCGTCCTCGACGAGTTCGCGTTGACCGTGCATCTCCGTGATGTCTACTGGACGCCGGAAGGCCGTCATTCGATCGAGATGAGCATCATCTGGACGTTGCTCGGGCTGATCATGCTGACCGGCATCTCGCCGTTCGGCATTCACGACCAGACCGAAGTTCCGCGTCTGATCGGGTTCGCGGTCGTCGCCGTGAGCATTGCCCTGTCGATCGTCACCTGCCTGAAGGGAAAGCTCTTGATGGGGCTCGTGAGCATCTTTCTCCCGCCGCTCGGTCTGGTGGCCGCGTATCGGTTGGGACGGCCGCGTTCGGTCTGGGCGCAGCTCTTCTACGGTGAGGGCCAGCTGGCGCGCGCGCGGGCGCGGTTCGACCCGGCCACGTCGCGCAACGAGGCGTGGCGGCATCGCGTCGCTGACGTGCTCGGTGGCCGACACGATGCCGGTGTCTGAACGGCGAGACGTGTTTGTCAGCTCGCGTTCATCCGGCTCTCATGAGCCGCACGTACGGTGATGTTCTGGAATCGTCCGACGTCCTTCAGGGCGCGAACCCCGTCAGGCGCTCGCGCCGCCGGCGCCGGCGTCGGCGTCGGCTGCTTGCGTCAGTGGCGCTGATACTCCTCGCTCTGTCGCCCGCGATCTACTCGTACACGACGACGATGATGCAGCCTTCGAGCCTGCCGCTCTGGCCGCGCAGTGTGGAATGGCTGCGGCAGCACCACGGCAACTGGCTCGTCGACGAGGTCGAGCACTACTACTTCAGCTTGAAGGCTCCGTCGAAGGGTGGCCCGCAGCTGAAGCAACTGCCGGCCGTCGGCCTCACCGCCGTCGCGAAGGCGAAACGGGCCAGGCGCGGCCTCGCCGAAGTGCCTCCCAAGATCAGGCCCGTGTTCGCGCATCCACTGCCGGGCGAGGCGGTCTGGGAGCGGACTGGGCCGCTAGTCGACGGCCGACCGCCGGTGCTCGTCACTGCCTTTCGCACCGAGCTCGACTATCCCCGCATCATCGGGTACGTGGCCTGGTTCGACCACATCCTCACGTCGACGGCGTACTACCCCGGTCGTTACGAGCCGCCGAGCGCTCCCGTGCGGGGACCAATGTCGGTGCCGCTCGACCAGCGGTGGCGCCTGCTCGCTACGTTCAACAGCGGCTTCATCTACCGCGACGGCGACAACGGGTCGTCGATCGGCGGCGTGCAGTACGAGCCGCTGAAGAAGGGGCTCGCAACGATGCTCGCCTATCGCGACGGACGTGTCGACATCACGACCTGGAACGGCGGACCAGTCGCGGGTCGACAGATCGCGTTCGCGCGCCAGAGCTTGCCGCTGATCGTCGACCACGGGCGCCTCAACCCGGCGCTGAATGACAGCACGCAGTGGGGCTTCACCCTCGGCAACGCCGTGCGCGTCTGGCGAACCGGGGCAGGGATCGACCGGCATGGGAACCTGATCTACGCGGCGGCGGACTTCCAGACCGTCACGAGTCTTGCGCAGCTCCTGCAGCGTGCGGGTGCCGTTCGCGCGATGCAACTCGACATCAACCCGGAATGGCCGACGCTGATCACCTACTCCCATCACGCCGGTCTCGACCCGAACAAGGTCGTGCCGAACTACCAGCAGCCCGCGACGCGGTACCTCGTCCCCGATGACCGGGACTTCTTCGCGATCTACCGCCGCTTGCCCGGTCCGGTCACCGTTCCCTTCAAATGACCTTCGCCCACCGACCTGTGAGAAAGGCGGCAGGACTGCTCCTCGTCGCTTTCGCGGTGGGCGCCTCGAGCGCCGCCGCCACAACTGCCTCGCCGCCGCGCGTGCAGCTTCGAGCTTTTCGCTTCGTCGATTCTTCGCGGCATGCGCGCTTTCGCAATGGCACATCCGGGCCGCGCGTCCTTGTCACCGAGGTGCGTTTTCCGGCGCGGGGTCGCGGGCCGTTTCCGCTCGTCGTCTTTGCACACGGGTTCGCCGAGACGCCGGAGGCCTACGCCGCCTTGCTCGACGCCTGGGCGCGTGCCGGCTACATCGTCGCTGCACCGGTGTTTCCGGTCGAGAGCCCGGGCGCTCCGGGTGGCCCGAGCGAGAGCGACCTCGTGAACGAGCCCGCGGACGTGAGCTTCGTCATCTCCCGCCTCATAGCCCGCTCGAGCCCGGTGCATGCGCTCGTCGACCCGACGAGAATCGCGGTCACCGGGCAGTCCGACGGCGCCGAAGCAGCCCTGGCCGCGGCCTACGACCGCCGTTACCGCGACCGTCGGATCGACGCCGCGATCGTCCTCTCCGGCGCCGCATTCCCCGGCTTCGCAGCGCCGCCGCCGGGATCACCGCCGCTCCTCGCCGCCCAGGGAACGAGCGATCCGCTCAATTCGCCCAGCAGCACCGTGTCCTACTTCCGGCTGATGCGCCGGCCGAAGTTCCTCCTCTGGCTTCTCGGTGCGGCGCACCTCGAGCCGTATACGACGAACGACCGCTGGGCCGGCATCGTCCGGCGTACGACGACCGCGTTCCTCGATCACTCGCTACGGGCCGCACCGCTACGTCGGGTCATCGACGCCGGAACCGTTCCCGGTGTGGCCCGGATCGCGTCGCAGGCGTGAGCCGAAAAAGACACGCTCGGAGCGGCCCCGGCCCGGCCGGACGGTGAGCTCGACGCCCTGACCTGACGGCTACGATCGACCGGGTGTCCGCAACGCAGCCCGAGACCTATCTGGCCGATCTGAACCCCGCCCAGCGCGAGGCGGTACTGACGACGGAAGGCCCGCTGCTCGTGATCGCAGGCGCCGGCTCGGGCAAGACGAGGGTGCTCACACACCGGGTCGCGCACCTGCTGAAGACGCAGGGCGCGAAGCCGAACGAGATCCTTGCGATCACGTTCACGAACAAGGCCGCGAACGAGATGAAGGAGCGCGTGATGCGCGATCTCGGGCCGATCGCGCGCGCGATCTGGATCATGACGTTCCACTCCGCGTGCGGGCGGATGCTGCGCAGCGAAGCCGAGCGGCTCGGCTACCGGTCGAACTTCACCATCTACGACCAGGCCGACCAGCTGCGCGTCGTCAAAATCGCGCTGGAGGAGCTCGAGCGCGACCCGAAGCGCTTCGTCCCGCGTGGTATCCACTCGCAGATCTCGAACGCGAAGAACCAGCTGATCGGCCCGGACGAGTATGCCTCGCGCGTCGCGAGCTTCTACGACCAGACGGTCGCCGACGTCTACCAGCTCTACCAGCGCAAGCTCTTCAGCTCGAACGCGGTCGACTTCGACGACATGCTGATGCTGACGGTCGATGTGCTGCAGCGCTTCCCGGAGGCGCGCGAGAAGTGGTCGAAGAGCTTCCGATACGTGATGGTCGACGAGTACCAGGACACAAACCACGCGCAGTACGTGCTGCTGCAGCTGCTCGCCGAGGTGTCTCAAAACATCATGGCTGTTGGGGACCCGGACCAATCGGTCTACGCATTCCGCGGCGCCGACATCCGCAACATCCTCGACTTCGAGAAGGACTTCCCGAACACGAAGGTGATCCCGCTCGAGCAGAACTACCGCTCGACGAACACGATCCTGA
>JBAQHS010000008.1:0-19598 GCA_049288455.1 Gaiellaceae bacterium | reverse complement strand
GTACGGGGCCGCGATCGACGCCTCGACCGCGTCGGCGAGCGGCGTCAGCGCGTCGTCGGGCTCGTCCTCCTCGACCAGGATCGACCCGTCGGGCAGCGCGACGAAGTGCACCGCGTCACCGGTGAGTCCGGGTGCCTCGGCCGTCGCAACGGAGTCCCACCGCCGAGGGCGCGGAACGCCGTGGATGCCCGGCTCGCCCCGCGGCTCGCCGTCCCACCCTGGGGGCTCCGCCGCCTGGCCGACGCGCGGGACCGCGTCTTGATCGAGCCGGAGGTCGCCCGCCTCTGCCAGCCGCACGTGCAGCGGCTTGCGGCGACGGAAAAGCGCCACCTACGCCGCGTCGCCGTGGTGCTCGGTGTGCCGGCGCGGCTCGACGCGCCGCCGCTCCCGATACCGCTTCACCTGGCGCTCGAGCTTCTCGACGAGCTGGTCGATCGACGCCTTCGCGTCGGGCGACGACTCGCGCGCCCGCAGCGTCGTCCCCTTGCCGTAGATCGTGCCTTCGGCGATGTGCCGGTCGGCAATCGACGGGTTGCGCTGCTCGGAGAGCTCGATCTCGACCTGCGTCTGCTCGGCCAGCTGCTTGTCGAGCTTCGCGAACTTGCGCTCGGCGTACTCACGGATCGACGGGGCGACGTCAACGTTCTTGCCCTTCACCTGAAGCCTCATCGCTGCCTCCTTGGTGGTAGTCGATCCTGCTCGCTTTGAGCCTAGCGCACCGTCCTTGCGAGGGTGACGACACGCACGTCCGAGGCGCCTGCAGCGCGCAGGGCTCCGGCCGCGGCCGCAGCGGTCGCGCCGGTCGTGTAGACGTCATCGACGAGGACGACCGCGCCTGCGACTGGTCTTGAGGCGGCAAACGTTCCGCGGACGTTCGCCTGCCGCTCGGTGCGATCGAGCCCGGTTTGCCGTCGGCCCGGGCGTCGTCGCACGAGAAGCCGGGTGCTCTCGAGCGACCAGCGGACGCCGAGCTCGCGAGCCAGCCGCTCGGCCGGATGGTGTCCACGCTGGAGCTGCCGCGCGGGATCGGGCGGGATATACGTGATGAGGTCTGCCACCGGCCGCTCGACGTGAGCGACGACGAGGTCGGCGGCAATGGTCGCGACGCGGCGGAGGCCGTGCTCCTTCCATCCGTGGACGAGCGCCGGCGCCGCCCCGGTGTAGGCCACTGCCGCGCGCGCCGAGGAGAAGGCGAGCCGGCGCCCGGCACATTCGCGGCACCGCTCGACCGGCCACGCCGTCGGGGCCCCGCACCGTGCGCACCGCGGCGGCGGCAGGAAGCGCAACTTCGAACGGCAGGCGAAGCAGAGGGTGTCGGCAGCACAACCACACGACACGCAGCGGCGCGGTAAGAGAAGATCGATGAGCCACGCCGGTCACGCTACGTCGCAAAACGCAACGTGTCTGTGCCAGCTTTGTGAATCTTGACGCGCGCTACTCGAGCGAGTAGGCACGACGCGTCGGCAGGCCGTCCCGGGCGCGCAGCCGATTATCGGCCTCGAGCAGCTGCGCGTGATTGCCGATGTCGAACCAGTCGCCGTCGAACCGATAGCCGTACACAGGCTCGCGGCGGTAGAGCCACGCGACGAAGCTCCCGGCCTGATCGGGCGCATGTCCTTCGTCGAGATACCGGCGAATAAGCGGCACGTGCACACGCGGATAGAAGTAGGTAGCGGTCGCAGCGAGCGTCGAGGGCGGGTCGTCCGGCTTCTCGATGAAGTACTCGATGCGATCGTCGGCGTCGAGCTCGACGATGCCGTAATGCGTGGCGAGCTCGAGATCGCCGCAGTCGTAGACTGCGACCGCGCTTGCCGCGTCGGCACGCACGCCGTGTGCGACGAAATCGACCAGGCTGTAATCGAAGAGGTTGTCGCCGGCGACGACCAGGAGGTCGTCGTCGATCGCGCCGTGCTCGATCGCAAGCTGCAAATCGCCGACCGCACCGAGCCGGTCCTCGTTCGTGAACGTGCCGTCGTCGTGGACGGTGACCTCGAGCGGCTCCGCCCACCGGCGGAACTGATCGGCGAAGCGACTGTTCGTGACGAGGTGAATCCCGTCGACCTCGGGGATCGCGCGGGCGTTCTCGACGATCCAGTCGACGATCGGACGTCCGCCGACCGGCAAGAGCGGCTTGGGGATCGTGTCGGTGAGGGGCCGAAGCCGCGTCGCATAACCGGCGGCAAGAATCACGACCTTCATGCTGCGGCCACCGCCCCCGCGAGGGAATCCGCGAACGGGGAGCGATGGACGCCTGCTTCGGTGATGATCGCCGCGATCAGGGCGGCGGGAGTCACGTCGAACGCCGGGTTCCGCGCCGCGAAGCGTGTCGTGATCTCGGCCGGATCGCGTTCCTCGATCGGAATGCCGGCCCCCGTTTCGGTCTCCAGGTCGACCGTCGAGCTTGGCGCGACGATGTACATCGGAATCCGGTGGTAGTGGGCGAGCACGGCGAGCGAGTAGGTGCCGATCTTGTTCGCGGTGTCTCCGTTCGCGGCAATGCGATCGGCACCGGTGATCACGCAGTCGACCTCGCCCGCGGACATCAGCGACGCGGCGGCGGAATCGGCGATGACCGTGTGCGGAATCGAGGCTGTCTCGAGCTCCCAGGCGGTCAGGCGCGCACCCTGCAGAAGCGGTCGGGTCTCGTCAACCCAGACGTGCGCGAGGACACCGCGCTCCCACGCGGCGAGTAGCGCACCGACCGCGCTCCCGTATCCCCCCGTCGCGAGGCCGCCGGCGTTGCAGTGAGTGAGCGCGCGCGTGCTCGGGGCGAGCAGCGCGGCTGTGTGGGCAGCCATCCGGCGGCACCGGTCGACCTCGTCTGAGTGAATCTGCCGCGCATGCTCGTACGACGGGTCATCGCCCATCGTGTCGAGTGCCCAGGCGAGGTTGACGGCGGTCGGGCGCGAGTCCCGCAGGAGGCGATCGGCCAGGGCGAGGTCCTCCCCCTGCTTCGCCGCAAGTGCGATCCCGTACGCGGCCGCGACACCGATCGCCGGTGCACCCCGGACGACCATCGTGCGAATCGCGTCAGCAACCTCCGCTGCCGTGCGGCACTCCACCTCGATCTCCTCGAGCGGCAGCCGCCGCTGGTCGAGGAAGACCGCCCGATCGTCCTCCAGCCGCAGGATCCGTTCAGGCTCGAGCACGGGCAGCGATCGCGAACGTCGTCAGGCTGGTCGTGCCGACGGCGAGCGCCGCCGGCACGACCCTGAGCTCGCGCGCCGCGAGCGTCGCGGCGCGCCGGATCAGGTGCCCTCGTCCCAGGATGCGAGGTACTTGACCTGTTCCTCGGTGAGGATGTCGATCGTGACGCCCATCGTGGCCAGCTTGAGGCGGGCGATCTCCTCGTCGATCTCGGTCGGCACCGGATAGACCTTCTTCTCGAGCGTCGCCGCGTGCTGGACCGCGTATTCGGTCGCAAGGGCCTGGTTCGCGAAGCTCATGTCCATGACGATCGCCGGGTGACCCTCGGCGGCCGAGATGTTCACGAGACGGCCCTCGGCGAGCAAGAAGAGCAGGCGCCCGTCCTCCATCGTGAACTCTTCGACGAAGTTCCGCGCCTCGCGCGATGCGACCGAGAGCGACTTCAGCGCCGGGATGTCGATCTCGACGTTGAAGTGCCCCGTGTTGCAGATGATTGCGCCGTCCTTCATCACCTCGAGGTGGCTACGGGCGATGACGTGCTTGTCGCCCGTCGCCGTGCAGAAGATGTCGCCGATTTTCGCGGCGTCTGCCATCGGCATGACCTCGAACCCGTCCATGAGCGCCTCGAGGGCGCGCATCGGGTCGATCTCCGTGACGATCACGTGCGAGCCGAGGCCCTTGGCACGCATCGCAACCCCGCGCCCGACCCAGCCGTACCCGGCGACGACGAAACGCTTGCCTGCAAGCAGCACGTTCGTGGCGCGGATGATCCCGTCGATCGTCGACTGCCCCGTCCCGTAGCGGTTGTCGAAGAAGTGCTTCGTTCGCGCATCGTTGACGGCGATCACCGGGAACGCGAGCGCACCGTCCGCCTCCATCGCCTTCAGGCGGATGACGCCGGTGGTCGTCTCCTCCATGCCCGCGATGATGTCGCCGAGCTGCTCGCGCCGCGCGCTGTGGAGGACGCTGATCACGTCGGCGCCGTCGTCCATCGTCAGCTGCGGCTTATGGTCGACCGCCGCCTCAATGTGCGAGTAGTACGTGTCGTTGTCCTCACCCTTGATCGCGAAGACCGCGATGTCGAACTCGTCGACCAACGCCGCGGCGACGTCGTCCTGTGTCGACAGCGGGTTCGAGGCGCACAGGACCACATCGGCGCCGCCGGCCTTCAGGGTGCGCATCAGGTTGGCGGTCTCGGACGTGACGTGCAGGCAGGCGGAGACGCGGTAGCCGGCAAGCGGCTGTTCGCGCTCGAAGCGCTCGCGAATCGCCGTGAGGACGGGCATCTGGCGGTCGGCCCACATGATGCGCCGAACGCCTTCAGGGGCGAGCGATAGATCCTTTACGTCGTAGCGCTTAGTCGTTGCCATAAATCCTCTCTCGTTATCGCGGGGCAGTGTAGAGCGATCAGGCGGCGAGCAACCGTTCGTGCTTGCGCTGCTCCCACTCGATCCACGAGCGTGCGTCATCGCCGGCTGCGAGCCACGCATCGACCGCTGCTCGAAGGTCGGGCTCTCGGCGTAGGCGGCGCGCGAACGCGAGCTCCGCGAGCTCGAGGCCGAAGCGCGTCCGCAGGTCGCGAAGCGACCGCAGCCGGTTCAGCTCGGACAGTCCATAGAGCCGGTAGCCCGACGCCGTGCGCCGGGGAACGACGAGCCGGTGACTCTCGAGATATCGCAGCATCCGCGCCGACCAGCCACTTTCGGCGGCGGCAGCGCCGACGGTGAGAAGCTCGGACATCAGGATACCTTACCAGACTCGTGTGAAGGTTGAGGCGATACTCACCCCGGGGGGAGCAAAGGTCCCTTTCGAAGCGTCGCAGAATCGGTGTCACGCGTGGGTGACCGGACCGTGCCGAAAAGCGGAACTTTCGCGCGCCGCGCCGCGTCGCCGGGTGCTCGCGTTCGCGGCCGTGAGCCGGAGCGGAGGCTCCGACTTGCTGGGCTAGGGCGCCGAGGTGCCTTCGCGGCCGTAGGCGTCTTCGAGCCGCACGACGTCGTCGAGGTGCGGCGTCGAGACCTCGAGGATCGTCGTGTCTTCGATCGCCGTCACCCGATGCACGGTGCCCGGTGCGTAGTGGAAGGCGGCGCCCGCGCCGATCACCTCTTCCTTCAGGGACTTCTCCCCCGCGTTCCCGAGCTCGAGCTTTGCCCGGCCCGACTGCACGAACCACGCCTCGTCTTTCTGCCGGTGGAACTGCAGCGACAGGGAATGGCCGGCTCGGACGAACAGCACCTTGCCGCAGTAGGTGTCGGTGAGCGCCCAGATGAGCTCGTAGCCCCACGGCTTCTCGACCTTTCGCACGTCGAAGGCCCAGGCGTCGAGCGTGTGGATGTTCGGCGAGTCGAGCGTCATCGGCCCGTCCGATCCTCTCACGCGAGCCATTCCGGATGCGCGGCGACATGCTCACCGGCGGCGCGCAACTCCTTCGGTGTGTTCACCGTCAGCCAAAGCCCCGCATGGCGGTAGGCCCGCAACGTCCCTTCCTCCACGAGCTCCGGAAAGGTGGTCGACTCGTGATCGCCCCGCTCCGGGAACCGGTCGATCGCGGCCTCGGAGAGAACGTAGTTGCCGCAGTTGACCCAGTAGGGCACCTTCCCTCCCTCGTGGAAGCCGCCGACGACGCCTTCGGCATCGATCTCGACGACGCCGAAGGCGGACTTCGGCTGCGCGACCGCGATCGTGGCGAGCGCGCCGGTACGGCGATGCTCGTCGAGCAGCGCAGCAAAGTCGACGTCGACGAGCTCATCGCCGTTCAGCGCGTAGACATCGCCGCTCTCCTGCCGCAATCGCGCCGCGAACTTGATCCCGCCGCCACGGCCGAGGCGCTCCGGCTCTTCGGCCGCAACGATCTCCGGCCCGAGGCCTGCGAGCTCCTCGACGAAGAGCGGGCCCTGTCCCGCCGCGCAGGCAAAGATCACCCGGCTCACGCCGACACGAGCGAGCCGCGAGACCTGATATGCGGCGAGCGGACGGCCGGCGACCTCGACGAGTGCTTTCGGACGGCCACCCGCAGCGTCGCCGAGCCGCTCGGCCTTGCCACCGGCGAGGATGATCGCCTCCATACCCGGCGCTACGCCTTGCTGGGCGACAGTTCGGGAGTCTGCGGCAACACGTCGCCGGGCGACGTCGGACGCCCGATTCCCTCGTACGCAAAACCCGCGCGGCGTGTGACTTCGGGATCGAGCAGGTTGCGCCCGTCGATGATCAGCGGCCGCGCCATCGCCTCACGCACCTCCGCCGACGCGAGCTCGCGCAACTCGGCCCACTCGGTCACGATCACCGCGGCATCCGCGTCGCGCACCGCGTCGAGCACGGAGCCGACGATCTCAACTCCCTTCGGGAGCTTCGAGCCGTCGGCGATCGGGTCCCATGCGCGCACTTCGGCACCTTCGGCGAGCAGGCGCGACGCGAGCACGATCGACGGCGCCTCACGCATGTCATCGGTGTTCGGCTTGAACGCGAGGCCGAGCAACGCGACATTCTTGCCGCGAAGCGAGCCCAGATGTCGCTTCAGCTTCCCGATCACCCGGCGCTTCTGCAGCTCGTTCACCTCGATCACCGCCGAGAGCAACTGGAAGTGGTAACCCGAGTTCGACGCCAGCTGCTTCAGCGCAAGCGAATCCTTCGGGAAGCACGAGCCGCCATAGCCGATCCCGGCATTCAGGAAATGTGGGCCGAGCCGGTGGTCGAGGCCGATTCCTTCGGCGACCTTGACCACGTCGGCGCCGGTCGCCTCACACACGTTCGCGATCTCGTTGATGAACGAGATGCGCGTCATCAGGAACGCGTTCGCGGCGAGCTTGATCATCTCGGCCGAGTTCACATCCGACCGGACGACCTTCGCATCGATCGCCGCGTAAAGCGTTGCGACGGCATCGCCGTCGTCGTCATGGAATGCACCGATCGCGATCCGATCGGGATTCATGAAGTCGCGCACGGCGCGGCCCTCAGCGAGGAACTCGGGGTTCGAGACGTAGCCGACGTGCTCGAGCCCGCGCTGGTCGAGGCCCGCGCGCACCTTCTCGCCGGTGCCGACCGGCACCGTCGACTTCATCACGAGGATCGGCCGGCCCGTGAGCTCGGGCAGCTCATCGACCACGGTCCAGACCCGCGAGAGGTCGGCGTCGCCCGAATACGTCGGCGGAGTGTCGACGCACACGAAGAGGAACTCGCAGTCGGCGATCTCGGCGACGTCGAGCGTGTAGGTCAACCGTTCGGCGTTCTTCGCGAGGAGCTCCGGCACGCGTTCCTCGTGGAACGGAACCTCGCCGCGGCGCAGCGCATCGATCTTCTCCGGCAGCACGTCGCGGATGACGACCTCGTGCCCGAGCTCGGCAAAGCACGCCCCGGTGACGAGGCCCACCCAACCTGCTCCGAAGATGCCGACCTTGCTCATGGCGCGCAGGAGACTAGCGAACGCTTGTAAGCGGTTTGAGACCCTTCGCGATCGCGAGCATGGTCTCGTTGGACAGGGAGTCGAGCAGCGTGTTCACGACCCAGTAGCTCGCGCCGTGGGCATGGAGCACGACCATATGGAGATGCGAGCCCGCGTAATAGAGATCGAACTCGCGGCCGCCGAGGTCGTGCCTGAAGCTCTTGTCGGCGAGCGCCGGGGCGCCGTCCCAATTCGTCTCCTGGATCCCCCAGTACTCGAGGCTCCCGTACCCGAACCGGAAAACGAGCCGGACCGCCTTGTGCTTGCCGCGGCCGTCGATCCAGTAGGTCCGCTCCGCCTGGTCACCGGGCGCGGTGTCCGGGGTGGAGTTCCGCTCGAGGATCGTGGGTACGAAGAGCGGGAAGTTCACCTTGCGCTGGACGCCCGCCAAAAGCTCCTTGCCCGGTGCCGCGTCGGCGCGCACCGAGGCCGCAACATGGTGCGGCACGTTCGTCTGCGGCGGCGTCTGGATCGTCCCGTGGAACGCCGAGCCGAGCGCAACGACGAGCATCGAGCCGGGGTCGAGCGCAAGCAGCTTCGGGGCACGCGCCGGCAACTTCCTCACGTCGGCGGGCTGCATCAGGTTCTGCAGGGCCACCGCGGCGGCCTTCGACCGTGCTTGCGCGGGGTCGTAGTAGATGACCGAGTGGAAATAGTTCTGCTGCGGCGTGTCGGCCTGGACGCCGTTCGGGGGCGTCAGCGTCTTGTAGCCGCGCTGGTCGAGCAGGTACGACGTGTTCGCAGCGGCGCCGGCGACGCCGCTGCCGTTGAGGACCGTCACGGTCGTCGCCGACGGCGGCGGCGCCTTCTGCTTCACCTTGTTGCCGAGCGCAACGGTGTTCGCGACCTTCGACGACTGCACGTCCGGGTTCTGGAACGAATTCACCGCCGCCTGGATGTCGGACGGCTGCGCTTGGCAACCGAGCGAGCACTGCACGTTCTCGATCTTGTCCTGGAAGAGATGGCCGCCGGGGAGCGACTGGGCGAAGAGCGCATACGAGATCACTTCCTTGCCGCCAAGGCTGTGTCCGCCTTCACCGACCTCGATGTTCTTCGTGACGGTACTGACGAGGCTCGGCAGCTCGAGCACGGAGAAGCTCCGCGACACCTGCACGCGGAACGCGCGCACGAACTCCTGCTGCCGCGCGAGCCGGTAGAGATCGGAGTCGGTGTGGCGGAAGCGGACGAAATCGAGCGCCTGCTGGCCGGTCAACTTCTGGTAGCCCGGCTGCAGGTTGATGTTCGCGTAGTTGTCGAGGTACGAGCCGGTGTTCTTGTTGAAGTACCGGCGGTCGACGTCCATCCAGACTCCGTGGAGCTTGTCGACGACCTCTTTGAAGCCGTGGAAGTTGACCGTGATCAGATAGTTGATCGGCAGGCCGGTGAGGTGCTTGATCGTCAGCAATGTCCCCTTGGCGCTGCACCGGGAGTAGGCGGAGTTGATGCGATCGGTGGTGACGACATGCCCGACCTTGTCGGATGCAGACGATCCGCAGTAGATCGGAACATCGAGGTCGCGCGGGAACGAAAGCAGCGAGATCGAATTCGTCTCGGGGTCCGCGCGGATCAGCATCAGCGTGTCGGAGAGCGATGGGCGGTTCGCCTCGACGCCGGCGCGATGGTCGTACCCGATCACAAGGGCGATCGCCGCGTGATGGGCGACCGGAACATCGAGTGCAGCAGCCGCCTTCTTCACCGCCGGGGTGTGCGCGCGAACTGCAGCCACCGATTGGTGGAAGTAGAGATAGCCGCCGCCGGCCGCGGCGAGCGCCACCGAGGTGATCGCGAGGAGCGTGAAGAGGAGGATGCGCCCGAACAGGCCGAGCCCCGTCTTCGCGGGCGCCGGAGGTTGCCGATAACGGGTGACCGCACTGACGGTCCCCGGTGGGAAAACGGCACCGCCGTTCCCGTTCGCGCCGGCACCGCGCCCGATGCCTCTCTTCATGGTCGTCCGCATAAACGAAGCGCGGCGCCCCTCAAGGCGCCTGCGGAGTGAAGGATACCGGAGTGGCTGGTCAGCCCAGGTTGGGTGAAAGCCAGCGCTCGAGCTCCGCCACTTGCAGGCCTTTTCGACCCGCGTAGTCCTCGAGCTGGTCAGGGCCGATCCGCGCGACCGCGAAGTACTTCGCCTGCGGATGCGCGAAATACATGCCGCTGACCGCGGCTGCAGGCGTCATCGCGAAGCTCTCCGTCAACCCGAGCCCGACCTGCTCGGCGCCGAGCAGGTCGAACAGCTTGCGCTTCTCGGTGTGATCCGGGCACGCGGGATACCCGAACGCCGGACGAATACCGCGAAAGGTCTCGCGCATCAGGTTGTCCGCTGGCAGGTGCTCATTGGGCGCGTACCACTCGCGCCGCGCTTGCAAGTGCAGCCATTCGGCAAACGACTCCGCCAGCCGGTCTGCGAGCGCCTTCACGATGATCGAGCGGTAGTCATCATGCTCGGCCGCGTAGCGAGCCGACAACTCATCGGCCCCGTGGATCGCAACCGCGAACGCGCCGATGTGGTCACCTGCGGGCGCGACGAAATCGACGAGTGACCGGTTGGGACGCTCGTCATTGTGGTCGGCCTGCTGGCGGAGCATGTTGAACCGCGTATCGCCGACAACGATGTCGTCGCCCTCGGCGTGCGCCGGCCAGAAGCCATAGATGCCGCGTGCGTTGAGCTGCTCACCGTCGACGATCTCGCGAAGCGTCTCTTGGGCGTCGTCGTAGAGCTCGCGGGCCGGCGGGCTGTCGAGGATCGCCGGGAACTTTCCCTTCAGATCCCAGGCATGGAAGAAGAACTGCCAGTCGATGAACGGCACGAGCTCGGCGAGGGCCGGCGCGATCTCGCGCGTGCCCGCGAACGGCGGCTCGGGGAGGTCGTCGAATCGCAAGACCGCGCGGTTCGCCCGCGCACGCCCGAGTGGCAGGAGCGGCTTGCGCACCTTCTCCGCGTGCTGCACGCGAAGACGCTCCTGCAGCTCCCGGTTCTCGACGTCGAGGGCGACGCGCCGCTTGGGATCGAGCAGCGCTGAGACGACGTCGACGACGCGGCTTGCGTCGAGGACGTGCACCGTCTCGTTCTCGTACTCGGGCGCGATCTTCACCGCCGTGTGCTGCCGTGAGGTGGTGGCTCCTCCGATCATCAGCGGAAGCTCGATCCGCCGACGCTTCATCTCGCGCGCGACGTCGACCATCTGGTCGAGTGACGGCGTGATCAGACCGGACAGCCCGACGACGTCGACCTGCTCGCGCTCTGCCGTGTCGAGGATCGTCTCCGGCGCGACCATCACCCCGAGATCGATCACGTCGTAGTCGTTGCAACCGAGTACGACACCGACGATGTTCTTGCCGATGTCGTGCACGTCGCCCTTCACGGTGGCAAGCAACACCTTGCCCTGCGCGCCGTGCGTGCCGTCTTTCTCGTCCTCCATGTACGGCTGCAAGTACGCAACGGCGCGTTTCATCACGCGCGCCGACTTCACGACTTGGGGCAGGAACATCTTCCCCGAGCCGAAGAGGTCGCCGACGACGCGCATCCCGTCCATCAACGGGCCCTCGATCACCTGCAGCGGCCGCGCTGCCTGGAGCCGCGCCTCCTCGGTGTCCTCTTCGACGAAGTCGACGATCCCGCGCACCAGCGCATGCTCGAGCCGCTTGGCGACCGGGGCATCCCGCCATGCGAGATCGACCTCGCGCTTGGTGCCTTCACCGCGCACGTTCTCGGCGAGCTCGACCAGCCGTTCCGTCGCGTCGGGACGACGGTTGAAGAGCACGTCCTCGACCCGCTCCTTCAACTCGGGCTCGATCTCCTCGTAGACCGCGAGCTGCCCAGCGTTGACGATGCCCATGTCGAGCCCGGCGCGAATCGCGTGATAGAGGAACGCCGCGTGCATCGCCTCGCGCACGACGTCGTTCCCGCGGAACGAGAAGCTGAGATTCGAGATGCCGCCCGAGGTCCGTGCACCCGGGCACCGCTCCTTGATCAGCGGCAGGCTCTCGATGAACGCGCGGGCGTAGTCGTCGTGCTCCTCGATGCCGGTCGCGACCGCGAGCACATTCGGGTCGAAGATGATGTCCTCCGGCGCGAACCCGACCTCGCCGACGAGGAGGTCGAATGCGCGACCGCAGATCTCGACGCGCCGTTCAGGTGTCGTCGCCTGGCCCTGCTCGTCGAAGGCCATCACGACGACGCCCGCGCCGTAGTCGCGCGCCGCGCGCGCCTGGCGGAGAAAGTCGGCCTCGCCTTCCTTGAGCGAGATCGAGTTGACGATCCCTTTGCCCTGCAGGCACTGCAACCCCGCCTCGAGGACAGTCCACTTCGAGCTGTCGATCATCACCGGCACGCGGGCGACCTCAGGCTCGGTTGCGATCACGTTCAAGAAGGTCCGCATGGCGTCTTCCCCCTCGAGCAGGTCGGCGTCCATGTTGATGTCGATCATGTTGGCGCCGCCGCGAACCTGCTCGATCGCAACGGCGATCGCCGCCGGGAAGTCGCCCCCCTCGACCAGGCGCCGGAAACGAGCTGAGCCGGTGACGTTCGTGCGCTCGCCGATCACGACGAAGCCGGTCTCGTCACCGATCTCGAATGTCTCGAGGCCGCTGAAGCACGTCACGCGACGCCGCGGCGGAACTCGGCGGGGCTCGAGCCCGCGGACAGCCTCCACGATCGCCTTCGTATGCTCGGGATGCGAGCCGCAACACGAACCGACCACGTTCAGGAACCCGTCGAGCGCGAATTCGCGCAGGAGCGCCGAGGTGACATCGGGCGTCTCGTCGTAGCCACCGAACGCGTTCGGCAGGCCGGCGTTCGGATGGCACGAGACAAGACACGGAGCGATCCGCGACAGATCGGCGACGTACGGTCGCATCTCCTTTGCACCGAGCGAGCAGTTGACCCCGACAATCAACGGCTCGGCGTGCTCGATCGATGCCCAGAACGCCTCCGTCGTCTGCCCGGTGAGCGTACGACCGGAGAGATCGACGATCGTGACGCTGATCCAGAGTGGCAGGTCGGGCGCGGTCTCCCGCGCTGCCATGATCGCCGCCTTCGCGTTCAGCGGGTCGAAGATCGTCTCGATCAACAGCAGGTCGACGCCGCCGTCCGCAAGTGCGCGGATCTGCTCGGCGTACGTTGCCTTCACGTCCGTGAATGAGTGCGTGCGGTAGCCCGGATCGTCGACGCGCGGCGACAGCGAAAGCGCGATGTTCAGCGGGCCGACCGACCCGGCGACAAACCGGTCGCCGGCCGATTCGCGGGCGATGCGCGCGCCGGCGTAGTTCATGTCGTAGACCGCGTCCTCGAGCCCGTAGTCCGTTTGCCCGATCGACGTCGCCGTGAAGGTGTTCGTCGTCGTGATGTCGGCGCCGGCCGCGAAGTAGGCGTCGTGCACCTCCCGGACGAGCTCGGGCTGCGTCAGGTTCAACAGGTCCGGGTCGTTCACGAGCTCACGCGGATGATCGGCAAAGCGCTCGCCGCGGAAGTCAGCCTCCGACAGGCCGCGGCCCTGCAGGAGCACCCCCCAGGCGCCGTCGAGCACCAGGATCCGCTCCTCTGCGAGCTTTCTGATCTCAGCTGCGATGTCGCGCGCCATGAACCTCCGGCCGTACCCAAAGAGGTCGCGGAGCGGCGCTCGCACGGGCTCTTTAGGCGTTTGATGACCCGGTCGCCAAGCTGCCGTTCAAAGCTCTCCGGGAACGCGAGTCTAGCGAGTCACCCGGAGAAGACGACCGCCTCTGCGTGGTCGATCGACGCGTCGCGGCTCATCGGCTCGAGCACCGCGGCGATGTCCTCCTCTACCCGCGGGATGCCGCTTGCAGCGTAGAGCTCAGCCGTCCGTTCGTGGTCGTAGTCGGTTTGCCGCAGCTCGGCGTCCGGCCCGAGGAGCGCCCATCGTGCGCCGCGCACGCCCTCATACGGGCGTCCCACGCTTCCCGGCCCGATCAACCTCACGCCGTCGACGTGCCGGTCATACGAGACGTGGACGTGTGCCGTCACCACCACGCGTTCCGGCACACCCGCCATGAACTCACGCACGCGGTCCAGCGATGTCCGCGGCGTGACGCATTCCTCATCGCTCCGCGGTGAGCCGTGCACGAACCGCGTCGGCCCCAACCCGTCGACGTCAACGCTGACCGAGGATTCGAAGCCGTTCACGAACGCCGTCTGTGCGGCGTCGTGCGCTTGAGCCAGCCAGGTGCCACGCTCGTCGAGGTGAACGCCAATCATCCGGTCGGCATTGCCTCGCACGAAGCGGACGGGCGTCTCGATCTCGCGCACCACCGAGAGCGTCTCGTTAGGCAACGGCCCCCACGTGAGATCTCCGCAGAACACGATCAGATCGACGTCCGCGGCCGCGACCTCCGCGAGCACTGCAACCAGCGCGGGTGCATTGCCGTGGACGTCCGCCAGGGCGGCGACGCGCATCGCTTCCTACGAGGAGTGGCCGGCGACTGCGAGCTGGTTCTCTGCGTGCCGGAGGCGCTGCTCGACCTGCCAGCGATCGGCGGTCGACTCGCCACTCTCGATCGCGGCGAGCTCGGCTTGCGCCGCCTCGAGCTGGGCGCGGGCCCGCGCGTCGTCGACCTTCAACGCATCGACTGCGTCGTCGACGAGCGCGATTGCTCGATCCTCGAGCACCTGGAAGAACCCCGGCCCGGTCGCGAAGGTCAGCACTTCACCGCCACTCGGGTGGATGCGCGTCGAGCCCGCCTTCAGCGTCGCGATCAGCGGAGCGTGCCGTGCGAGGACGCCGATCTCGCCTGCGGCGCCGGGCACGATGATCATCTCTGCGTCGCCCTCGTACGCGGCGCCGTCAGGCGTCACGAGCGAGACCGAGAACAGCCTGCGGTCGGCCATCGCGCAAAGCCCCTAGGCGGCGGCGCCGGACATCTGCTGCGCCCGCTCGACCGCGCCCTCGATCGCGCCGACCATGTAGAACGCCTGCTCAGGCAGCTCGTCGTGATGGCCCTGGAGGATCTCCTGGAAGCCCCGGATCGTGTCCTCGAGCTTCACGTACTGCCCGGGCGTGCCGGTGAACTGCTCGGCCACGAAGTTCGGCTGCGAGAGGAAGCGCTGGATCTTGCGTGCACGCGACACTGTCAGGCGGTCTTCGTCCGAGAGCTCCTCGATGCCGAGGATGGCGATGATGTCCTGCAGGTCCTTGTAGCGCTGCAGCACTTCCTGCACCTCGGTCGCGGTTGCGTAGTGCTCCTCCGAGACGATGCCGGGCTGCAACGCGCGAGAGGTCGAATCGAGCGGATCGACGGCCGGGTAGATGCCCTGCTCGACGATCGCGCGCGAGAGCACGGTCGTCGCGTCAAGATGGGCGAAGGTGTTCGCCGGGGCCGGGTCGGTCAGGTCGTCGGCAGGCACGTAGATCGCCTGAACGGACGTGACGGCCCCCTTGTTGGTCGACGTGATGCGCTCCTGCAACTGCCCCATCTCGGTCGCGAGCGTCGGCTGGTACCCGACGGCCGACGGCATCCGGCCGAGCAGCGCCGAGACCTCGGAGCCGGCCTGCACGAAGCGGAAGATGTTGTCGATGAAGAGCAGCACGTCCTGGCCCTGGTCGCGGAAGTACTCGGCCATCGTCAGGCCCGACAGGCCGACGCGCAGGCGCGCACCCGGCGGCTCGTTCATCTGGCCGTAGCAGAGGGCGACCTTGTCGAGCACGCCCGACTCCTCCATCTCGAGCAGGAGGTCGTTGCCCTCGCGCGTGCGCTCGCCGACGCCCGAGAAAACCGAGACGCCGCCGTGCTGCCGTGCGATGTTGTGGATCAGCTCCTGGATCAGCACCGTCTTGCCGACGCCGGCGCCGCCGAAGAGCCCGATCTTGCCGCCGCGAACGTACGGCGCGATCAGGTCGATCACCTTGATGCCGGTCTCGAAGATCTCGACCTTCGGCACGAGCTCGTCGAAGGCGGGCGGATCGCGGTGGATCGACCAGCGCTCACCGTCAGCGGCAATCGGCGGCTTGTCGTCGACCGGCTCACCGAGCACGTTCCACACGCGGCCGAGCGTCACATCGCCGACCGGCACCGAGATTGGGCCGCCCGTATCGACGACGTCCGTGCCGCGCGCGATTCCGTCCGTCGCATCCATCGCGACGGCGCGCACGCGATCGTCGCCGAGATGCTGCTGCACCTCCGCGATCAGGTGCGTCCCGTCCGGGCGCTCGATGCGCAGCGCCGAGTAGATGTCCGGCAGCCTGCCGGGGAAGACTGCGTCGACGACGACGCCCTTGATCTCGAGCAGCTTGCCGATGGACTTCTCGTTGCCGTTAGATGACACGTTCACAGCTCCTGAAGGGGCGTAGGTTCGGGACGGGCCCTCCGCATCGCGCGCAGCAAACGCGCCGGGCTGGGCAGGCGCAGACTACCGGACTGCGGCTCGAGTCCGCGCGCCCTACGGAGCTCGGATCGCCTCAACCCCGCCGACACACGGTCGGCATGATCGAGGCGTCAGACGTAGGAGCTGACAGCAGAAGGGATCATCGCTCCCCATAGTGACTCAGGTCGGCGCTCGGTGTTACGCCGCGTCGAGCGGGACTCGCCTGTTTCGCGGCAGCTGGCGGCTTGGCGCGAGCAGCAACGGGCGGCGGAGCCTCCGAAACGCGTCGGGCGATTCGACAGCTGCCACGACGGCCACCGGCTCCGCGGTCGAGACCGACGGCGCGTGCCGGTCGACGCCGACGAGCGCTGCGGTCACTCCCGCGGCGACCACGAACGCCGTCGCAAGCACCGTCTGCAGGGCGTGGAGCGCCGGTCGGCGATGCGGCAAGACAAGCGCGAGCGGCGCAGGCCGTTCGAGGCGGGCCGCGCGCAAGGCTGCGGTCAGTTCCTCGGCGCCTCCGGCGAAGCTGCGGCATGGGGCGCAGCGGCAAAGGTGGGCGTCGAGCAGCGCCGACTCGAGCTCGGACAGCTCGCCGTCGGCCCGCAGCGACGCCCACTCACGTGCGCGCTCGCACAGTTGAGAAGTTGCGGCCATTCCACTACTGGAGACGCGACCCGCCGCGGCGGGTTAGTTCCGGTTCGAGATAACCAGGATCGCGAAACGGACTACGTCGTGCACGTAACCTGGTTCGGGGTCAAACCAGGTTGCCGAGTTTCCCTCGGACGCCGCCTGCGACTCGAAACTCATCGAACCAGGTTCAAAGAGCGGAACCTGGTTGATTCCTAGAAGAGCGTGTACCGCGTGTCGGCGACGACACCCAGGGCGATGATGATGAAGCCCAGGAGGACGAGCACGGCGGAGAACGAGATCGTCTCGCGCTGCTCGTCCGGCGTCGCCCAGCGCGACCAGCGCTGCAACGAGAACGGGCTCCAACCCTGGCCCTGAGGACGGGACGGGCCGCGGTTGCCGATGAAGAAGCCGCTGATGAGGAGCGTCGAGCCGACGATGTACCAGCCGAGTGAAAGGGAGCGGCCGACACCGGAACCGACCGCAAGCCCGAGGAGGAGTGCGACCACCGCGGTACCGCCGGCGAGCGCGGCGAAGAGGATTCCGAAGCGGCGCGCGGCCGCACCCAGGCCTGACGTCTGGTGCGGCTCGGGGTGCCCGACGCTCACGGCGCAGGTCTAGGACGCCGTCTCGGCGGGAGCCGAGGCGGGAGCAGGTGACGACACCGAACCGGGAACGCGCATCTCCTCCTCGGTCATCGGCCAGCGCTCGAGCGGGTAATGGCACTTGGTCACGTGTGTGCGGTCGGCACCCGCCCGCGAAATCAGCGCCGGCTCCTCGACGTCGCAATGACCCTCGACGAACCTCGGGCAGCGCGGATGGAAACGGCACGCGCTCGGCGGGTTGATCGGGCTCGGCACGTCCCCCTCGAGCACGATCCGCTTGCGGTGGCGGCCGACGGTCGGATCCGGCACCGGTACGGCGGAGAGGAGCGCGCCGGTGTACGGATGCATCGGCCGCGCGTAGAGATCCTGGCGGCTCGCCGTCTCCGAAACCTGGCCGAGGTACATGACCATCACGCGGTCGGAGATGTGGCGAACAACGTTCAGGTCGTGCGCGATGAACACGTAGGTGAGCCCGAAGTCCCGCTGGAGGTCCTTCAGCAAGTTCAGGATCTGAGCCTGCACCGACACATCGAGGGCGGAGACCGGCTCGTCACAGACGATCAGCTTCGGGTTGACGGCGAGAGCGCGCGCGACACCGATGCGCTGCCGCTGGCCGCCGGAGAACTCGTGCGGGAAGCGGTTGTAGTGCTCGGGATTGAGACCGACAACCTCGAGCAGCTCCTGCACGCGGCGCTTGATCTCCGCCTCCGTGCCGAGCTTGTGCACCTGCAGGGCCTCCGCGACGATGAAGCCGACGCGCTTGCGCGGATTCAGCGACGCGTACGGGTCCTGGAAGATCATCATCATCTCGCGCCGGAACGGGCGCATCGAGGCGCGCGACAGACGCGAGATCTCGTGGCCGCGGAACTGGATCGATCCGCTCGTCGGCTCGAGGAGCTTCATGATGCAGCGCGCCATCGTCGACTTGCCGCAACCGGACTCACCGACGACGCCGAGCGTCTCGCCTTCGTGGAGCGCGAAGGACACGCCGTCGACCGCCTTCACCGAGGCGACTTCCTTCTGGAAGACGATGCCCCGCGTGACGGGGAAGTGCTTCTTCAGGTCCTGGACGACGAGGAGCTCGTCGCCGGTCAGCTCGAGCGCCGTCTGCTGGATCGGCGCCTCGTTGTGCAGGTCCTGCTTGTACGAGCTCAACGAATTGGCCTCCGCACTAGCTGGCCTCCGCCATCATCCCCGCAAGGAGCTTCGCCGCCTCGCGGTTCTTCGTCTCCTCGTCGAGGTGGCAGGCCTGCAGGTGCCCGGGGTCGTCAGAGACCGCGGTCAGCACCGGGTCGACTTCCTTGCAGATCGGCATGACGTACGGGCAGCGCGGATGGAAGCGACAGCCCGTCGGCGGGCGAAGTAGCGACGGCGGCTGGCCCTGGATCTGCACGAGCCGGTCGACGTCGGCGTCGAGGCGCGGGAGCGATCCCATGAGGCCCCAGGTGTACGGGTGATGGGGCTTCTTGAAGATCTGCTCGACCCCGCCCTTCTCGGCAACCTCGGCGGCGTACATCACGACGACGTCGTCTGCGATCTCCGCGACGACACCGAGGTCGTGGGTGATCATGATCACCGCGCTGCCGAACTCTTCCTGGAGCGTTTCGATCAGCGTCAGGATCTGCGCCTGCGTGGTCACGTCGAGCGCAGTCGTCGGCTCGTCTGCGATCAGCAGGTCAGGGTTGTTGATCAGTGCCATCGCGATCATCACGCGCTGACGCATACCGCCGGAGAACTGATGGGGGTAATCGTCGAGCCGGCGCTCCGGGCGTGGGATGCCAACCGCCTTCAGAAGGTCGAGCGCGCGAGCGCGGGCCTGCTTCTTCGAGACGTCCTCGTGCAGGCGCATCGCCTCGGCGAGCTGGTCGCCGATCTTGTGCACAGGATTGAGGCTCGTCATCGGATCCTGGAAGATCATTGCGATCTCGTTGCCACGGATCTCGCGGAGACGACGCGGGCTCGCCGTCAGGAGGTCTTCGCCCTTCCACAACGCCTGTCCTGTCGACATCGCAGAGCGCTTCGGGTTGAGGCCCATGATCGTCAGGCACGTCACGCTCTTCCCGGAGCCGGACTCGCCGACGATGCCGAGGGTCTGGCCCTTGTCGACGGAGAACGAGACGCCGTCGACCGCGCGTACGACACCATCGTCCGTCCTGAAGTGCGTCTTCAGGTCGCTGACTTCGAGCAGAGCCACGTTAGGAGAGCCTAATGCGTGGGTCTATGACCGCATACAAGAGGTCGACGAACAAATTGAACGTAATGATGCAGAGGGTCGCGAAGACGACGATGCCCTGCACGGTCGGTAGGTCGAAGCCCTCGATTGCCTGGATGAGCGTCTTGCCGAGACCGGGTAGTCCGTAGACGGATTCGGTGAAGATCGCGCCGCCGAGGGCGAGACCGATGTCCATCCCGAGCATCGTCACGATCGGCAGCAAGGCGTTGCGCAGCACGTGGGAGCGCA
>JBAQHS010000007.1:0-2612 GCA_049288455.1 Gaiellaceae bacterium | reverse complement strand
GCGCAGCTGGAAAAGGAGCTGCCGATTGAGCAGGACCTGACCCGGTGGCTCGCGCTCTTCGACGCGCCGATCTAACCGCCGTCGCGCTGCCGGCGCTCGTCGGGGCCTCGACGCTCGTCCACTGGCTACTCAATCGCCGCCTGCACGGACTCTGGATCATGCCGGACGAGGCGATCTACGGTGAGCGCGCACTCATGCTTTGGCGATCCGGCCACCTCGCCGTTTTTCATGGCGAAGGATCAGGCTACGGGTTCCTCTACCCCGCGCTTGCGGGACTGCCGCTGTCGGTCGGGAAGATCGCAACCGGCTACGCATCGCTGAAGCTCCTCCAGGCGCTCGTCATGTCACTCGTCGTCGTGCCCGTGTTCTTCTACGGCCGCCGCTGGATGGAGCCGCGATACGCGCTCGTTGCCGCCACGCTCGCCCTCGCATCGCCCCTCATGCTCTACTCGGGCCTCATCATGACGGAGGTGCTGATCTACCCGATCGGCGCCCTCGCATTGTTCGCGACGGTACGGGCGGTCGAAACCGCGACGGTGCGACATCAGGTCATTGCATTCATCGCGATCGCCGCCGCATTGCTGACGCGTGTGCAAGCGGTGGTGATCGTGGCGATCTTCGCAGCGGCAATCATCCTCGACGCGCTGATCGCGCATGATCGACGACGCCTGCGCTCCTTCTGGCCGGTCTGGAGCGTCCTCGCGGCGGCGGCAGCTACGGTCGCCTTTGCTCCCGGTGTGTTCGGCGCGTATGCCGCGACGCTCCGGGGCGAATACCCGCTCGGTCACGCAGCACGCCTCGTCGGCGACCACCTTGCCTACGCGGCTTTGTCCACCGCCGTTCTCCCGTTTGTCGCCCTGTTGTCGCTCGCGATCGATGCCATGCGGTCGCGCGAACGTGACCCTGGCGCGCGTGCCCTCATCTCCGTCACGCTTTGCGCGGTCGTGTTCGTCGTCGTGCAGGTCGGGTTCTTCGCCGCACGCTACGCGCCGCACCTACTCGGACGAGACCTCGCCCTTCTCCCGCCGCTGCTCTTCGCGGTGTTTGGGCTTTGGCTCGACCGCGCTGCACGCCGGCTCCGCGCAACGGCGCTCATCAGCGGGACGATCGTGTTCGCGCTTCTCATGCTGACGCCGTGGAAGAGCCTCGTGACCGTGCAGGCGCTCCCGGACACGTTTGGGCTCGCGATCCTGTCGCGGCTCGGGTCCAGCAACACGACCTTGACAGTCGCCCTCGTCGCGGTCGTTTTGATCACTGCGTTCATCGCAGTCCCCCGTCGCCTCGCCTGGCTCCCGCCGACGCTGATGCTCGCGGCTTTGGTCGTCTCGAGCGAAGTCGCCTCAGACACCATCACGAAGCGTGTGAACGACTATCAGCGTGACCTGGTCGGTATCCCACCGAACTGGGTCGAACGCGCTGCGCCCGTACCGACCGCGTATCTGTACGACGGAGAGACGTACTGGAACGGCGTCTGGCAGGTGCTGTTCTGGAACCGGAACGTCGATGACGTGGTCGCGCTCGCTCCGTCACGCGTTCCCGGCCCAATGTCGCAGCGCAGGATCTCTGTTGCGCCCGACGGACGCCTCCCTGTCCGCGAGCGCTACATCGTCGCGAGCGACCCACACTCGTTCGCGGGCACGAAGGTCGCGCATCTGACCCAGATGGACACTGACGTCGGCGGGCTCACCCTCTGGCGGCTCAACAGCCCACCACGCCTGGCCACTGTGGTACGCGGCATCCAGGCAAACGGCGACATGACCGAGCCGGCGTTCGTCGAAGCCTACGACTGCGCCGGCGGGCAACTGGAGCTCACCTTGCTCCCCAAGTCGACGTCGGTCGTGACCCTAAGGCTCGACGGCCGGGTCGTTCAGCGCGCGCGGATCGCCGGCCTCGACTACTGGAACGGAACGGTGCAGGTGCCCCCGTCGCCCACCCCGCGCGTGTGCCGCTTCGAGATCGACGGGCAGAGCCTGCTCGGCTCGACACGCGTCGAGTTCGTGCACCGCTAGTCGGGCCCGACGCGCACGAGCATCTTGCCCGTGTTGTCGCCGCGGAAGAGACCGGCGAACGCGGCCGGGACGTTCTCGATCCCGTCGAGCACCGTCTCGCGAGAGACGATCATGCCGTCCGCCACCCACGGGCCGACCTCGGCTGCGAACTCGCGGAAGCGATCCGGATGGTCGCTGATGATGAAGCCCTCGACGCGCAGGCGCTTCGTGACGATGAAGCCGAAGTTTCGCGGGCCGGGCGACGGCGCCTCGTCGTTGTACCGGGAGATCGCGCCGCATGCGACCACGCGGCCGAAGGGCCGCAGTGCGCTGAGGGCAGCCTCGAGCTGATCGCCGCCGACGTTGTCGAAGTACACATCAATGCCGTCGGCGAGCGCCTCCTTGGCGGGCGTCTCTCGGTAGTTGAACGCCTCGACACCGAGCGACCGGAGCCACTCGACCTTCTCGGCGGAGCCGGCGCTGCCGATCACCCGCAATCCCTTCAGCTTCGCGATCTGCACCGCGGCGCTGCCGACCGCACCGGCGGCGCCTGACACATAGAGGGTCTCTCCTTCCTGCACGCGGCCGACCACGACGAGCCCGTACCAGGCCGTCAGCCCGGTC
>JBAQHS010000006.1:0-8389 GCA_049288455.1 Gaiellaceae bacterium | reverse complement strand
GCGCGGTACACGCCGCAGGACGCGGGCACAGTCGCCGTAGAAGCCGTCGTCCTCCCGGAGCGCGACATCGGCGAAGTCGTCCGGGCGCCCGTCGAAGTACGCGACCAGTCGTCCCGCAAGGGCATGGCCGGTGTCAGACACGGGTGATGGCTGCTTCGGCCGAGGCAGCTCGGAGTAGAAGACGACGCCGTCGTCGTCGAGCCAGATCTCTCCAGTGCCCCAGCCGGGTGCCTCGTACTGCACGAGCGTCGGCCTCATTCCACGATGTTGTAGCTTCGGCGCGTGACGCGCGCGAAGCTGCCGGTGCTCGGGTACGCGTACGTGGCGCTGTGCCTGCCTGCGCTCCTGCTCGGGTCCGACCATGCGAACGCGGTTTCCGCCCTCTTCACCGGTGCGGCGTTCGCCTATCTCTGGTTTCTTGCGAGCCTGCGGGCTCGGCTCGTTCGCTTCGATCCCGACGGGTTTTTCGCAAGCGTCGTCGTCCTTGGCGGCGCGATGTTCATCGCGCTGCAGGCGATTGCACTCCTCGGCGGCGATGCGCACGTGGCGGCGCCGTCGGCGGCAGGGGCCGCAACGGTGATCATCGGCTCCTCGCTCGGCGCCTGGCGCGCGCGGAAGATCCCGAAGTGGTTCGGCTGGGCAGGCGTCGCCGGCGGCGCCGCCGTGCTCGGCGTCGGCATCGCCGAGGGCGCCGCCTCGTGGACGCTCGCCGGCGACGCTGGGTTCGCCTCGTCGTTCGGCTTCCTGGTCTGGGTCGTCGTGACGGCGACCTATCTCCTCCGGCGCTGAAGGTGCGCCCGCCGCGGAGCACAAACCCCCGCTCCGCACGTAGCACTCTCGTCCCACTTCCGCGATCGTTTCGAGGCTGTGTCTGACACCAGCCGTGTCCGAACCGTCAGGCCGCGGCGGATGGGCGCAGACCGCGCGGTCGTCACTCTTCCGTTGCAGCTTTGTGACACTTCCGTGTGAGTGTCTGACACCGGCCGTGCGAGCTTCGGACACGGCCTCTCGAGGTCAACGTGACGACCGCGTCACGACCGCCGTGACGACCACGTCACGACGGCTGCCGTCAGCGATGCGGTCGCGCCGCTTTGTCGGCGGCGGTGCGAGCAGGGGCGGGCGACCGCCGGGGACGCTGATCCGAAGCGGGTTTCGCATCGTCATGGTCGCGAATACCGTCGGCAACGGCCCCCGTCGGCGCGTCTATCGGCGCACTCTTCTTGCACTTCCGTGACGACGGCTGCCGCCAAACGGCCGCCAGACACGTTCCGAACGGCGTCGAACAACCGTGGGCGCGGAGTGGCGGAAGAAGGCGGCACGGCGGTGGTGGCACCGACGTCGGACGTCTCCGCGGTCGTAAGGTACGGCGCATGAGCACACACGCGATCTTCCGCCCGCCCACACCCCACAACGAGCCGATCAACGACTTCCTGCCCGGGAGCGCACCGCGCGCCCGGCTGCAGCTGCGGCTGGAGCAGATGCGCAACGAGCGCATCGAGATCCCGCTCGTGATCGGCGGCAAGGACGTCACGACCGGTGAGTTGCGCCCGGCCGTCATGCCCCACGACCACGAGCACGTCCTCGCCGATGTCCATCAGGGCACCGCCGAGCACGTCCACGCCGCGATCGAGGCAGGCGCGAAGGCCTGGGAGGACTGGTCGCGCTGGCCGTGGGAAGAGCGCGCCGGCGTGTTCCTGCGCGCCGCCGAGCTGCTCGCCGGCCCGTGGCGCGACACGCTCAACGCGGCGACCATGCTCGGCCAGTCGAAGACGGCGCACCAGGCTGAGATCGATGCGGCCTGCGAGGCAATCGACTTCTTCCGCTTCAACGTCGAGTTCATGACCCGCATCTACTCCGAGCAGCCGGTCTCGTCTCAGGGAGTCTGGAACCGGCTCGAATACCGCCCCCTCGAGGGGTTCGTCTTCGCCGTCTCCCCGTTCAACTTCACGGCGATCGGAGCGAACCTGACGAGCTCACCGGCGCTGATGGGGAACGTCGTACTCTGGAAGCCGGCGTCGACCGCGATGCTCTCGGCGTACTACCTGATGCGGCTCTTCCAGGAGGCGGGCCTGCCGGACGGCGTGATCAACCTCGTCTATGGATCGGGCGCGACGATCGGCAACGCGGCACTTGCGAGCCCGCACCTCGCCGGCATCCACTTCACCGGCTCGACCCCGGTGTTCAACGGCATGTGGCGGACGGTGGCCTCGAACATGGAGACCTACCGCAACTATCCGCGCATCGTCGGGGAGACCGGCGGCAAGGACTTCATCGTCGCGCATCCGTCCGCCGACCTCGATTCGCTCACAGCGGCGATCGTCCGCGGCTCGTTCGAGTATCAGGGCCAGAAATGCTCGGCATCGTCGCGCGTCTACGCGCCGTCGAACCTCTGGCCCGCGCTTCGCGAGCGGCTCCAGGAGGAGGTCGCGTCGATCAAGATGGGTGACGTCGCCGACCTCGGGAACTTCATGGGCGCGGTGATCGACGCCTCGTCGTACAAGACGCAAGTCGAGGCGATCGAAGAGGCAAAGGCAACCGCCGGCGCCGGTGTCGTCGTCGGTGGCGGCTACGACGACTCGACCGGGTACTTCGTCGAGCCAACCGTGATCGAGACGAACGACCCAGACTTCCGCTTGATGCGCGAGGAGATCTTCGGGCCTGTTGTGACGACGTATGTCTACGACGAGAAGCGTTGGGACGAGACGCTCGAGCTCGTCGACCGCACGGCGCCGTACGGACTGACGGGCGCTGTGTTCTCGGAGGACCGCGCCGCGATCGACGACGCTCGCGACAAGCTGCGCTACGCGGCCGGCAACTTCTACGTCAACGACAAACCCACAGGCGCGGTCGTTGGCCAGCAGCCGTTCGGCGGCGGCCGGGCGTCGGGCACGAACGACAAGGCCGGTTCGATGTGGAACCTGATCCGCTGGGTGAGCCCGCGGACGATCAAGGAGACATTCGTGCCGCCGCGCAGCTACCGGTACCCGTTCCTCGATTCCGAGCCTGATTCAGCGGGGACGTAGACGTCAAGGCGGTCGCCGGTTGCAGTAACCCGCAGCCGGCGACCGCCTCGAGAAACCCGAGCCTTGTCCTCGTCGGCCGCAGTTGGGTCTCTTCCGTCACCCCGGCGAGGTGGGGGGTTGCCGGAGTGGCGGATCCGCCGATTCTGGAGGTCGCCCTGGACGGAGGCAACCCGCTCATACCGGATTCACACCACGCGGAACGTCCATGCCACAGCCGTCGCCGCGGTGGCGGTGCGGCCGTAGGCAACCGCAACGTGCGGGCCGGGCGCAAGCGGCGCGGCCGTCGTGCCATAGATGGTGCCCCGGCGCGGCGAACCTCCGCCTTTCACGAGCAGCTCCTCCCCATCGACCCAGAGCGCCGTCTCTGCCAGGTCGTTCTTGGCTGAGATCTCGGCTGCGACCTGCGGCTGGCTGGCAGCAGAGTGCTGCGGCCCGAGGATCTGCACGCGCACCGCGCCGGTGCGGTCCGGCCTCCACGCGCCGCCAACGAGGTGCAGTGCCACCGCCGTTCCGCCTCGTTGCACGACCGCCCAGCCGTTCGACGACTGATACAGCGTCTTCGCCCCCGCACCCACCACTGAGGCCGGTCCGGCGGGCGTCGCTGACGTCGACGTCGCGGCGTGCTTCGCGCTGCCGCCGCAACCGGCGAGCGCGGCAGCGAGGACGACGAGAGCAGCAAGCGAGGCGGGACGCACGGCCGGAAGGGTAGTAACTAAGCCTTGCCGGTGCGGTGGAGCTGCGCGTAGATCGAGCGCGCGGTCTTCGCCGGCACTCCCGGAACGCTCTCCAGCTCGGACTCACTCGCGTCGAGCACGCGTTCTGCAGAACCGAAATGCTGCAGGAGGGCGCGGCGTCGCGCCGGCCCCACGCCTTCGAGCTGGTCGAACATCGACTCGCGCGACGCGGCGTCACGGCGTTGCCGGTGAAACGTGACCGCAAAGCGATGCGCTTCGTCACGAATGCGTTGCAGTAGCTGCAAGCCCGGTGAATGCGTCGAGAGCAGGATCGGCTGGGCTCGGCCGGGGACGAAGACCTCCTCGATCCGCTTCGCGAGTGCGATCACGGCGACCCGCGGCAGGTCGAGCTCCTGCATCGCTGCGAGCGCGGCACTCAGCTGACCCTTCCCTCCGTCGATCACGACGAGGTTCGGCGTCGCAGCGAATGACTCGTTCCACTCCTCCGAGCCTGGATCGGCCGCGAGGCGAGCAAACCGGCGCGTGATCACCTCGCGCATCGACGCAAAGTCGTCCTGGCCCTCGACGCTCCGAACGGTGAACTTGCGGTAGTGGCCTCGCTTCGGGATCGCGTCCTCGAATACGACCATCGAGCCGACGACCTCCTGGCCTTGGATGTTCGAGATGTCGAAGCACTCGATCCTGATCGGCAGCGCTTCCAGATTCAGCGTCTCGCGCAGCTCCTCGAGCGCCTCGATCCGGCGAACGCGCTTCGACTCGGCGACGAACGTCGCGGACTCGAGGGCAAGCGTCGCGTTCTGTTGCGCAAGCTCCTGGACGCGACGCTTCTCGCCACGCTCCGGCGCACGAACTTCCACGCGCGAGCCGCGACGCTCCGAGAGGAACGCCTCGAGCGCCTCGGTGTCGCCCGCGCCACGAGGGACGAGGATCTGCGGCGGGATCGACCGTGACGCCCCGTAGTACTCGAGGCAGAACTGCTCGAGCACTTCACCGAGTTCCTCACCGGCCGCGTTCTCGAGATGAAACGCATAACGGTCGACCATGCGCCCTTCACGCAGCGGGAAGACCTGGACGGCCGCGCGCTCGTCGGAGACCGCGACGCCGATCACGTCGATCGTGCCGATCGACTTGCGCTCGACCGCCTGGCGTTCCGACAGCCGCTCGATCGCGCGAAGCCGGTTGCGATAACGCGCCGCGTCTTCGAAGCGCTCCTCGGCAGCTGCGTCGCGCATCTGCTCCTCGAGGTGACGGCGAATCGGCCGGTCATCGCCGGAGAGAAACTCGATCACCTGGTCGATCACCGCGCGGTAGTCCTCCTGCGAGATGTAGCCGACGCACGGGGCGTGGCACCGCTCGATGTGGAAATCGAGGCAGGGAATGCCACTGCGGCGGCCAGGTTGCGGCCCCTCGCACGGGCGGTAGCGGAACACCCGGTTGAGGACGTCAAGTGTCTCCCTGACCTTTTTCGCGTTCGCGTACGGCCCGAAGTAGACGACGCCCCGGCGGTGGCGCTCCCGGGTGAACATCACCCGTGGGTAATCGTCCTCGACCGTGACCGCGATGTACGGGAACGATTTGTCATCACGCAACCGAACGTTGAACGGCGGCCGATGGCGCTTCACGAGATTCTGCTCGAGGTGCAGGGCCTCGACCTCGCTCGACGTGACGATCGTCTCGATCGCCTCGACCCGGGAGGCCATGTGCTTGATCCCTTGCCGGGTGTCGCTCGAGCCCGCCTGGAAGTAGGAGCGGACGCGCGGACGCAGCGACTTCGCCTTGCCGACGTACAGCACGTCGCTCCGGCCGTCGCGGAAGATGTAGACGCCGGGCCCGGTCGACAGGCGCTTCAGTTGGCTCTCGATGCGGTCCTCGGCCATTTCAGCCAATGTAGACGCCGCTTTCGCCGTCGTGCGGTGGAGCCGGCAAGCGGTTGCCGGGTGTCGTTTTCGCGCCGCGTGGGGATCGCCCAGCGTGCACCGCGTTCTTCTGCCCCCACTCCTTGCACTGGCATGCGCGCTGAGCGCCTGTGGTGGCGGCGGAACGTCGAAACGAATGATCGGTGCCGCCGAGGACGCCGGACGCCAGCCCGACTCGGCGGTCGCCAAGGCTCAGATGGAGAAGGCGGCGCAAACCGGCTTCAACACGATCCGCCTCACCCAGATGTGGACGACCGGCGAGCGCATGCTGAACACGACCGACCAGGCGGCACTCGGGACCGCACTCAAGGCCGCCAAGGCGCAGGACATCCGCGTGATCCTCTCGATCTATCCGACGGGATCGAGCGTGACGCCGACGAGCGCCGAGACGCGCGCCCAGTTCGCGGCGTTCGTCGCCGATATCGCCAGGCGCTTCCCCGGCCTCAATGACTTCATCGTCGGGAATGAGCCGAACATCAACCGCTTCTGGATGCCGCAGTTCGGGGCGAATGGCGAGGATGTCGCCGCCGGCGCGTACGAGCAACTCCTCGCTGACACCTACGACGCGGTGAAGCGGGTGCGCCCACACGCCACCGTGTACGGGGGCGCGCTGGCGCCACGGGGCAGCGACAAGCCGAATACCGGACGCGACACGCATTCTCCCACGACGTTCATTGCCGACCTCGGCGCCGCCTACAAGTCGAGCGGCCGGACACAGCCGATCATGGACGCGTTCACGATCCACCCCTATCCGGAGACGGCGTCGACCGGCGCAGCCCTCGCACACCCGCACTCGGCGTCGATCGGGCTCGCCGACCATGCAAAGCTCGTCCGGTTGCTCGGCGCGGCATTCGACGGTACCGGCCAGGAGGGATCGAGCCTGCCGGTGCTCTACGACGAGTTCGGAGTCGAGACGGCGATTCCAGCCGCGAAGGTGAGCGCCTACACCGGCACCGAGCCGGAGACGACGCATCCTGTCGACGAGCAGTCCCAGGCGCTCATCTACGCACAGGCGCTCGACGCGGTGGCCTGTCAGCGCAACGTCCTCGGCCTGCTGCTCTTCCACGTAACGGATGAGGCTGCGCTCACGGGCTGGCAATCGGGCGAGTTCTACGCCGACGGCTCGCCCAAATCCTCGCTCGAGCCTGTGCGCACCGCCGTCCGACGTGCCGAGGTGACAAAGCCGACGGGCTGCCACGCGGGGTAACGTTCCTTGTGTGAGCACAGATGGCACCGTCGGCGGCCAGTACGTCGCCTACACCTGCTTCCGGGTCGATCCGGCGTGGCGGCGGCTTCCCGTCGAGGAGCGCAGCGCGGCCAAGGACGCGTTTGCCGACGTGCTCGAGGACTTCACCCCCCGCTTCGACGCCCTACGTGTCTACTCGACCACCGGCGTCCGGCCCGAGGTCGACTTCTTCCTCTGGAAGATCACCGAGCGCTACGAGGACCTCGGTGAGCTCGGAGCCGCGCTCAACGCAACGCCGCTCGCCGCCTGGCTGGAGACGCCGTACAACTACCTTGCGACGACGAAGGCGTCGCAGTACACAGCCGCACGACGCGCCCGCAAGATCACGCCCAAGGGCTCGCCGTACCTCGTCGTCTACCCGTTCGTGAAGGTGCGGCCCTGGTACGCGCTCTCCGAAGACGATCGCCAGCGCGCGATGGACGAGCACATCCGGATCGGGCGAGATGAGTTCCCGACGATCCACAACCACACCACCTACTCCTTCGGGATCGACGATCAAGAGTTCATGACGGCCTTCGAATGCGACGAGCCCGCGGACTTCATGCATCTCATGCTGCGCCTGCGCGACTCGGAGGCGTCGCGGTACACCGAGCGCGATACTCCGATCTTCGTCGGCCAGCACCTCCCCGCCCGCGAGGCACTCGCTCGCCTCGACGGCGTGGGGTCACTCGTCGAAGATCACCGTTAGGCGCGGTCAGACCAGCCGCTGCTGGTCGCGCCAGGTTCGGATCGCCGCGTAGAGGCACGCCGCTGCGACGAGGACGAAGGCGAGCGCGTTTCGGCCCGACAGGTGGCCGAGGAAGTACCACCCGAGGTCGACGACGAACAGGCCGACCGCGCCGTAGAACACCCACTGGGCGCGCGACGGCCACGTGTCGATCTCGCGGCGGCCGAAGTCGCGCCAGAAGAAGTACGCGACCACCGCGATCGCGATCAGGAACGCGACTCGAAGCAGGACACCCGCGGTCGCGAGCGCCGTCTCCTGGTTCAGGATCACGATCGCGAGCGCAACGAGCGCAAGGATCGCGAGATTGCGGATGAATGGGTTGATCCGGTTCATGCGGTCATGTACGCGCGGACTCCGAGAGCCGCGGCGACGAGGGTTGCGCCACTGAACCAGGCAAGCCGCGCACGCGGCTCAGCCGGTGCATAGAGCCAGGGCGAGAGGACCGCGAGCAACGCAAATGTCCCGTAGGCGTAGTGGAGATGGTCGGCCGCCCGACGATGGTCGGAGAGCAGCAAGAGACCGAGGGCGACCTGCCCGACGATCAGCGTCTGCGCCAGGGCGAGCAACTGGGCGACCGATGCGCCGGCGCGCCGGCGCCGAGCGACGAACGCCGCAACTGACGCAGCCAGGCAGACAGCGATGACAAGGAATGCGTTCCAGTGGTGGGCCGTTAGCATCGGGCAGCGACAACCTATCGAGAGGAAGCCCGTGATCGAAGAAGGAAAGCCCGCGCCGGATTTCGAGTTGCGGAGCGACAGCGGAGAGAGTGTCAAGCTCTCCGA
>JBAQHS010000005.1:0-7132 GCA_049288455.1 Gaiellaceae bacterium | reverse complement strand
GCGCGCGAGCGCGTTTCGGCGTTGCGCGCGGACGCGCGCCGGCTCGCCCGGGAGGCCCGCGACGCCGAGGTCGCAGCGGAGCAGGCCGAACGAGCGCGGCGCATCCTCGTCGAGGAGGCAGAGCAGAAACGCGGCGAAGCAGAGCACGCGGCCGAGGAGCTCGCCGAGGCCGAAGACAGCCTCCGCAAGCGCCGCTGACCGATCCCTCGATCGAGCCACAACGAAGGTCGCGACGACCAGGTCCGTTCGTCCGGTGCGGCCGCGGATCCGCCGGCGCATGCTGTCAACCAGTTGCAGTTGACGAGGGCAGCAAGGGGGAAGGGCAGACAAATGAACGCGAGCAGCCGGGATCATCAAGCAGGAAGGGCCACGACCGTCCAATGCATCGAGTGCAAGAGCTCGAGCGGCCTGTATTGGCGAGGATGGCGCGCCTACCGGGCTGATGACCCGGAGATCGATGAGCCGCCGGCGCTCGCGTTCTATTGTCCGACCTGCGCGCACCGCGAGTTCGACGCGAGACGATAACCGCCTCGCCTCGGCCGCGCTTCGCAGGCAACTGCGGCCGAAGATCGAGCGCCTGCTCGAGGAGGGCCGGCGCGCGCGCCAGAGAAAGAGGAACGATGCGGTCGCACGACATCCAGCGTCATCCCCTGCGCCGGCATCCGAGGCTCGAGATGGCGCTCTTTTCTCGCGTGTCTGGGCAGGAGCGGCGCGAGGACATCGACGAGCTCATGCAGGAGCTCCGCGACGTCGCCGAAGCGCTGCACCGTGCGGAGCGCAAGCTCGCCGCAATCGAGGCAATGGACGGCCTCGACACCGACGCAGTGCGGCGCGCGACGACCCATGTGCGTCTGCTGTCACGGCCCGCCGGGTATGCGGTCGTCGAGGCGGACGAGCCGCCGCCGGCGATCGGCGAGCTGCTCGAGCACGAAGGTGAGCGGTTCGCCGTCGAGTGCTTCCGCCAGTCGCCGTTCCCGGGCGACCGGCGCCGGTGCGCGGTGCTCGGCCGTGTGGGAGCAGCCCCCGAACCGCCTGCGGACGATCCGCTCGAGCCCGAACCGGGCGTCGAGTAGGGAATGGGCGGGCGACGTCTGCCGCAAAGACCGCCCGCCCGGGATGGGTATGCATCGTCGCCGACGCGGCGAAACCTCTGACTCGCACGCATTCCCGGTCGGGAAGAAATTGTCATCGAACGGCGTCTGGAGTGAACCGGCGTCGTGAACCACCTTTTGGGGGCAGTCAGAACGACCGGATGCACGTACGTTGAATCTGGATTCCCTGACTGCGGCCGTGCTTCTGCCCGAAACGAGCTGAGCACGAGAAAAACGAGGATCAAGTGAAGGCCAAGGCTCTGAACTGCAAGCTGGTCGGCGGTGCCAAGATGATGAGCTGGTCGGCCTGATGGCGCACGAGCGGCATTTGCGGCTCCAGCCCGCTGCACCCGCGAGTGACGCGGCCGAGCCTGAGCGGGATGCTGCGGTCGAGAGCCTGCGCCGCCGCCTCGTGCGCATGGCGTTCGACGTGCACGACGGGCCGATGCAGGAGCTCATCGCTCTTGGCTACGGGCTCCACGAGCTCCGGCAGAAGGTGGCGGAGTCGTCGGAACGGTCGGACGGCCTCACGGGCGAGTTCGACGAACTGGGCAACCGCCTGGCGGAGACCGAGCAGATGCTGCGGGCGATGATGCGCTCGCTCGAGCAGACCGCGGCAGGCGAGACCGACATCGTCGCGATCATCGAGGAGCAGGTCGACACGTTCAGGCGACGGTGCCCCTCCACGTCGATCGAGGTGATCCCGGTGGGCGACGTCGAATTGCACACCGACTCGCAGCGCATCGCGCTCGACCGGGTGCTGCGCGAGACGCTCGTGAACATCGAGAAGCATGCGGCGGCGTCGAAGGTCACCGTGCGGGTCGAGGGACTGCGCGACACGCTCGTCCTCACGATCGAGGATGACGGGCGCGGCTTCGACAACGAGTCGTGGGAGAGATTGACGGTGCGCGTCGGGCTGCGGAGCATGCGCGAGCGCCTGGAGCTGATCGGGGGCAATCTTTCCCTCGACAGCCGTCCGGGCGGGCCGACGACCGTCACGGCGACGATCCAGAAGTGGCGCCCGACCGGCGTCTTCACCGGCCCGGTCGCACTGCCCGACTCAGACGGTCTGCAAGACAGCGCCTGACGGCTACACCGAGTCTGTGAGCAGACTCTCGAGTGCGGCCTGCACGGTGGCATCGGTGAGGTCGAGCTGCGCCGATTCGGCCTCACTGAGCTGCGCCCGGATCCGTGTCCGGCCGTTGCCTGCGTCCTCGGTCGTCACTGCGGATGTGACGCCGTGGTCGGCGAGCCATCGTTCGAGTCCCGCCCGCACTGTGTCGGCCTTTGCGTCCGGCACCAGCACGTCCAGCTGCTCCTTGCGCCGGACCGAGCGGGTGGTGCTCGTGAGCGAGCCTCTCCCTGAAACGAGTCGCATCAGTCGCGCCCAGAAAGTCGGCTTCGTTTCGCCAAAGATCGGGTCGGCCGGCATCGCGGCGATTGTACGTCGTGCGGGAAACCCGCAATGATCGCTCGGCGTTCCCGCCAGATGAGCGCGGGGTCTCGCCGATGCTCGGTGCTCCGCACCGCCCTACCTTCGAGTGAATCGCTCGGCACAGCCGCCGAGCCGCCTCGACGAAAGGGCTCACCGTGAGCAACAGTGGCTACACGAGCAACAGCGACGACGGAATGGCAACAGCGCTGGCAGGAACCGCAGCGATGCTCATGGGCCTGCTGGTCGTCGTGCTCGGGGTTGTGGCGATCCTGATGTGGAGCGATGCGCGCTCGACGCGACACGACGCGCGTGCGTCGACGAGCCCGTCGCCGATGAGCGATCTGGCCTCGAGCGCGGCCGCAGGAAACCTGACGAGCTATGCAGGCGCGGCACCCGAGAACGCGGATCTCCTCGCTGCAGCGCACAAGCCCTTCCCGGCCGCTTTGCCGCCTGTCCAGCCTGGGCCCGTCGCGGATGTCCGCCTGACGCTGACTGACATCAACGTTCAGATCGCACCCGGGGTGCACTACGCGGCGTGGGCATGGGCCGGCGGCGCGCCAGGCCCGGTGATCCACGTGCGCCAGGGTCAGATGGTCAACATCACGTTGACGAACAACGGCGCGATCCCCCACTCCGTCGATTTCCACGCCGCACGGATTGCTCCGAACAAGGCGTTCACCGATGTCCTTCCCGGGAAGTCGGTCAGCTACCGCTTCCGTGCGGGCGACGCGGGAGTCTTCATGTACCACTGCGGCACGAAGCCCGTGCTGATGCACATCGCAAACGGGATGTACGGCGCGATCGTCGTCGAGCCGAAGCCGGGGGTGTTGCCGAAGGCCGACAAGAACTACGTTCTCGTCGCCGGCGAGTGGTACCTCTCCTCCGACGGTCTCACCAAGCCCGCGTCGTTCGACATGGCGAAGGCTCATGCCCGCCAGCCGGACTGGATGACCTTCAACGGCTACGCCGGCCAGTATGTGACGCATCCGCTCACCGCTGAGCCCGGCCAGCTCGTTCGTTTCTGGGTCGTCGACGCCGGCCCCTCACTCGACACCGATTTTCACATCGTCGGCACGCTGCTGAACACCGCCTACGTGTTCGGAGACATGAATCCGAGTGACGCGCTCCACAATGTGCAGACAGTCACGGTTCCTGCGGGCGGCGGCGGTGTCTTCGATGTCAAGATCGACGAGCCCGGTCTCTACCCGTTCGTCTCGCATGCATTCGCTGCGGTCGACCAGGGCCAGGTCGGCCTGCTGAACGTCGGCAACGTCAAGGGGACGATGTCGCACTGAGTGATATCAGGGCGCTCCAGAGGCGAGAGAAGCAGGCGGCTTACCGTGAGGGGAGAGCGGAAATGGGAGTCGCCGCAGTTCCCGGGGCAAGCCACCTGCATCTTCGATCCTAGGCCTCGATCGAGGACGTTTCTGTCAGCGGAAAGTAAAACGCGCAGGCCGCGCCGCTCGTTCAGTCACTGATCGTCGCGGCTATCTGGGCGCCTGCTCGACGGCTTCGACTGTTGTCTCATGCACAAGGCGGTCGACGACCTTCTGCTCCACCGGGTCGGTCTGCTGCCGCTCGAGCTCGCGCTGCTGGGCGACCTCGACCCGCGCCGCCTGCCATGCCGACCAGTGCCCGGAGACGAGCGCCCACAACGAGAGGGCCGAGACGTACGTGACGCTCCTCACCCAGCCCATCGCCAGGGAGATCGGGATCATCACGAGCCAGAACATGGTCAGCCAGCCGTTGATCCGGCGCATGAACACGGCGTCGCCCTGGATCGCCGCCCACAACGATGTGATCCGTGCGGTCATACCGAGGGTCATCGTGGCCGGGAGGCTGCCCGGATAAACGCAGGTGCGGATTCTGGTCAGGCGAACGTCAGAGGCGCGGCTGCCCAGCGGCAGCGAAAGCTGAGACGCATGGTGTCACGGCCACAGAGAGAGTCGCGGCCGGCCTGAGGGGAGAGCGGGAATTGGGAGTCGCCGCATGGGCCCAAGGCCGACCGCGAGTGCGAAGGTACAACGCGGACGTAGTGACCGTCATCCCTCCCCATGGGGGATCGTTGGTACAGGTTCGCGCCGCCACCCCGTAAGTGGTCGTAAAATTGGGTCGCGGATATGGTGGTGCGGGCCCGGAACACCTATGACGACGGCGAGGTGCGCAGCGACAACTGGTTCGCGAAGCAACTCGGCGACGGGTGGCAAACGTCTGGCGACGGGATCTACACGTATGTCGGCGAGACATCCGAAACGTCTGACGGCGGTATCTCCGAGCATGAGCAAGAGTCAGATCCTGCACCGAACTCGGAGCATTCGCTCCGACGCTGATCGAGCGAGCTCACCCGAGCTTCAGAAAAATCATTTCCGCAACGGGGATCACCACGATCACGACCATCAGCACTCGTCGGACGAGCGGTATCCGCGGCGGCTGCACAACGGCGATCCTACGGACGGTGTGCACCTCTTTCCCGAGCCTTTCGTCCAACAGCAACCAGTACGGTCGCACCCTTTCCCGGTTCAAATCCGTCTTGGTCTGACGATCGATTCGTCATACGCTTACGCGGTGCGCACGTTTCTCATCCTGATCGTTCTGCTCATGGGACTCGCGGCGGCCTCGGCTGCCGCCGCTGCTGTGCACCTCGTCAGCGTGACCTCACCCGTGCGACCTGGTGGCACTGTGACACTCGTCGCGCGAGCAATCTCGACCACAGCATGCTCGATTCGTGTGCACTTCGGATCGAGGCCATCGATCATCAGTGCCGGGCAGACGCGCCACCCGGTGTTCACGGTGCTCCGCTGGACCTGGACGATGCCGGCGCACGCGACGCGAGGCCGGTGGACGATCGATGTGTCCTGCGGTGCAGCGGGTTCGCTGCACACGTCGTTCGTCGTCCGCTGACGTCCGTCGGGCGCCGCTCACACCTCGGTTGAGGTAAGTGGATGGTAAAGCGCGGTTTGAATCTCGTATGACTGAGTGGGCAAGACCCAGACGGGTGATGACCGTTCGGCAGTCGTCAGCGATCGTTTGGGCATGTATCAGCTACAGACCTGGGCACCAGCCGATCTCGAGCATGTACGTGCCTTCTTGCGGCGTCAACGGGGCCGCGTCAACGACGATGCGGGAGCGGCCGGGCGCGACAGCGTCCCCGGGTCACGAACGTCCACCCATGCGCGGAGCGAGCTCCTCGGATGCGTTGCGGACTGGAATGCGTTCCGCCCGGCAAGGGCCATCGAGCTCCGCCGGCCCTAAGTCCGTCCGGCTGCTCAGGGACCGAGCTCGCGTTTGGCGCAACCCGGGCAGTAGATGACCGCCTCCGCGGGTTCATCGTCTGTCAGGTACATCCGCCAGACTTCATAGGCCAGCAGCCACCGCTGCCCGCACTCAACGCACGTGAGGGCCTGAGTCGCAGTGCCCGGGACGGGGAGATCGCCCATCGTGCTCCGATCAGTTCGGGGTTCGGGGATGACGCCGCAGCGAGACGTCACTGGATGACCGGCGAGTATCCGGCATCGCCGCGGTGACGTCTACCGCCTGTGGATTCTGTGGAACAGGTGGATAACTCGCTCGCGGGAAAGCTCCGCTAGCCTCGCGCGGCGTTCGGATCGCCCATCCGGCCCTGATCGCCGGAACATCGCGGGCACAACGGGGTCGTCTCGCGCGTCGACCAACCATCGGGTACCTCACGACGGATGTCGAACTCGACGGTCGAAGCACCGCACGCGCACGTGAAGAGCGCGACGCTGCACGGAACGAATGCGGTGAGGACACCGTGTTGAACGGCCACCGCCCCACACGATCTCACCGCGACACCGAGCCGTCAACAGGGGGCGGGCGTTCGGATCGCCGCTGACACGTATGGCCCGCACTACCAAGCTGAAAGCGCCGAGCAGTGCGGGCCATGAAGGCCCATACGGGATTCGAACCCGTGCCGCCGCCGTGAGAGGGCGGTGTCCTAGGCCACTAGACGAATGGGCCGTGCGCAGCGGGCGCCAGTGTAGCGAAGGGCCGTCACGCGGACTGGTGAACCGGCCTGCGAACGATCACCCGGACGGCGGATGGAAGGCCGACAGGCAGACGCCGGCGAGGTCGAGCCCGTAGACCGCCTGGTAGGTGACACAACCGACGCGAGCCGAGACGAAGACGCGTGCGTTCAGGACCGCGTAGGCGGCCAGCGGTGCCTGCGAACGCGCGACCTCGAGACCAAGCCGGCCGTAGGCACGGTCGCGCGCGACTCCGGTGAGCTTCTGCGCCGCGTCGATCGAGCGGTCGAAACGCGGGCTCTCGAAATACGAGATGTTCGTGTTGCCGACCTCCCGGATGACGCGGCTGTCGAGCAGCTTGTCGACGAGCGCGTACGGATCGCCGTAATCCGGCCGCGTGATCACATCGGCGAGATCGAAGCGCGTTCCCCGCACGCCTGCGAGCGTGAACTGGCCGAGGCCCGGTGCCGAGTCGATCCGCACGTGCAGCCCGATCTGCTTCAGCGACGCGGCGACGGCGACCGCACGGTCCTTGCAGTCCTGCGAGCCGCACGAGAGGAACACCGCATGGCCGCCGCGCAAGTGACCGCGCGCAAGGCGGCGTGCCGTCGCAAGGTCGGGCA
>JBAQHS010000004.1:0-2722 GCA_049288455.1 Gaiellaceae bacterium | reverse complement strand
CGCCGAGCGCGAGCAAGAGGACGGCGAGCACAGGCAAGGCGAAAAGCAGTCGCGTACCGACGCACGCCGCCCTCCGCGCCAGAACCCCGGCCTTTAGGATGACCGCGTGGCCGTGACGCCTGAGCTCGGACGGTGGGAAGCACTCGTCGCCGCGCGGGCTCGCGGCGCCCCCGACGACGGCATCGCATCAGTGCTCGCGCTGCTCGGCGTGCCCGGGCTGATCTCCTTCGCCGGCGGCTTTCCCGACCCGGAGACGTTCCCGCGCGAGCGGGTCGCCGAGATGTTCCAGGAGTTCGCCGACCAGGGCGAGTCGACTGCCTTCCAGTACGCGCAGACACGTGGCCTTGCCGGCACGCTCGATGCGCTCGCCGGACGGCTCGAGACGTTGCAGGGCCGACGGCCCGCCGACGGCGAGCTGGTGATCACGAGCGGTGCGATCGAGGCGCTCGAGTTGATCGGGAAATCGTTCATCGATCCAGGCGACCTCGTCGTTGTCGAAGCACCGACGTATCTCGGCGCGCTGCAGGCGTTCCGCGGGTTTGAGGCGAGGCTCGCCGCCGTGCCGCTGGACAACGAGGGCCTCGTGGTCGACGAGCTCGAGCGTCGCCTCGCCGAGGGGGGCCTGCGCCCGAAGCTCGTCTACACGATTCCGGACCACCAGAACCCGGCCGGCGTCAGCCTCTCGCTCGAACGGCGAACACTGCTCGTCTCACTCGCCGAGCGGTACGGCTTCCTGATCGTCGAGGACGTCGCCTACCGAGAGCTCGGCTTCGCCGACGATGCGCTGCCGAGCCTCTGGAGTCTCGCTCCCGACTCGGTGGTGCAGACCGGCACGACCTCGAAGACGCTCTTTCCAGGCCTGCGGCTCGGCTGGGCCGTCGGCCCCGCCGAGGTCGTGACGCAGCTCGTCGCCGCCAAGCAAACGACCGACCAGTGCGCCGCTGCGCTCGGACAACGGCTGCTCGAGGAGTCCATCCGCCGCGGCTGGCTCGACGAGCAGGTCACACGCTCGTGCGCGCTCTACGCGCACAAGTGCGAGCGGATGCTCGCGGCGCTCGAGCGTTCGATGCCGGACGGAGTGCGTTGGACGCAGCCGCGCGGTGGCTTCTTCTCGTGGCTCACGCTCCCGGCGGAGACCGATTCCGTCGAGCTCGCGCGCCGCGCGGTCGAGCAAGGCGTCGGCATCGTCCCCGGCTCGCTCTTCTTCATCGACGGCAGTGGCGCCGACAAGGTGCGGCTGTCGTTCAGCATGGTCGATGTCGCGCACATCGACGAAGGCATCGCGAAGCTCGGGTCACTGCTGTGAGCGACCGCGCCAAGCACTACCGCTGGACCGACCTCCCACGGGAGCAACTGAGCCCGCAGCTCGCGCGACAGCTCATCACGACGGAGCGCATGATGCTCGCCCACGTGTACCTCGAGAAGGGCTGCATCGTGCCGCAGCACTCACACGAGAACGAGCAGCTCACCTGGATTGTCGAAGGGTGCCTTCGGTTCTGGCTCGGCGAGGACGAGTCAGAGGTCGTCGATGTCGCGGCGGGCGAGGTGCTGCACATCCCCTCGCACCTCCCGCACAAGGCCGAGGCACTCGAGACGACGCTCGACGTCGACATCTTCTGCCCGCCCCGCCAGGACTGGCTCGACGGGTCTGATGCATATCTGCGTCGCTGACGGTCAGCCCTCCTCGTCGAGCTGAACCGAAACGGCGACACTCTTCGGCACCACCATCCGCCACGCGTCGAACACGAGCTCGCGCATCTCCGGCAGGTCGATCTCCGCCAAGCGGACGATCACCCAGTTGTAACGAAGGTCGCCGCCGGTGGGCATGAGGAACTTCGACGGCTCCGTCCCGACGAGAAACACGCGCTCCTCGCGAGGGAACGCGAAACCCATCAGCGTCTCGTCGCGCGAGAACGCGATGTAGACGATCCGTCCCACCCGGAACTTGACGCGCCCGCGCACGAGCCCTTCGGTGGTTCGCGGCAAGGTCAGCGCAAGAGCGCGCACGTCGTCGATCGTCACCACGGTCTCTCAACGGCAGCCTAGCCCCGTCACGGACGGTCGCGCGGCCAGCGGCAAACGCCGACCACGTGCTCGGCGCGCTCGAAGCCGAGCGACTCGTACAGCCCGAGTGCGTGGTAGGCCGCGTCGGCGACGATCACGAAGCGCTCGGTGCCGTGCACCGCGACGGAGTGGTCGGCGGCGTCGACGATGAGCCGCGAGCAGATGCCGCGGCGACGGTAGGCGAGCGCGGTGTCGACGGCCTGGAAACGACCGCGGCCGTCCGTGACGACGATGCCGCAACTCGCGGCGACGTCGCCCGACGACGGGTCAATCGCCACGTACCAGGCGCCGCCTGGCGTCGACTCGAAGCCGACGCGACGGGCGCCGAGCGACGCACGGACAAAGGCGCGATGGCCGGCTTCGTCGTGTCCCTCATCACGGCCCGCGACCTGGAGCTCGACGACCGCATCCCAGAGCTCGGCGTCGGCACCGGGCGCCGGATCGAGCTGGCGAACGACAACCTCGCGACTTTCGCGCGCATGGTGGCGAAGCTGATCGGGGCGGGCGACGAGGCCGATGCTCTCGTCGATGTCGTACCCACTCGCCCCGAACTCCTCACGAGCACGGCCAAGCTCGCCGTCGGTGCGGTCCCACGCAAACGTGCGGTGTCGCACGCGCGGCTCGTCGCCGAACTCTGTGTGGAAGTGCTCCTCCCAGC
>JBAQHS010000003.1:0-2328 GCA_049288455.1 Gaiellaceae bacterium | reverse complement strand
CCACCGACGTTGCGGGCAACTGGCCGGTGCTCGCGCTGTTGGCGCTCGGGCTCGTGGCGCTCGCCGCCTGGGCCGTCGCGCGCCAGCGGCTCGTCCCGCGCCGTCCGGTCGGCTCGGACGAACGGCTCGCAGGCGAGACCGTCGCTCTCCTCGCGCTGTGCATCGTCGCGTTGCTCATTCTGGCAACAAACCCGTTCGCACTGCTCTTCATCCTCCCGGCGCTGCATGCCTGGCTCTGGCTTCCGCAGGTTCGCAGCGGCAAGCCGCCTGCACGCGCGCTCTTCTTCATCGCGGGCCTCCTGGGGCCGCTGCTCGTGCTCGGCTCGCTCGCGATTCGCTTCGGGCTCGGGTTCGATGCGCCCTGGTACCTGCTCGTGCTCGTCGCGCTCGGGATCATCAAGCTGCCCGCCATCGCGATCACGCTCGGGAGCATCGCCTGCGCTGCGCAACTCGCGGCCGTTGCCACCGGGCGCTATGCCCCGTACCCCGACGTGCAGGACCGGGCAGCGCGCGGCCCGTTGCGCGAGCTCGTTCGCAGGATCATCCTCGTCGTCCGGGCACGGCGGCGGCGCGTCGCCGGCGAGCGGCGCCGGGCTGTTCTCTAAGCCGTGCTGTCTCTAAGCCGTGCTGTTCTCTAAAGAGCGAGGTACATGACCGGCGCTCCGGCCGGCAGCTCGCCGCTGCCCCGCGGCACCCGCACGAGCGCGTCTGCGGCGGCAGCGTGCACGATCATGTGCGACTCCTGGCCCGCGAGCGGCTCGAGCACGACCCCGTCGGCGTCGACGCGCGTCCGCGCCCGAACCAATCCGTCGCGCTCCTCGCTGCGGCGTAGAGCGCTCCCGAGGCGGCCGGGCAGATAGAACGGGCCTGGCTCGCCGGCGCCCTGCAGCGCCAGAATCGCCGGCCGCACGAAGAGCTCGAACCCGACGAGCGCGGACACGGGGTTCCCCGGCAGGCCGAAGGCGAGTTTCGAGCCGAGTGTCGCAAAGGCGACCGGCTTGCCCGGCCGCACGGCGACACGCCAGAAGACCTCCTCCGCGCCGAGCTCCGCGAGCATCGCACGCACGAGGTCGTGCTCGCCCATCGACACACCGCCCGAGGTGACGAGGACGTCGGCCTCGAGGCCAATACTGAGTGCCGCGCGAGTCGCCGCCTCGTCGTCGGTCACCGCCTGCAGCACGATCACCTGCGCGCCGACCGATTCGAGTTGCGCGCGCAGCACGAGTGAGTTCGACTCGTAGATCTCGCCCGGCTCGAGGTCGTCGCCCGGTGAGCGCAGCTCGGTGCCCGTCGCGAGCACCACGACGCGTGGTCGTGCCCCACAGTGCACCTCGGCAGCGCCGACCGCAGCCAGCGCTCCCACCTGCACCGGGCCGAGACGTGTGCCTGCGCGCACGACCACCGATCCCACCCGAACGTCGCCACCTTGCTCGCGTCTGTTGTCGCCCTTGGCAACCGCCTCGACGTCGACAGCGCCGTCGCTTGTCACCGTGCGCTCGACGGGCACGACGGCATCCGCGCCTGCGGGAATGACCGCGCCGGTCGAGATCGCGATCGCCTCGCCCGCCGCGAGGGTCCTGGACTCGGGCCGTCCGGCCGCCGCGTGACCGACGATCTGCAGGCGACCCGGAGTGTCGACCGCGCGCACGGCGAAGCCGTCCATTGCCGAGCTGTCGAACGGCGGCAGGTCGACAGCCGCGTGAGCGTCACTCGCGAGAACCCGTCCCGCCGCGGCGGCGATCGGGACGGTCTCGGCCGCGAGCGGACGCACTCGAGCGAGGACGAGCTCGAGCGCCTGGTCGATGCCGGGAAGGCCTGCCACCGCGGATCACGATAATCAGCCGGGATGAGTGGCGAGGAGATCGCAGGGCGGTACCGGCTGATCGAGCCACTCGGACACGGGGCGATGAGCTCCGTGTGGCTCGCCGAAGACTCGGAGCTCGAGCGCTTGGTCGCCGTCAAGCTTCTCTCGCCGGCCGCAGACCGGGCGCGCTTCGAACGCGAGGCTCGCTCGGCCGCCGCGCTCCAGCACCCGAACCTCTGCGCGCTCTACGACTACGGTGAGTCGGCCGGAAAGCCGTTCATGGTGCTCGAGTACCTGCCGAACGGATCGCTCGAAGAGCGGCTGCGGAGCGGTCGGCCGCTCGACGACGCCGAGGCGACGCGCATCGCGACCGAGATCGCCGCGGGGCTCGCGCACGCACACGGCCGCGGCGTCGTCCACCGCGACCTCAAGCCCGCGAACGTTCTCTTCGACAGCGAGGGCCGCGCCAAGATCGCCGACTTCGGGATCGCGCGCATGGGCAACGCGGGAACGCTCACCGAGGC
>JBAQHS010000002.1:0-9072 GCA_049288455.1 Gaiellaceae bacterium | reverse complement strand
GCTGGGAGGGTGCAACGACTCGTCCCCGTCATTCGCGCCCGACGGCACCCACATCGTCTTCGCACGCGACTGGGGGAAAGTCAAGCAAGGTTCGATTCAGGACGATGACCAGGTCGACCATTCCGCGATCATCGAATCCGATCTCGCCGGCGGTCATTCGCGTGTTCTGCTTCACGCCGACGGCTACACGGGCGGATTCGCCTCACCACGGATCTCCCCCGACGGCAAGAAACTGCTCTTCGACCGATACGGATGGAACCCCGCCCGCCACACGCCCGACGTCCTCTCGGTGGCAAACATCGACGGCAGCGGCGAGCACCGGGTCACGCCTCGGTCGATGCAGACGCAGAGCGGAAGCTGGTCACCCGACTCCTCAACGATCCTGTTCAAGCCATCGATGCCGACCGTCGGCGAACTGACACCCGGGTCCAACATCTACACCGTTGCCGAAGACGGGAGGCACCTCCGCCGTCGCACGAATGTCGGCGCGTACCACTACGTGATCGCCGGCTCGTTCAGCCCCGACGGGCGGTCCATCGTTTTCGCGACCGACGCGAACGCGACGCCTAACCCACGCGGCGGGACCTTCGCGGACATCTTCACGCTCCGACTCGACGGAGGCAACCCGCAGCCGGTCACCCACAGCGTGAACCTCGACGGCTGGCCCAGCTGGGGGAACGCGGGATGAAGCACGCCGGGTGCGGCCGCGCGATTCGTGTTCAAGGGGAACGGCAGTAGACAGACGAATGCCCCCGACAAGAATCGAACTTGTGCACGCGGTTTAGGAAGCTACGACCGCGTTTCGGTGAATGCCCGCAAGCGAGGTGGTTTTGAGCGATCTAGGTGGAGTGCGCGCCAGTGATTGCGCCAGTCCGGAGGCGGCGGCCATAGGGCTCTTTGGCCGGGGTCGCAGGGTTCGAGTTCAGTCGCCCGCGCTCATCGTGGACGCTCGGTTTCCGGGTCAGCGAACCCAGAGCTGGTCGAACAACACCCCCCACTCGGGATGAAGCTGGAAGTTGCCGACTCGTTTCGAAACGAAGTCGAGCGCCCTTCCGTTCAAGTATGGAATCCAGGGTGCCGCGTTGACGAGCTCGCGGTCGATATGTGCCCATTGCGCGTCTGCGGCCTGCGGATCGGTTGGTTCGAGGGTCTTGGCCCGTCGCATTTCGGCGTCGACCTTCGGATTGCAGAATCCTGAATCGTTCTGGCTCGAGGTGCAGCTGAGGACTGGCTGGATGAACGCCCCGGGGGAAGGGTAATCGGCGACCCATGCCCCGATGAAGATCTGCACCTCTTTGCGGGAGCCTGAGAAAGGGTGGGCGCCGAGGGCCTTGAAGGAAAGGGCTCTGCGAGAGGCCCTGTAGCCGAGGCGGTCCAGGAGCTGCACGACGTAACGGGCATCACCCTCCCAGTCCGAACCGGTAGGGCTCAGGACGGTGACGTGCGTTCCGGTTGTGCCCGAGCGGGCGATGAGCCTGCGGGCCTTGGCGAGGTCAGGTGCGCGCCAGCTGCCTGTCTTGCTGGGGTGAATGGTGTAGGGGCAATACGGCGTGTAGCCGGGGAAGTTGGGAGGAAGGATCTGGCAGGTCGCCTGGAAAAGCCGGGAGCCGCCCGCGCGCCGGATGATCTCGTTGCGGTCGAGGGCATAGCTGAGCGCCCTGCGCGCATCGAGTACGTCGAAAGGGGGGAGGCGCGTGTTCAGTAGGAGATAGCTCGTCTGAGAGACCGCGTTTGAATGGAGCTGGCCTCCGTAACGTGTCGCCGCTTCATTCATCCGGTGGGGTTGCAGGAAGGGTGTGTAGTCCAGGCGGCCGCGCTCAACGTCTGTCGTCGCAGCGTCGTCTGAAATGCCGATCTTCATCACGATTGCATCCGGGTATCCGTCGGGGCGCGCTGCCGAAGACCACTCGTGGAAGTGTGGGTTCCGTTTTAGCTCGAGTCTTCGTTTGGGGTCATAACTGACGATTGCGTAGGGTCCGGTGCCCGGCGGTGGCCGGGCTCTGGCAGTCCGGCGCGGCGTTGATGAGGGGACGACGTACGCGAAGGGCACCGCCAACTTCTGCAGAAATTCGGGGTCGGGCGCTACGAGATGGAAGATGATCGTGTCTCCGGCGACGATGATTCCGCGGGAGAGGTTGCAGCGCCGTCCTTTGGTGCATGCGGAGGCACCGACGATGTCCGAGTAGTAGTTGGCCGGGGCCGAACCGAGCTCGAAGTCGCGCTCGAGTGCGCCGCGGATGTCGGTCGGCTCGACGAGGGCACCGGTCGAGTAGCGGATGCCGCTGCGAAGCTGGAACGTGTACGTCCTGCCGCTATCGGTCGGCGTGGGCAGGTTGGTCGCCAGATCGGGGACGACGATCGTGCCTTCCGAGCCGCCAACCCGTTTGAAGGCGGTCAGCCCATCGCCTGTCAGGCTCAAGATTTGCCAGGAGCTCTGCGAGTACGCGATTCCCGGGTCGACCGATTCAACTGGGTCGGAGTCGACCGCGAAGGTGAACGTTCCGCCGCGGTGCGCGCCGCCCGCCGGACGGACGGTCACCCAGACAGCGGCGCTTGCAAATGCGAGTCCGGTGGGATGGCTGGCGGTGGTGGTCGAGCCGGTGACGTTGTTCGTGCGTGGGCTGATCCGCGAGACGCTGCCGCTGAACTCGTTTGCGACCCAAACCGCCTCGCGACCGATCGCGATGTCGCGTGGCCCTTCACCGACGCGCACCAACGCGATGCCCGTGCCTGTTGTCGCGTTGATGCGCGAGACGGTTCCGTCGAGCGTGTTCGCGACCCAAACTGAGCCGAGGCCGACCGCGATCGCCCCAGGTCCGTTGCCGACGTTGATGGTCTGGGTGACTGTGTTCGTCTGGGGGCTGATCCGCAATACGCTCGAGCCGGCCTCGTTCGTAACCCAGACCGAGCCGGCGCCCACTGCGATCGCGGTCGGGGTGCCCCCCGTGGGAATCGTCTCTAGCACCGCGCCTGTGGCGGGATCAACGCGAGTGACTGAGCGGTCGTCGAGCGTCGCAACCCAGACGGAACCCTCGCCGTAGGCAACGCCGCGCGGACCTTGCAGACCCGGGATCTTCTGAACCTCGGTGTTCGTGTCGACGTTGATCCGCGAGAGCGTCCCGTCCGAAGCATTCGCCACCCAGACCGCTCCGTCACCTACTGCGATCCCTGCCGGACCCGAACCGACATCGATCGTCTGCACGACCGCCTTCGTCACGGGGTCGATCCGTGAGACCGTTCCGGCGTTTTGGTTCGCGACCCAGAGTGCTCCCGCCCCGGCAGCTACGCGCACAGGTCCTGAGCCGACCGGAACCGAGGCGACGACCTTGCCGGTGCCTGGGTCAACCGCGACTGCCGAGTTCGGCTCGATCCGCAGATCCGCCTTCGAGCCGCCGCCGCTAACCACGACAACTGCGATCGCAGCCGCAGCAACGACCCCGATCGCTAACCCGGCCAAGAGCGTGCGCCGGGAAACGCGAGGCCTGACGATCGCTTCGGCGGCGACCGCCAGTTCGTCCTCGAGACCGCTGTACGCCGTCGGAGCATCCTGCGTGCGCAGCGGCGGGAACTCGCTTGCCAGGCCCTCGCCGACGACCTGGAACAGCCGCTCGGGCCGGTCGAGATCCTTGAGCCGACACTCGCCGAGGTCGCGCAACGACACGCCGCTCCCGAGGTCGTCCGCGACGAGCTCTCGCGTCACGCTGCTCAGCAGGATCTGGCCGCCGTGGCCGGCTGCCATCACCCGTGCGGCCCGATGCACAGCAAGACCGACGTAACGCTCCGGCCCCACAACCGGCTCACCGGTGTGCACTCCCATCCGAACACGAAGCTCGGCCTCGTCAGGCCACGGATGGGCCGCTAGCCGTCGCTGACCTTCGACCGCAGCCGCGACCGCATCCTTCGCGCGGCTGAAGGCGACGAAGAAGGAGTCGCCCTGAGTGTCGATCTCCTGACCGTTCGATTCGGCGAATGCGGCCCGCAGAATCGACTGGTGCGCGTCGAGAACGTCGCCGTATTCCTCACCGAGCTGCTTCAGGAGCCTTGTCGATCCCTCCACGTCCGTGAACAGGAACGTGACCGTGCCCGACGGCAGTTCGGTGACGTGCGGCAACCAGATGATCGTACGCCGCAGTCGGAGAAGCGCGAGCAAACATCCTCCAGCTCACACAGATGCCCCCGACAAGAATCGAACTTGTGCACGCGGTTTAGGAAACCGCTGCTCTATCCACTGAGCTACGGGGGCTTGCCGTCAGCTTAGAAGGCGCAGCGGTGCGATCGCGCAAGGCGCGAGGGCGGGCCGCGCGCTCAGGCCGCCGTGCGCCGATAGGTGAGGAGCAGGTTCCCGCTCGCGGTCGCGGTTGACTCCGCAAGTTCGAGCACCTTCTTCCCGGAGACACGGTCGAAGACCCGCTTGCCCGCCCCGAGCAGGACCGGTGAGACCATCAGCCGGATCTCGTCGACGAGATCGTGCTCGAGCAGGAAGCGCACGAGCTGTTGGCTGCCGGCGACCATGATGTCGCCGCCGTCTGAGGACTTCAGCTTCGCGACCTCTTCGGCGACATCACCGCGGATGATCGTCGAGTTGTTCCAGTCGGCGGTCTCGAGCGTCGTCGAGACGACGTACTTCGGCAGGCCGTTCATCTGCTCGGCGAAGCCCACCTCGTCCTTGACCGACGGCCAGGCCTTGGCGAACCCCTCATACGTCACGCGGCCGAGCAGGATCGCGCCTGTCCCCATCAGCTCGTCGAGCTTGTATTTCATCGAATCGGGCGTCGTGAACTGGAAGCTCCAGCCGCCGTGCTCGTAGCCTTCGGCGCCACCCGGGTCTTCCATCACACCGTCGAGGCTCACGAACTCGGTGACGAATAGCTTTCTCAATTCTTGCTCCTTCGGTGGGAACTGTCGTCAGTAACCCAGACGACGCAGGCGGGCAGAACTCATCGCGATGAGTTTCCTGCTGCCGGGCCGTCTTTTGTCCGATGACCGCAATCGAACCGAGCTCGACCGTCCTCCGGGCGGGGACCTCGATCGACGCGCCGGCGCTTGCGGCGCGGCTTGCCGAGCTCGTGCGCGCCGGGGTGAAGTCCGTTATCTGCGACGTCGACTCTCTCGTCCCGGACGCGGCGGCCGTCGACGGGCTCGCGCGCCTGAAGCTCGCCGCGCGACGCCTAGGCTGCGACCTGCGCGTGCGCCGCGCATCCCTCGAGCTCTGCCAACTCCTCGACTTCGTCGGCCTCGCCGACGCCGTACTAGGCGGCGTCGAGGTGGGGCGGGAGACCGAACAACGGGAAGAGCGTGTCGGTGTCGAGGAAAAACGTGAACTCGGCGATGCCGGCTCCTGACAGCTCGAGCACCTGCAACGCCCACGGCGTGTAGGTCCCGTTCGGGCCGCCCGGCTTGTACTGACCGAAGGCCGGCGAGCCGTTTGCGACGGTCGGAACGAGGCGCGAGTTCTTGCAACCGATCCCGTAGCCGAACCACCAGGCGAGAATGTCCTCGCGGCCGCGCAGCCACAGCTTGTACGGCGGCATCGACTGCGTCGCGTCTTCATGCAGGAGCGAGGTGAGTGCAGTCATGTCGTAGCGCTCGAAGGCATCGACGTAGCGCTCGAGCAGCGCGCGCTGCGCCTCGTCGAGCGGCTCGACGCTGTCACCCGCCCCCACCTCGGTCGCGTCGAGCGTCGCGCGAGCGCGCTGCAGCGAGCTGTTCACCGACGCGACGCTCGTGTCGAGCAGCTCGGCGACCTCGTTCGCCTTCCACCGCAGCACCTCACGCAGGATCAGCACCGCGCGCTGACGCGGCGGCAGGTGTTGCAGCGCGGCGACAAAGGCAAGCTTGATGGTCTCGCGCGCGGCCGTCAGCTCGGCGGGGTCCGCTGCCGCGGACAGGACGTGCGCGTCGGGGATCGGCTCGAGCCACGGCACCTCCGGGAACGTCGCCCCCGGCGGCGTGGTCGAATCCCAAGCCGGCCCGAAGTCCATCGGGCGCGCCCGGCGCTCGCGGCCGGTGAGCATGTCGAGGCAGACGTTCGTCGCGATGCGATAGAGCCACGTGCGCAGCGCCGCGCGGCCCTCGAAGCGATCGTGGTTGCGCCAGGCGCGAATGAACGTCTCCTGCACCGCATCCTCCGCCTCGAACGACGAGGCCAGCATGCGATAGCAGTACGCCGTCAGCTCGACCCGGTGCTGCTCGAGCTGGAGATCGAGATCGCCCGTTGTGCGCGTCGCCGACATCGTGGCCATGCTAATCAGTCCAGCTCGGCCGCGGCGAGGTTGCCGGCCGCTCGCTGCGACTGAGCCGCAAGAGCCGTCCGATCGCGGAGGAGCACCCCGCCAACGGCAGCCGCTGCGACTGCAAAGAGCGCCCCGGCGATGAATGCTGTGTGGTAGCCGCCGTTGAGCGCACCGATTGCGGTGTTCGAGGCGCGCAGGTGGGACGTGCGGGACGCGGCGAGGCTCGCGAGCACCGCGAGCCCGAGCGCACCGCCCATCATGAAGGCCGTGTTCACGACGCCGGATGCGAGCCCCGACTCCTCGGGCTTCACATCGCTCATCGCGGCGAGCAGCATCGGGTTGAACGCGATCCCCGCGCCGAAGCCGAGCAGGGTCATCGCCGGCAGCACGTCGCGCAGGAACGTGCCGTCGACGGGAGCGCGCGCGAACAGCACGAGGCCGCAGGCGGCGATCAGCAGGCCGACGGCGAGCGGCTTGCGAAAACCGAAGCGCATCACGAGCTTGGCGGACAGCCCGAGTGAGAACGCTCCCATGATCAGGTTCGCCGGCAGGAACGCCAGGCCGACCTTCAGCGGGCTGTAGCCGAGCACCAGCTGCAGGTAGAGCGCCGACAGGAAGAACCACGCGAACATCGCAGCGGCCCAGAGGATCCCGGTGACGTTCGCGATCGCCACGTTGCGGTGCCGGAAGATTCCGAGTGGCATCAGCGGGGCGTCGACCCGTGACTCGATGCCGAGGAAGAGCACAAGCAGGGCGACCGCGGCTCCGAGGAGCCCGAGCGTCTTGCCCGAGCCCCAGCCGGACTGGTTGCCGTTCACGATCGCGTACACCGCGAGCATCAACGCGACCGTGACGGTGACGGCACCCGCCACGTCGATCCGCCGGTTCTCGGGCCGCGCATGATTCCCCGGCAGCAGCCGCAGTGAGAGCACGAACACGACGACGCCGATCGGCAGGTTGACGAGGAAGATCCAATGCCAGTCGAGCGAGTTCGTGAGGATGCCGCCGAGGAGGACGCCGATGCTGCCGCCACCCGCCAGCACGAACCCGAAGACGCCCATTGCTTTCGCACGCTCGGCCGGCTCCGTGAACATCACCATGATCAGCGAGAACGCGACCGCCGAGACGACAGCGCCGCCAAGTCCCTGCACGGCGCGCGCGCCTTCGAGCAGGTGCTGCGAGCTCGACAGGCCGCAGGCGAGCGAGGCACACGTAAAGAGGGCGATCCCGATCAGGAAGAGCAGCCGGTGCCCGAAGATGTCACCGAGACGGCCGCCGAGCAGGAGAAAGCCGCCGAAGGTGAGCAGGTATGCGTTGACCACCCAGGCGAGCGATGTCTGCGAGAACCCGAGGTCGGCCCGGATCGACGGCAACGCGACGTTCACGATCGTCGTGTCGAGGACGATCATCAGATCGCCCAGGCAAAGGATGATCAGCGCGAGCCAGCGGGTGCGGTTGTCGATGCTCATTGGGTGCCTCCTCGGGTTTCAGTCATAGCGAATGGACGACACGCGGCCGAGAAACTCATCGCGGGACGTTTGCGCGTCCGGCGAGCGTTGTGACGGCGCGATGACGGTAACGGCCACGACGGAGACACAGGGCCTTGGTGTGGTCCGCGGTGCGGCGCTCTACGTCGGCGCCCTCATCGGCCCCGGTCTGCTGCTTGTGCCGGCGCTCGCGGCGCAGGCTGCCGGTGCGGCCTCGGTGATCGCGTGGGGCGCGTTGCTCGTGCTCTCGGCGCCGCTTGCGATCACATTCGCCGCGCTCGGCGTGAGGCATCCCGTGGCGGGCGGCGTCTCCGCGTACGTTCGCGAGGGATTCGGCGATGCGGCCGCCGCCGTCACAGGCGGCTGGTTCCTCGGCGCCGTCATGCTCGGTGCGCCCGCTGTATCGCTGATCGGCGGCTACTACGTCGCCGACCTGACCGGTTCGGGGACGGTTGTCGCCGCGACCGTCGGGCTCGCGATGTTCATCGTGGTCGTGCTCGCGAACGGCCTCGGTCTCCGCGTCTCATCCGGCTTCCAGCTCGGCCTTTCGTCGGTCTTGATCGTCGTGATGACGATCGCGATCTCAATTGCGCTCCCCTCGCGTGGCGGCGACAACTGGACGCCGTTCGCGCCGCACGGGTGGTGGGCTGTCGGCACGGCCGCGAACATCCTCGTCTGGCTCTTCCTCGGCTGGGAGGCAGGCGCGCAACTGGCGGGCGAGTTCCGGGACCCCGACGTCGAGCTGCCACGTGCGATCGCGCTCGCGTTCGGCGTCGTCACGGTGCTCTACGTCGGGCTCGCGATCGCGACGATCGGCGTCACGGTCGGCACGAACTCGCGGGTTCCCCTCGCGGACCTCGTCTCGGTGGGCTTCGGCCGGGTCGGTCGCGACGCGACGGCCGTGCTTGCCGTGGCGCTCACGATGGGGACGATGAACGTCTACCTCGGGGTTGCGGCGAAGCTTGCGGCCTCGCTGGCCGTCGAAGGAGAGCTGCCGCGGTGGCTCGGCGCGGATGCGCATCGGAGCGTGCCCCGGCGGCCGCTCGTCGTGATCTCCGCCGTCGCGATCGCGATCTTCGCCGGCCTCGTCGCTGGTGTCGGCACCACCGAAGATCTCGTGCGTTCCACCTCGGCGCTCTTCATTGCGGTCTACGTCCTTGCGATCTCGTCGGCGATCAGGATCCTCGCCGGTGGCGTGCGCGTTGCCGCCATGGTCGGGCTCACGTTGACGCTCGTGCTGGCGGTCTTCTCGGCGCAGTTCCTCGTCGTGCCGCTGGCTGTCGCCGGCGGCTCGCTGCTCCTGCGCCGTCTACGCCGGTAGAGCGGCTTCGCCGCTAGGCCGGTAGAGCGGC
>JBAQHS010000001.1:0-17362 GCA_049288455.1 Gaiellaceae bacterium | reverse complement strand
GCGAGTTCGATCTCGTCTTCATCGATGCCGACAAGGGGGGCTACGTCGCCTACTACGACACGGTCGTGCCGCGGCTCGCTGCGCACGGCGTGATCGTTGCCGACAACACCCTCTCGAGCGGCCGAGTGCTCGAGGGCGAAGGCCCGCTCGTCGCCTTCAACGAGCACGTGGCGGCGGACCCGCGGACGGTTCAGGTGCTCCTCCCGATCCGCGACGGCATGACCCTGATCCGCCGCGCGTAGGCGGTTCGAAACTCATCAACCTGGTTCAAAGAGTGAAACCAGGTTGAACGCCCCCGCAACCTGGTTCGGGTTTCAACCAGGTTGCCGAGTTTTCGGGCCGCCACCGATCCTCCTATGATCAGCGCGTGAAGGCCGGCGTCCTCATTGCGATCGTGCTGCTTGGCGGCGCCACCGTCTCCGGCGCGGCGACGCGTTCTCCCGCGACGCCGACGCGTGTCGCGACGTGCCTGGCCAAGCACAAGCTGCTGACCTACCAGTCCACGGTGCGCGTCGTGCCGAAGGGATCACCGCAACTCGGGGCGCTTCAGTTCTCGTTCGCGCTCGTGCCGAGTCAGGCACTCAATAACGGCTTCATCGCGTTCGAGAAGAGCGCCGAGATCGCAAAGCGGGTCGGCACAGCGTTCCTGAAGGCCGAGCAGCTCAGGTTCGCACGGAACCACGTGCACGCCTCGGTCGCGCTCATCCAGACCACGTATTTCGTCGAGAACAACGCGTTCATCGGCTGGAGCAACGATCCGGGCGCCGTCCCTCCGGGCCGGACGCGCGCCCGCGCCACGCTCGTCGCCTGTCTCCGCTAACCCGCCAGAGCCACGGACATGTCCGAAAGGGACGGTAGGTTGCCGTGATGCGCCTGATCGTCGCCCGCTGCGAGGTTGCCTACTCCGGCCGCCTGAATGCCTTTCTGCCCGAGTCGACGCGCCTCTTGATGCTGAAGGACGACGGCTCCGTGCTCGTGCACGCCGATGCCGGCGGGTACAAGCCACTGAACTGGATGACGCCGCCCACCGTCTTCGAGGACGGCGGCGACACGATCGTCGTACGCAAGCGCGCCGGCCGGAGCGAAGACCGGCTCGAGATCAAGCTCGTCGAGGTGCTCTCCGACGTGACGCACGACATGGGCGAGGCGGCCGGGCTCGAGAAGGACGGCGTCGAGCGCGACCTGCAACTGCTGCTCGCCGACGACCCGACGCACATCGAGGCCGGCCTGCGCCTGGTGAAGCGCGAGTGGCCGACCGACGTCGGCCCGGTCGACCTGATGTGCCGCGACGACGCCGACGGCTGGGTCGCGGTCGAGATCAAGCGCGTCGGCACGATCGAAGCGGTCGAGCAGCTGACGCGCTACCTCGACTGCATCCGCGCCGACCCGTCACGTGTCGAGTGCCGCGGGTTCCTCGTCGCGCAGTCGATCAAGCCGCAGGCAGTCGCGCTCGCCGAAAGCCGCGGGATCGCCTGCGTCGAGGTCGACCTCGGCGTGCTCCGCGGCGAGCGCGAGCCCGAGCTGACGCTCTTCGCGTTCTAGAGGCTTGATGTGGAACTGCGTGCCCCTGGGGATGGCTCAGACCAAGCAGGTCGTTCGGGTCGGGCGAAGGACATAGCGGTGCCTACGTTCAAGCCCGATCCGGGCGAGATGCGCCGCGTCTGAGCCACCATCCAGGGGTGCGCGTGCGTTTCACATCAAGTCTCTAGCCCGGCGGGGGGCCGATGAAGATCTGCTCGTGCTTCGCCTCGGCGACGGTCCGCTCCTCGGTCGTCGGACGCCACGCGCCTGCCGGCGGCAGCGTCGGCGCATCGGCCGGCACGCTCAGGTCACGCACGAAGTCCTCGATCCCCGAGCTCGTGCTCAGAATCAGCATCCGCGCGGTCTCGCTCTCCACCCGGAAGGAATGCGGCGTGCCGGCCGGCGCGCACAACAGCGCTCCCGGGCCGAGACGCACTGCAGCGCGGTCGCCCTCCCACGCAAGCACCTCACCGTCGAGGACGTAGAAGGTCTCGTCCTGCGGATGGGTATGGAGCGGCGGTGACGCGCCCTGCGGAAACGTCATCTCCATCACCGCGAGGCGACCCTCAGTGTCAGTTCCGCTTACCTTGTGGGTCGAGAGAACCCCGAGGAACCAGCGGTGCTCACCTTCTCCGGCAGCCCGGATCACACGATGCAGTCTCTCACGACCGGTAGAACGCGAGCAAACGCTCGCCCTCGGCTTCCACCTCGCGGCGCGCGCGCAGCGGCAGCGGCGCAAATGCGTCGAGGGCAAGCTTCCCCTTCTCGATGCGCCAAGCGCCGGCGACGAGCCCGTCGACGGTGAAGGTGTTCTTCGTCGTTGCGTTCTTCTTGTTGATGACGACATCGCGGTATTCGTCCGGGAGGATCCGTGAGCGGTCGCGGTGCGCGAGGATGATCGAGTCGAAGGCCGGGAGAAACCGCACCGGCGCCGGCGCGTCGGCCGGTGCAAGTGGCGCGCGTGGGACGTCGTAGAGCGTCGTCCCCTGCTCGTCCTCGAACGCCCGGAGACCGTCGAGCGCCGGATCGATCTGACGGAACTTGAAGAACGTGTACTGCGCGATATCGTCGCGTGACGCGGGTCCGTAGGCCGCGAGGTACTGGCGCACCACGCGCGTCGCACTTGCCTGCGCGTCCGGAAGTGGCTCGCGCCAGAGCACGCTCGGGGGAACCTTCGTGTGCGGCCACGGGCCAACCGGCGCGGTACGCACGAACGGAAGCGCGCGCCAGGCGAAGGCGACGGTCCACACATCGTCGGTCGCGAGCACGCGATGGGCGAGCTCGTTCAGCTCGCGGCTCGACTGAGGCCCGCGGGGAACCGCAGCGCGGAGTGCCTCGATGTCGACGCCGAGCCCGGCTGTGCGTCCGCGCTGAGCGTCGATGTACGCCGCGATCAAGTACGGGAACTCGCTTCCTGCCATCACGTGCAACGTCGTGCGTAGCGCTCCCGCCTTCACGACCGTTCCATCGACCAACGTGCGGGTCAGCTGCTCCTTCCGGAATCCCTCGAGGCGAGACCAGAGCGCAACGTACGGCGAGGGTGCATATTGCGCCTGCAGCGCGACGAGCCGGCCGACTGCCCGCACAACTGGCATTCGCCTGCGACCGGCCAGCAACTGGCGCGCGAGGAGCGTGCGGTTCAGCTCCCGCACCGAGAGCATCCTCACGGAACGACGGCGGCCTTCAGCAGGTCGCGCGGCGGATCGGCGAAGAGCGCAGGCAAGCCCTCGAGCCCAACTCGATGCGTGACGAGCTGCTCCCAGGGATAGGCACCGCTCGCGAGGAACACGAGCGCCGCGCGCACCGTGGCCGGCGTGTGATGAAACGAGCCGCGAATGGTCAGCTCCTCGTAGTGCAGCCGATACGCGTCGACCGCGGGCCGCGCGTCGCGCGGCAGCCCCCCGAACATGACGACCGTGCCGCTTGGACGCACGAGAGCGACGGCGTCCGACCATGCCTCCTCCGTCCCACTCGCTTCGATCACGACATCGGCGCCGGCTCCGGCCCCCGCCTCCGCGCCGAACACGTCAATCAGCGCCTGCCGCTCGGGGCGGCCGCCGACGACAACCGGCCAACCGCCGGCGTCTGCGACACACGCTGCGAGCATCAACCCGATCGGGCCCGCACCGAGAATCGCGACGTGGTCGCCCGCGACGATCCCCGCGCGCTCGACGCCGCGGAGGCAGCACGCGAGCGGCTCGACCATCGCTGCGACCTCCGGCTGGAGGCCGTGCGGCACCGTGTGCAGGTTGACGGTGGCGATCCGCTCGGGCACGACGATCCAATGCGCATAGGCACCCGCGAGAAAGACCAGCTCGCGGCACTGTTCGCCGCGCGCGCAACCGTCGCACGCGCCACACGGCGCGGAGTTCGCGGCGACGACGCGGTTGCCGTCGACGATCCCACAGAACTCGTGACCGAACGGCGCGGGCGACGAGCGCGCGAGCAGCGGGTGCCCGCGGCGGAATGTCTTCAGATCGGTTCCGTCGGTGAGCGCAAGCTCGACCTCGACGAGGACGTCGCCCGGCCCTGGCTCGGGCCGCGGCACCTCCTCGATCCGCAGGTCGCCGGGGCCGTACAGGAGCGCCGCCTTCACGGCGTGTAGACGACCTTCAACGCCTCGCCGCTGCGGTAGAGCTCGACCCCTTCGAGAAAGCGATCGAGCGGCAGTGTCGTGACCGGCGGCAGGGCGAGCGACGGCAGCACGTCGATCGCAAGCCGGAAGGACGCGGGTGTCGCCGAGCGCGAGCCCACCACCTCGAGCTCGTTGCGGTAGACGGTGTCGAGCGAGGTGGGCACGGCACCCTCGGGCGCTGCGAACACGAGCAGCGTGCCGCCCGGCTCGAGACGCTGCAGTGCGTCGTCGAGGCCGGCGGGAGCGGTCAACACCGCGGCGGCGACTGGGTGGTCGTCCACCTCCGCACCGAGCCCGCGCACGTCAGCAAGCCGGTCGGCGCGCGGGTCTGCGGCGACGACCGTATCGCCGCGCAGGACTAGCACCTGTGTCCACAGCCACCCGATCGCCCCGCAGCCGACGACGAGCACGCGGCCGCGCGGCACAAGCTCGGCGGCGCGCAGCACACAGGCAAGAGGCTCGACCCAGATGCCGTCGAGCTCGCCGACCGAGTCGGGAAGCGGGACGCAGTGCGTCGCGTGGATCCGCTCGGCGAAGCCGCCGGGCGAGATCCGCAACTCGCGAAACTCGCCGCATGTGGACTGGTGTCCGGCGAGGCAGCGCTCGCAGACGCCGCACGGGACCCGGTGCATGACCGTGACGCGTCCGCCGTTCTCGAGCTCGCCGGAGACTTCATGCCCGAGCACGGTTCCGAAGGCGGCGCGGCCGAGCTTCTCGACGTCCGAGCCGCAAAGACCGCAGCCGCGGACGCGCACGAGCCGGCCGGCACCCGTGGGCTCCGGCAGGTCGGCGAGCTCCGGCAGCCCATCCGAGTCGAGAACGACCGCGCGCACCGCCCTATCGTACGGGCGGTGCGCGCGGGCGAACTCGGTGTTACCTGGCGGGTACTAGCCGCGCAGGTTGACCGGGAACGAGACGAGCAGGCGGGCAGAGATGCCGGCCAGCACGTTCTCGCCGTTCTTGCGTGCACGGACGAACACGGCGAGCAGCTGCTGCCGCGACGACGCGGGGAACCGCGAGGCCTTGTGCAGCGTCAGCGTCGCCCAACCGTCGGAGCCGGTCGCGGCCTCCGGCGGCACGTTGAACTGCTCGAACGGAACTGCCGTCGCGTAGACGAGCGCGCCCTGAACCGGGCGGCCGCCGCACGCTGAGACGTGGAACCGAAGCACGAGGTCCGAGGTCGACGGCGTCACGGTCGTCGGCGATGCCGACTGGCCGTCGATCAGGAGCCGGGCCGGCAAGGAAATGCCGGCGACGTCAGCCGTGCCGGTCCCGGTCGGGCAACCAGTCGCCGCCGGAGGCGGCGGTGCGACCGGGGCGGTGATCACGGCGGTCTGCGCCGACTCAACCTGAGCCGAGCCGTCGGCGTTCTTCGCCGTCACCCGCACACGCAACGTCGTGCCGCGGTCGGCGCTCCGAAGCTTGTACGTCGACGAGTTCGCTCCGCCGATGTTCGAGCAGCTCGCGCCGGCGGTGCCGCAGCGGCGCCACTGGTACGAGTAGGTGATCGGCGTCGTGCCGTTCCACGACCCGGAGGTCGCGGTCAACGTCGAGCCAACCTCAGTCGTGCCCGAGATGGTCGGCGGCGTCTGGTTCGTCGGTGCAGCGGTGCTCGATGCGTTACCCGTGCCGACGCCGCCGAAGACGGCGCCGATGACGAGCGCTGCGACGGCCAGCAGTCCGGCCGTCACCGCGCGCGTACGAGGCTTCTTGCGTGGTGACATGCGATATCCCTCCACTTGACAGAGTTGTCTAGAGGGGTTCATGCCCGTCCCGATCCTTCTCACGCCGCGGTGGCGTAAAGGTTCCGTCAGGGTTTGTAAGCTGATGAATCCTCGGTGCCTCGCTACACTAGGAGCCGCCTAGGGGCTATAGCTCAGTTGGGAGAGCGCCTGGATCGCACCCAGGAGGTCGGCGGTTCGAGCCCGCCTAGCTCCACCTTCGAATCCCCGCCCGTGCGGGGATTCTTCTTCTTGGAGTGCGTTCCGGGTATCTCGCGAACGGCGGCCTAAAGGCCGAGAACGAGCATGAGCGCCTCATCGATCGCGCGCAGCTCGTGCGCCTCGAGTCGGCCGGCGGATCGACCGAGCCTCTCCGGATCGACGACGGTCGTCTGTTCCGCGAGCACACGCGTCTCCTGCCCCGCGAGCGTGATCGTCGGCCGGAAGCTCGCGGCGCGGGCGCTCGTCGAGGCGGGAGAGACGAGAAGCGTGCTCAGACCGAGGAATTCATCGGCCTGCACCACGACCGCGTAGCGGGCGCCTCGTTGCTCGTGTCCACGCGCGCTCTTCGGCGGCGGGAGCCGGAAGACCTCGCCGCGGACCATCAGTCGTCTCGAGATGTTGGCGCGAGCTCTGCCAGCTGCTCACGGATGACACGCATCTCCTCGCGATCGTGCTCATCCGCGGCGAGCACGCGCACTTCGTCTCGGACGGCTGACCGGAGCCGCCGACGAGCCGCTGCCTCTCGTAGCGCCGTGCGTACCGCTTCCGAGTCGCTGAGTTCGCCGGCGCGCACGATCTCGAGGGCCGCTACTGAAGCGTCATCGAGACGAACGTGCAGCGACCGAGCCACGTCCCAACTGTAGCACAAAACGTGCTACGGAAGCGTTACGGTGCGAGGGTGAGCTTCGGCGCGCTCAGCTCCACCGACCGGTTGGCGCAATGCTCGGCTCGGTCCATCGTCAAAAGACTCGCACTTGCTGGTCTTTTGTGCTTCAGGCGGCACGATCCGACCTATGTGTCGGCCGGTAGCGCGGCTCGGTAGCCGAACGCGACGAACCCGAGCAGGCAGGCCACGCCGACGGCGTGCGACCAGCCGCCGTTCGCGATGGTGAGGAAGCCGACCCCTGCGATCAACGCGCCGACCGCAACGCGCGTCGTCGACCGGGCTCGTCCCGCAGCCGGAACCACAAGCTGTGCTTCCTCCTCCCCATAGGCAAGGCGGCCGGCCAGGGTGAGCTTGAAGAGCAGCGCGAGCGAGGGGAAGAGGATCACCGCGCCGCCGAGGACGACGACGATGACCGCGACCTGTGTGTCGTGCGGCGCGGCTGCATCTCTGATGCTGAGCCCGGGAAGGAAGAGCGGCTGCTGCGCGAGCGCCCAGCCCGCGATCGTGGCGGCGACGGCGAGCGCCGAGGTGTAGCGGGCGGGCTCGTAGCGGCGGCGCCAGACGAGTGTGAGCGTCGCGACTCCGGCTGCGAGGGAGGCGAGGAGCGCGACCAGGCCCAGCCCGTGGACGAGGCGGTGGAAGAGGCGTTCCGCGTCGAAATGCAGGACAACGAGCCCGGCAACGGCAACCGCGCCGGCGACAAGGCCGGCGCCGAGCGCGCGCAGGCGAAACCGCTCGGCGAGACGACGCTCGCCGCGACGCGCCGCGTCGGCACTCAGGAAGACGGCCGCGGAATAGGCGGAAGCCGTGACGGCGAGGATGCCGATCGACACCGACGTCGGATTGAGCCAGCTCCGAACGAGGCTGCCGGTGGCGTTGCCGACCGGGACGCGCTGCGAAGCGATTCCGCCGATCGCCGTCCCCAGCGCGAACGGCGTCAGGATCGACGAGAGCGAGAACAGCAGGTCGACGGCGCTGCGTTCGCGCGCCGACGAGGTGCCGGAGCGCATCGCGTAGGCACCGCCGCGCAGGACGATTCCGATCCCGGCGACGAAGAGTGGGATCGCGAGCGTCGAGGCGATGGAGCCGAACGCCGTCGGGTACGCGGTCCACACGACGGTGAGCACGAAGACCAGCCAGACGTGGTTTGCCTCCCAGACGGGCGCCATGGCCGCGTGCACGTGAGCGCGGATCTCCTCCCCAGCCTCCCCGCGCCCGGCGGTGAGCTCCCAGAAGCCGGCGCCGAAATCGGCGCCCGCGAGCACCGCATAGAACGCAAGCCCGGCGAGCGCGAAGATCAACGGCAGCGCATAAAGGTGCACCGTCAGGTCTCCCCTCCGAGCGGTGCACGCGCGAGCCGGACGAGTGTCCAGCCGACAGAGGCCACCAGCCCGAGATAGACGAGGACGAGGGTGGCATAGCCAACGGGGATGCCGCCGGCGCCGGTGACCGCCTCCTCTGTACGCATCACGCGGTACACGACCCACGGCTGGCGGCCGACTTCGGTGACAACCCAGCCGCAGATGAGTGCGACAAGCGCCAGCGGGCCGGCGGCGACGATCGCTCGGTAGAACCAGACGGACTCAGGCAGTCGCTTGCGTCTGACGAGCACCGCGAGATAGACGACAGAGAGCAACGCGAGGAATGTCCCGATGCCGACCATGCCCTGGAAAGCGAGACGAACGACGTTCACCGGCGGCCGGTCGTCAGCGGGGACGGCGTCAAGTCCCTGCACCGTTGCGTTCGAGTCGTGGAACGCAAGCAGCGAGAGCAAGTGCGGGATCGGGATCCCGTATTCGACCTCCCCGTGCCTGTACCAGCCGAGGATGTGGATGGGTGCGCCTCTCCGCGTGTGCGCGAGACCTTCGAAGGCGGCGAGCTTCGTCGGCTGCCCGGCTGCGACGGTTCGGCCGCTCCAGTCCCCGACGAAGATCTGCGCGACCGAGGCGAGCACGGCAACGGCGAGCGGGATCGCGAGCGCCTTCCGCTCGTAGCGGCCCCACCGACCGCGCAGCCGCGCCGCCGCATAGGCGCCGGCGACGAGAAAGCCGGTGACCATGTAGGCCGCGAGATACATGTGCACGAGCTCGTGCCAGAAGTAGCTGTTGCGAAACAGCGCCGCGAAGGGATGGGCATCGACGACCTTGCCGTGCACGAGCCGAAAGCCGGTGGGGTGGTTCATCCAACCGTTGACGGCGATCACCATCAGCGAGCCGGTGAAGCCGGACAGCACGATCGGGATCCCGCTTGTGAAATGCGCCCGCGGCGAGAGACGGCTCCACCCGTAGATGTAGATCCCGATGAAGATCGCCTCGAGGAAGAACGAGAAGCCCTCGACCGCGAACCCGAGCCCGAAGACGCCACCGAAGGTGCCCGTGAACCCCGGCCAGAGGAGGCCCATCTCCAGGCTCAGAATCGTCCCCGTCACAACTCCCGCGGCGAACAGGGCGGCCATGACACGCGTCCACCGGCGCGCAAGCGTGCGGTAGACACCGTCGCCCGTCCGCAGGTAGCGCCACTCCGCATAGAGGAGCAACGCAGGGAACGCGACCCCAAAACACACGAGCGGGATGTGCACCGCAAACGAAAGGGCCTGCATCTGCCGCGCCTGCGACAGATAGTGCTGACTCTGCGGTGCGAGGGCCGCGAGCAGATGGGCCGGGAGCACAGATGGAGGCTAGTACACGGTCAATCGCTGGGAACGGCCGATGCGGATACCTCGTCGTAGCGCAGCGACGGGCTCGACGACTCGTTAGGGATCTTCCTCTGCCGGCTCCGAGTCGCCCTCTGTCGGCCCGGGGTCGGCCACGTCGTAGCCTGCTGCTCCGAGCTCGCGACGCAACTCGTCAATGCGGCGATGGAGCTCCTGCCGCTCTGCTGAAACCTCCCGCTCGCGCGCCTCCAGTGCGCTGTCCGGCGAGATGTCGAGCCGAGCATGCAACTGCTTGCGAAACAGCGAGAGCTCACGTTCTTGGCGCTCGAGCTGATCGAGCTCTGCGAGCAACGACGCAGCGGCGGGATCGCGCCCGGAGGCGAGTAGGCCCGCGCGCGTCAGCGTGAACCTCTCCTCTTCGCCGATGGCGGTCACCGCGGTGACGTGTATTTCGACGAGACCTCGCCGAATGGCCTGTCGGAGGGCGCTCTCGTCGATTGGTGTTCCCGCATCGCGCAGCCCTTGACGCGTGGACAACGGATGCTCGGCAATCGCCTCGAGCACTTTCATGTAGGGCTCAGACACGTGATCGTGATCCTCCGCAAAGAGCAGGATAAGCGTTGCAGGCCGGGCACCCACAGTGCGCCCGCTTCCGGGCGTGTCCCGGCTACCGCGGTGCGATCGGCGCAGTCGAGGCGCTCGAGCGACTCGTCGCTTCGCCGAGGGTGGCGCGAACGGCCTGGGTGAGTTGACTCTCCGAGAACGGCTTCTCGAGGTACGGAGATCCGTGGTCGCGTTTGCCGTTTCGGGTCGTTGCGTGGTCAGGGTAGCCGGACATGTAGAGAACGCGAATGTCGGGCTGATGCTCGTGGATGAGTGCAGCGAGTTCGCGGCCGCCGATCCCGGGCATTACGAGATCGGTGAGCAGCAGGTCGATCTGAGCTTCCGCTTGCTCGACGAGGCGGATGGCGTCGGCGGGGTACGCGGCCGCATGCACCGTGTACCCGCTGCTTTCGAGCATGAGCGCGACAACGTTGCGCACCGCGTCCTGGTCTTCGACGACGAGAATCGTCTCGTTTCCGCGCGGTGACGCGTCGCGTTCGACTTCGCGCTCGCTCGTCAACTCGGCCGCGACCGACGGGAGGTAGATCTTGAACGTGGTGCCGTGCTCGGGCTCGCTGTAGACCCAGATGTTGCCGCCGCTTTGCTTGACGATGCCGTGGACGGTTGCCAGTCCGAGGCCGGTGCCGCTGCCGGGCGCCTTCGTCGTGAAGAACGGCTCGAAGACTCGCTTGAGCGTATCGGCATCCATGCCACCCCCGGTGTCGGTGACCGCGAGCACGGTGTGCGGGCCTGGGCGTGCATCCTCGTGTACGTCGCAGTAGGACTCGTCGAGCGTGGTGGTAGAGGTCTCGATGGTGAGCTTCCCGCCGTTCGGCATCGCGTCGCGCGCGTTGATGACGAGGTTCATCAGGACCTGCTCGATCTGGCCGGGATCGGCGAGGACGGGCTCCAGGCGACCGTCGAGGGAGGTGACAAGCTCGACGTGCTCGCTGATGAGTCGGGTCAACATCGGGCTGAGACCGGAGACGATCTCGTTGAGGTCGATCACCTTGGGTTGAAGGACCTGGCGGCGGCTGAAGGCGAGCAGCTGTCGGGTGAGGCCCGCGGCTCTGTCGGCGGCCGCCGCGATCTGAGCGAGCTCCGCGCTATCAGCGTTCCCGTGTCGATTGCGAACCACCTCGGTGTACCCGCTAATCACGGTCAGGAGGTTGTTGAAGTCGTGTGCGACCCCGCCCGCGAGCTGACCGACCGCTTCGAGTCGCTGTGATTGCCGCAGCCGCTCTTCGAGCAGCTTCCGCTCGCTGATGTCGCGGCAAATCGCCTCGACACCGACCGCTTCACCGTCGGTCTTGATGAGGCGGCTTGCCACCTCGACACGGATGCAGTGCCCGTCTCGCGCGACCAACTCGTGCTCGTAGACCGTCGCCTCCTGCTCTTCCTTCGCCTTTTCGTCCCGGGCGATGGCGAGCTCGTCGTGCCATTCGGTCGGCACGAGCTCAAGAATCTGCCTGCCGATGAGCTCATTCAACTCGTACCCGAGCGCCGTAATGAAGGCGTGGTTTGCATCGGTGATCCGGCCGTCAAGATCAGTCGTCGCGATCAGGTCGGACGCGTTCTCGAACAGCTCGCGGTACCGCACTTCGCTCTCGCGCAGTGCCGCCTCGCCGCGGACGCGGTCGCTGATGTCGAACGCGAGAACGACACGCGCCGCTCGACCTTCGAACTCATGCGTGTGCGACGTGACCTCGACGTCGATGCTCGTGCCGTCCTTGAGACGGTGGCGCCACTGACGGGCCAAACTCAGATTCGCTCTCTCAGCGTTCTCCTCCGGGGCGACGATCGCGCGCAGCAACGGAACGTCGGCTTCCGGGCGGATGTCCGCGATCGTCAGCGAGAGAAACTCGTCGGCCGAGTATCCGTATTTATGAACTGCTGCTTCGTTGACGGCCAGGAAGCGAAGCGTTTCGACATCGAAGACCCACATCGGGTGTGGGTTGCTCTCAAAGAGCAGCCGATAATTGCGTTCCGAGGCGAGCGCATTCTCCTCCGCGTGTTGTCGCTCGACGAGCTCCCTGTCCACCGCAGAGATCAGGCCGTTGATCTCCACGGCCAGATCTGCGATCTCAAGCGGGCCCGTCGCAGGCACGTGACTCGCCCTGACCTCGTCGGTGCCGGTCGACAGAGCCGCCCGAAGGCGGCGGAGGGGTCGGACGAGGCTTCGGTACACAAACCACGACATGGTCAGGAGCGCGAGCAGGCCAATACCGATGATCGCCAGCTCGCGATTGGCGAGATTGGCGCCGTCCTTCAATGCCGCCGCCGCGTCCTCGCCCGCGTAGAAACGCCAGCCGAGCGTCGTGACGGGCGCCTCCGCATAGAACCTGGACGTGCCGTCGACGTCGTCCAGGCGTCCACCGTTGACGCTACGCGGGATTTTTGTCGCCTCGAGCGACTCACCAACTGAGCGCTTGGGATGGATCGAGCGGGAGATAATGGTCTTCCCATCACCGGTCGTGACAAGGAATTCAACCGGTCGCCCACCGCCAAGGAGCGATACGAGCGTCGGACCGGCTGCGGTCAAATCCACGAAGGCGGCAACAACACCCTTTCCACCGGGGATCGGCATCGCGCTGATCGCCATCGGCAGACCGGTCGCGCCATCCACGACCGGGGCGAGCAGCACCGGATGCGCGAGCGCCCGGCGTAGCCACGGCGAACCCGCGTAGCCGGTTAGTCGGGCTCCCGGTGGGTGCGGTCGTGAGGAGCAGGCCACGGTCCCGTCGGCCCCGATGATGTCGAGGTGTCCGCTGTCTGGCCCACCAACGCCGGAGAACGACAGCGTGCAGCCCTTTGGATGCGTGAGGCTGTTCGCGATCAACGGGTTCGCAACGAGGCCGGCAACCGACCCGTGGATCGCCGCAAAGTACGTATCGAGTTGCTTCGCCGCCTTACCCGCGGCGTACCGAGCGTCCGCCTGCGCTGACCGTCGAGCGTCGTGACTCGACTGAGACTTCACATAGAGCGCGCCCGCGCCCGCGACGACCACGAACAGCACGACCAACGCGATGAAATAGGCATGGATCGGCCACCGGCCGAGCCCGAAGACTGGGCCGCGGCCGCCCTGATTGGGGCGATCCGTCATGCGAGGTGTCGCGCGCCGCGCGGAACGGCGGGAAGCCTGCGAGCCATGGTCGTCCGTATCGACACACGGACCCATCAACTTTAGTCCGAATCTCGGCGTTCGCCCAAGTTTCGCCGTCGACCGTGGTCGAGGCGCCCACTGGGGCGAGGCCCTAAGAGCAGCCAAACATGGAGAGGGCAGCCGACCCGGCGGAGGCCGAGAACGTCAGGCTGTCGCGGCGATGTCGACCGCGGGCTGCGCGACGAGCTGGCGAACCGCGTCTGCAGTCGGGTAGCCGAAGTAGAAGCCCTGCGCGCTGTGACAGCCGAGGCCGCGCACGATTTCGTGTTGCGCACGGGTCTGGATCCCCTCGGCGACCAGGTTCAGGCCGAGTGCGTTACCAAGGTCGACGATGCCCTTCAGGAGAACGAGATCCGCATTGCCGCTCGCGATCGTGTCGGTGAAGCTCCGGTCGATCTTCACGATGTCGACCGGGAAGCGCTGCAGGTACGACAGCGACGCATAGCCCGTGCCGAAGTCGTCGAGCGCGAGGGAGATTCCCGCCGTCTTGAGGGCAGCGAGGCGCGCCTCGGTCTGCGCGCCGGAGGCAAGGAGAACGCTTTCCGTCAGCTCGAGCGTCAGGCAGTGCGGCGGGAAGCCTGATTCGGCAAGCGCCTCCTCGACGTGACTGACGAAGTCCGGATGCTGCAACTGCCGGGCAGAGACGTTGACCGCCATCCCGATCTCGCGCCCCATGTCAGCCTGGAGCATCGCGCCATAGCGGCACGCCTCGGTGAGCACCCACTTACCGAGCGGAACGATCAACCCCGACTCCTCGGCGAGCGGGATGAACTCGAGCGGCGCGACCTCACCTTCGGTGGGGTGCTGCCAGCGCAGCAGCGCCTCATACCCGGCGATCTCGTAGGCCTCGAGATCGATCACCGGCTGGTAGTCGAGGGTGAACTGCCCGAGCTCGACGGCTTCACGCAATTCGATCACACGCCTCGAGCGCTGGACCGCAGCCGTGTCGAGGTCCGGATCGTAGAAGGCATAGCCGACGTCCTGCTGGGCCTTCGCGCGGTACATCGCGGCGTCAGCCTCCTGCAGCATCGTCTCGACCTGGTCACCGACCGAGATGCCGATGCTCGCGTTGACCGTCAGCTGCCGGCGGGCAAGCTCGATCGGCGCCCGGATCGCCTCGAGCAGGCGATCGGCCACACGGACTGCCTCGGCAGGCTCGGCGATCGACGGGATGACGATCGCGAACTCGTCGCCGCCGAGACGTGCAGCCGAATCACCGGCACGCAGCGTGTCCTGGATGCGCGCGCCGAGCGTTGCGAGCACGAGGTCGCCGACGTCGTGGCCCCACCGATCGTTGACATTCTTGAAGTCGTTCAGGTCCATGAAGAGGAGAGCCGTCTGGAGATTCGGCTCCTTCCGCATAGAAACCGTGTGCTGGAACTGCTCGTGGAAGAACGCGCGGTTGGCGAGCCCGGTGAGAGCGTCGTAGAGCGCGAGCTGGCGGAGCTGGGCCTGCGCCTCGCGCTAGGCGGTGATGTCCAGCAGGTAACCCTGAAGGTAGAGCGGCTGCGAGTCGTCGGCGAAGACGATCACGCCCTCGTCCCGCACCCAGACAACGGAGCCGTCTCTCGCGATCAGGCGATACTCGACGCTCAACGGATCGTGCGTCGCATGGGTCCGCGCGTGCGCTGCGAGAACGCGATCGCGGTCCTCCGGATGCAATGTCCGCACGAAGAGGTCCGCGTCGGCGAGCCATTCGGCCGGCGTGTAGCCGAGCAGCGACTCGACCTGTGGACTTGTGAAGATGTTCGAGCTCGCAGCGTCGAGTGCGTCGACGTAGACGACGAGCGGCAGGTGCTCCACCAGTGTCCGATACCGCCTCGCTACATCGTCATAGGCGTTCGAATCGAGCAGGGGCGACCCCGCGTTACCGCAGCACTCATCCACGGGGGATGGATCGACAGGCCCGAAGGCGCGCTTCTCCCCCACAAGGGGGATCCACGGGGGAGGCGGCTATTCTCGAGATCGATGAGCAAGCCGCCGGCCGCTCCCTACCCGCCCGATCTGGCCGACGACGAGCCCCCCGTCGCCGCCGAGCTCGGTGACCTGGTCGACGCGGTTGCGACCGACGCCGACTGGGCGAACGCGCGGGCGCAGCGCTGGTCGGCGCTGCGTGTCGAACTGCGGCGCTGCCGCCTCACGGGGATCGAGCTTGCCGAAGCGACGATCAGCGACGTCACCTTCGACGACTGCAGGATCGACCTCGCGGGCATCCGCCATGCGAGGCTCGAGCGGGTCGTCTTTCGCGACTGCCGCATGGGCGAATGCGATCTCTACGGCTCGGCGCTGAAGGATGTTCTCTTCGAGCGCTGCGAGCTGCGCGAGGCGACGTTCTCGACGTGCATGCTCGAGCGCGTGGAGTTCCGCGGCTGCGACCTGGCCGGTGTGCGAGGCCCGGAAGCGCTACGGGGTGCGCGAATGCCATCGCCGGACGTCGTCGAGAACGCGGCGCTCTTTGCGACCGCCCTCGGCATCGAGATCCTGCACGAGTAGAGGAAGGCGGCGACCGCCTGAGCCGTCGTTCATCGACGGCCGCCGCCAATAGCGGTCCCGTTCACCGACAGCAGGGCGTCTCCTGCCGTCCTGCTGTTCGTCTTAGACGAAACTCCAGTTGTCGACGAGGGCGACCGCGGCCTTGCGGTCTCCGACGCCGAGCTTGTTCACGAGGGTGCCGATATGGCGCCGAACGGTCACTTCCGAGATCGAAAGGGTGCTCGCGATCTCTTTCGTCGTCGCCCGCCGCCGCAACTGTTCGAGGACCTCCCACTCCCGCTCGGTCAGGTCGACTGCCTCACGTGACTCGAGGAGGATCACGCGCCGCTGCCGGTGCTCGCGCAACTCCCCGACGAGGCGCGAAACGAGCACACGCGGAATCGCGGCCTCGCCTCGCATGACGCCGCGAACGACGAACGGCAGCCGGCCCGGGTCGACGTCGTCGGACAGATAGCCGACCGCGCCGGCGCGAACCGCTGCGATCAACTCGTCCTCGCGAACCTTCGGCGTCAGCACAACGATCCGGGCGTAGGGAACGGCGGCGGCGAGCTCCGCGACGATCCCCATCTCGTGATCCGGATCGGCCGTCACGAAGCAGACAGACGGAAACGCGACCGCGGCCACCGCGGCGGCCTCAGCGGGAGTCCGGGCGTCGTAGCAGTCGATCGACGACTCGAGCGCCAGACGCACGCCGGCGCGCGTCGAGGCATTCTGGCCGACGAGCAGAACGCTCGGCCGCTCTGACGACGGGTCGGCGAGCTCGGCCGTCATGCGGCCGCCCCAGGGGTCTCGAGGTCGCCCCCGAAAGAGGGGGCGTAGCCTTTGGCCCTCCGTCTAGCTGCTTCAATGGGGATCGCAAAATGTTGAGAGTCGTTATCGCGGATGATCACCGTCTGATCCTCGACGGGACAAAGCGCGCGCTCGAAGAGGACGGCGGGTTCGAGGTCGTCGGCGAAGCGAGCACGGGCGAACGTGTCCTGCCGCTCGTCGGCCAGACCAACCCTGACCTCGTCGTGCTCGACCTGCGCATGCCGGGGATGGACGGTCTCCTCTGCCTCGACCAGATCAAGAAGCGCCATCCGGCCGTGAAGGTCGTCGTGCTCTCGGTGTCGACCGACGAAAAGCTCATCGAGAACGTGCTCAAGCGCGGCGCGAGCGCCTACATCGTAAAGAGCGTGAACCCCGTCGACCTCCCAGGGGCGCTCCGCCAGGCGGTCGAGGGCAACGTCTTCAGCACCGTCGGCCTGCCGGATGTGACCGCGGCGGGTGCCGCCAAGGCTGCCGGTCTCACCGAGCGTGAGGCGGTCATCCTTGGGGCGCTCGCACGTGGTCTTTCCAACGATCAGATCGCGAAGGAACTGTGGGTCGCCGAGCAGACCGTCAAGTTCCATCTCACGAACGTCTATCGCAAGCTCGGTGTTTCCAACCGGACTGAGGCGGCTCGCTACGCCTACCAGCAGGGTCTCGTCGAGAGTCCGCTGTACGAGCACGACTGAGTCCGGTTGGAACACTGAGCCACCCTCCCCCGGCTAGCCGGTCACCGGGGGAGTGAATGCACCGATCACGCCGATCCGTGGTACCGAGCAGCCCTTGAGTGCGAGCGGCTGGAACCGGAGGATCCCGGGCTTGGCCGGCTTGACCGACACCTTGACGATGCCCCGGGCGTTCGTCCTGCCCGAGACCT